>JAKSOY010000031.1 GCA_024405255.1 Kiritimatiellia bacterium
GGGGTAGTAGCACGACGGGTAGGCGGTTGGGGCCTTGTGGTGCGCGGGGGCGGCGCGGGGGGGGGGTAGTAGCACGACGGGTAGGCGGTTGGGGCCTCGAGGTGCGAGGCGACCGGCAGGGGTAAAGCCTATTCGTTGTGCTACTACCCGAGGGTAGTAAGTATTTCTACTTTGGTAGGCCTTTTACTTACCTGGTCAGGTGCGCACGTATGCTTTGATGGTGCCGTGGCGTGACGCCGCGTTGGGGCCGCTCGGGCGTATCACGTATGCGCCGACGGCCGCCGGTACGATGAACGTTTCCGCGTAGTGTACGACAAACGGCGCAAAGGCCCCTGTCGGACTCTCCACGGTCACCTCTTCCCCTTCCACGAGGTTGAGCACGTTCACGCCCCCGTGGGTGTCGTGCAGAACCGGCTCGGTGAACCAATGGCGGCGCGTCTCGATGAACTCGCGTGCGTGCAACCCCGTTCGTTCTTCCGTCACACCCGGTGTCTGCGACAGCGTTTCAACCTGATCGACAAGGTTCGCCCGAACCCAGTCGGTGTCGCGGTCGAACTGGATGTTCGCCAGCGCGCGTTCCGCATGGATCGGACGCGGACGCCCGTCGAGGCCCAATCGACCCCAATCCCACATCTTGAATGTGAAGATGTACGGCGTCGCCGAAATCTCGAGTACCATGCAGTCCGCCCCCGAGCAATGGATCGTGCCCCCGGGAATCAGGAAGTGGTCGTGTTTCTTCGCGGGGAACGCATTGACATACTTCTCCGCCTCGAACGAGCCCGTCGTCGCCGAAGCGCGCAAGGCCGCCGCAAATTCCGCGCGGTCGACATTGTTCTTGAGCCCCAGATAGACATGCGGACTGGCCGACGGATCCGCATCAAGCAGATAGTAGCTCTCGTCCTGCGTATAGTGCATGCCGAATTGCTCTTGGATGTACTCCGTCAGCGGATGGCACTGCAACGAGAGATTCCCGCCCTTCATCGTATCCAGCATGTCGAAGCGAATCGGGAACTCGGTACCAAACCGTGCGTGTACCTTTTCGCCCAGCAGTTCGTGCGGACACCGGAAGACCAAGTTGATCGCCGGCGTTTCCAGAACGATTCCACCGACATCGAAAAGCAGCGAATTCTCTTCGGGCACGCAATCAAAACTCCAGGCGTAGTTCTTCTTCGCCGGATCAAGACCGAATTTCTCCTTCATCCACTGTCCGCCCCAGACGCCCGGATCAAAATAGGGTTTGACTCGGAACGGACGATGCGCGGCAATCTCCAGCCCGCGCCGAAACGCCGAACCCGTCATCAGCTTCGGTTCTTCCGCATTCGTGTCGAGTACATAGTCGAGCGCATCATAAAGGCTGCGCTTGTGCCGATCGAGAACGCGCCAATCGACGAAGAACCCGCGCTTGTAGAGCCGCAACACGTCCTCGCCGTAATTGTCGTCGAGCCAGTTCGCGAGTTTGCCGCTGCGATAGCGCATCTGGATTTCCCAGCGCGCCATGTCGGCATAGACAAGCACGTCGCGCGTCGGACACACATATCCCGCCGCGACGCCGCAGACGAGCACCACCCCGTCCGGGACGGACGCAATCCGCGCGCGCAACGCCTCGACCCGCGCGGCATCGAAAAACTCGTCCACCGTTCGATGCGTCAACAGACCGAACACGCGGTCTTCGCCGACTTCGCGTGCGAGCATCGCCCGAACTTCGTCCCGCCCGCGATTCGCCTCCCGCGTACAGACGACACATGCCGGCTTCAATTCCGCCGTGAGCGCCGCAACGACTTCGTCTTCCCAGACGCCCTGGTAGAAGTCGACGCAGACAACCGTTTTCCCAAGACCCAAATCCGCAATCCGCCGCCGCAGTTCAGTACCGACAGCCGTCCACCCCGCCACCGCGTAGTCCGTTGCATTCACCGGCACCGACACGGACGGAAACCGATCGTACGTCACACTCACTGCCATTCTCCCTTCGTGAACAACGCATCAAGCCCGAGCGTAGCGGACATCTCCGGCTGTTCCGCCAGCAAAAACTTCACCTTCCCCCACGGCGTCCACGCATGCCGCCACACATATTCTTTCGCCGCCGCAAGCAACGCCGCGAACCGTGACACGCCCCCGGAGAACACAACCGTCTCGGCGTCGTAGAGATGGACCAACGCCAGCGCCCCGGCCCCCAGCGCCGTCGAAACCACACGAAACAGTTCAACTGCCTTCGGATCCCCTCGCGACCAATCCGCTTCGAGCCGCCGATAGTCATAGGTCGGATCGCCCGCCAGGTCTTTCAGCCCCCACGTCCCCACATACGCCTCCAGGCATCCGACGCCGCCGCAGTTGCACTTCCGTCCGCCGTCGAACTGGATCGGGAAGTGTCCGCCGAGCAAACTGTACGTACCGTGCCCGCCGCGCAGCACATGGCCCTGACTGACCACACTCGTTCCGACGCCGGTTCCAAGAATCATCAGGACAGCATTCTTTTCGCCCTGCGCCACGCCGTAGGCCAACTCTCCCAGCAGCGCCGCACGCGCGTCATTCACCACTTTGAGATCAAGGCCCAGCGTCGTCCGCGCCCACGCCGACAAGTCGATCGCCTCAATGCCGGCGTGCTTCGCATTGCAACTGACGACACGGCGCGCCTCTTCGTCGACAATCCCCGGCGAGGCAAGTCCGAGGCCCGCCCAATTCCCCGGATGTTCCGCCATCAGCTTCCGCGCACGGTCCGCCAGGAGCGCCAACGTGCCCTGCGCACCCGTCGGCGACACGTCGAAGATTTCACTCCCGAGGATTTTTCCATCCTGCACCGCCGCCAATTTGACGCAGCTGCCTCCCAGGTCCGCGCACAGCGTACAAACATTCTTGCCGGTCTGCATCTCCATCTCCCTGACTCCATCAACCAGATATCTCCGTTCAGCCCTTGCGCGCCACCAACGACAGCACGCCAAGATAGACGAGCGGCACAAGCAGCACAACGAACACACCCGTCAAGCCGAAGCTCGTCTGCGCAAAACCAAGCGCCGCCGAAACAACGGCACCGCCCGAAATCGCCATCACCATCAGCGAACTGACTTCGTCCGTCCGATCCGACCGACGCGCAATCGCCAGACCGAAACAGATGCCGAACGTATTGCCCAGACCGAACGAGGCGACGAATACGGCCGCGAGGAAAATCTGCGATGTCGGCGCCAGCCACGCGCCAACGGTCCCCAACAACGCCAGCGCGACCGTCCAGGGGAAACACTTCACCGGCAGGATCCGCGCAAACAGAAACGCCCCCACAAACGAGGCCGCCGTCTTCGCAATGAAGAACACGGACGGACCCATCCCCGCCGCATCGCGCGTGAACTGATAGCGTTCAGCCAGGATCCCAGGCACGGCGATGTTGAATCCGACATCGATGGCGACGGACGCGAAAACACCCAGCGCCAGCACGAGTACGCGCGGGTCGGCCAACAGCGCCAACGACCCGCAGAAGGTCGCCCCGCGCCCTTCGCGTTTCTCCTCGCGCGGAATCGGAATGACCAGCAGCGCCACGATCGCCACGACGGTCAATCCGCCATACACCGGGAACAGCAGTTTCCAATTCCCGAACGACGTCGACGCATACTTCACGAACACCGGCGTCAATGCGGCACAAATCGCCTTGACGAACTGCCCCAGGGTCAGGCGGCTTGTCAGTTTCTCCGGTGCCGTCACATTGGACAGCAACGCCGGCAACGCGGCTTGCAGAATCGTATTGCCGATACCCAGCAACGCAAAGACGACAAAGTAGATCCACACGCGCGAAGCCCCCGCCGCGAGGCCGAGGAACATCGCCACCGCCGTCACCGCCAACGACAGAAGACACGTCTGGCGCCGACCGAGCCGCACCAAAAGGAGTCCGGCCGGAACGGAAATGAGCAGGAACCAGATGAAGATCATCGACGGAAGAAATCCGGCCACACGCGCGGAGAGCTGGCACTCGGCCGTAACCTGGTTCATCACGGTGCCGACGATATCCGCGAATCCCATCGCAAAGAATCCAAGCAGGATCGGCATGAGTACATATTTTTTCATTGAGACTTTTCCTTTCAAAACCTAGCGCGCAAGACGACGAAGCACCAGCGCCGTCCGCGCCGGCAAATAGAGTCGGACCCAGTTGGCCGCGTCCTTTCCGTCGCCGACCTCATCTGTCACGAAAACCTGATGGGCGACCAGACGGCCCTGCCCCCCGAAGGCGACTTCGTCCGTATCGAGAACGAGACGGTACCGCCCCTTCTCCGGTACGCGAATGCCATACCCGGTGAAGGACACCGAGGGATTGAAGTTGAATACGAAGAGGAAGGCCCCTCGGGCAAACGCCAGGACCTTGTCGCCGTCATGGGCGCAAAGCTGCTGCGGAAGCCGCCGTCCGGCGGAGGTCCCTGAAGTCGTTGCGAGCAGTTTCTGCATCGCCGCATCGAAATCGCCCAATCCCTTGAAACGCAGCTTCGGATCGTCCCGCAGGGACCAGAGGCGCCGGGCGTGCGCGTAGCTCCAATTGTTTTCGGCGCGCGGAAAATCGATCCACTCGGGATGTCCGAATTCATTGCCCATGAAGTTCAGGTAGGCTCCCTGCGCCAACGCACGCGTGGCCAGACGCGCCATCTTGTGCAACGCAAGCCCGCGCTCGATCGTGAGGTTGTGCTGGTCGATTCCCATTCCCTCGTAGATCGCCGCATCCACGAGCTGGAAGAAAAACGTCTTCCCGCCGACGAGCGCCTGATCGTGGCTTTCAACATACGAAACGACCTTCTCCTCCGCCCGTTTGTTCGTGAGTTCGTAATAGAGGCCGTGCATATTCCAGTCTTCGTCCCGGACCTTCTCCGCGAGCTTGAACCAATAGTCGGGTTCGCCCATCGCCAGACGATAGTCGAACCCCAGACCGCCGTCTTTCAGCGGGGCCGCACACCCCGGGAGTCCGCTCACGTCTTCTGCAATTGTCATCGCCTGCGGGTCTACTTCGTGGATCACCTGGTTCGCCAATGCGAGATAGCACCACGCATCGTCATCCATCGAACCGTCGAAGTAGCAGCCATAGTTCGTAAAGGCGCGACCGAGTCCGTGGTCCCAATAGAGCATCGAGGTCACCCCGTCGAAGCGGAAGCCGTCGAAGTGGAACTCATCGAGCCAATAGCGGCAATTGGACAGCAGAAAATGCAGCACATCGGTTTTGCCGTAGTCGAAACAACGCGAATCCCAGGCCTGATGCCAGCCCTTCGTCCCCGCGTGGAAGTACTGGTAGTCCGTACCATCAAAGCGGGAAAGTCCGTCGCGTTCGTTTCTGACCGCATGCGAATGGACAAGATCCATAATCACCCTCAAGCCCATTCCATGCGCCGTATCGATGAGCGACTTCAATTCCTCGGGCGTACCGAAGCGCGAACTGGCCGCGAAGAAACTCGACACATGATAGCCGAAGCTGCCATAGTATGGATGTTCCATCACCGCCATCAGCTGGACCGTATTGTAGCCCGCCGCCTTCACGCGCGGCAGGATGCTGTCGCGGAATTCAAGATAGCTCGAGACCTTCTCCGCCTCGCCCGCCATGCCCACATGCGCTTCATAGATGAGCGGTACCGATGCTTTCGGCGACGCATGCTGCCACACATAGGGCGTCTTCGGTTCCCACACCTGCGCCGAAAAGAGCTGCGTTTGGGCGTCCTGCACCACACGGCGCGCATACGCGGGCATGCGCTCGCCGGAGCCACCCGCCCATTCCACGTCGAGATGATAGAACTGCGCGTGCCGGATCAACCGCGCCGGAAAGGTCCGTTCCCACACGTCCGTGCCCGCGCGCCGCTTCAGCTGGAAGCGCGTCGTACGCCGCCATTTCGAAAAGTCGCCCACCAGCCAGATCGCCGTCGCCTGCGGCGCCCACTCGCGAAACACCCAACCCGTCTCCGTCCGGTGAAGTCCATAGAACTCGTGTGCGCTCGCCCAATCGGCAAGCGACTGCCGGCCGCCCGTCAGCTCCGCCGCGCGCATCCGCGCGTGAGCCGCCCGCCCGCGAATCGCCGCCGCAAACGGCGCCAAGTACGGATCGTCCAACAGATGTGGACGCCGCTCGTTTTTGGGTTTAGCTGTTCTTGCTTTCATCGGGTTGGACTCTTTCGCGTTCAGGACGGTTCAAACAAGTCTGACGAGAAAAGATTCTACACCATTCCCGTCCGAGGCGCAAGACGAAAATTGGACTTGCGCGCACGCACGTACTATGCGATAATACGCCCGCTTTCATTTTGAAACACAAAGGACCAATCAGATGAAGAAATTCCTCAAGCTCTCGCTACTTGCCGTCACTCTCGCGACAAGCGGCATCCTCTCGGCCGCCGGACTCTGGGGGTCGTCACGACCTCGCACAAATCCCGCGCCAAAACCGGCGACACCGCAGATCACCGTACAGAAAAATCTTCCCGCCCGGCCCACAACACCGGCCGCCGTGCGTCCCGGCACTCCGGTGACGCGTCCCGTTGCCGCCACCCCCGCCCGTGACGGCGAGTACACCGACAAGGACAACCTCTGCCGCTACATCGTCGCCTACGGAACCCTGCCGCGCAACTTCATCACGAAGAACGAAGCGCGCCGTCTCGGCTGGACCGGCGGCCCGCTCGAACCCTACGCCCACGGCAAATCGATCGGCGGCGACCGCTACGGCAACTACGAACGCGCCCTGCCGAACGGACGCTATCGCGAATGCGACGTCGACACGCGCGGCCGCCCCCGAGGTGCCAAGCGCATCGTCTTTTCCGACGACCGACGCGTCTACTACTCAAGCGACCACTATCGCACATTCCAGCGTCTTCACTAATTCCACCCGACGAGATCAACTATGAGAAAGCATTTCTACATCAACCTCGGCAACAATCCCGAATCCGCCGAACTTCACAAGATCCTCCGCGCCGCCCTGCCCCTGCCGGACACCTACGGCGACAATCTGGACGCCTTCTACGACATCCTCACCGAGTACGGCACCAAATGGACGCTGACCTTCCGCGGGACCCCTTCGCCGACGTTCCGCCAAGTGTGCGACGACGCCCGAAGCGAAACGCCCGGGCTCATCATTCGCTTTGTGAAGGCCTAGGCGGCTTCAGACCCGTCCACTCCGGCGGAGGCGCTTCAAACGTGAGCGTCTTCTGCGTGGCGGGATGGACGAAGGACAACTTCCACGCATGCAGACAGAGCGCCGCGTTTCGCGGCGCTTTGCCGTATTTGGAATCCCCGACGACGGGATGACCCGCCTCGGAAAAATGGACGCGGATCTGGTTCTTGCGTCCGCTCTTGAGCGTCACGTCGACAAGCGTCGTCACGGTACGCGTCCGCGCCGCCTGCGCATCCGCAACGACCTGCCACTCCGTCCGCGCGAGCTTGCCGAACGCCGGATTCTTCACGCTGCGCACGAAATAGTTTTCGTCTTCGTGCAGATAGCTTTCATAGACGCCGTTCGCCGTCTCAAGCGCGCCCTCGACGCGTGCGAGATAATGCTTGACGGTCACTTCGTTCCACTTCGAACGGAACCATTCCTGCACCGCCTCGTTTTTCACCACCATCATCACGCCGCTCGTCTCGCGGTCGAGCCGATGGACGAGATAGACGCGTTTCGAACTTTTCCACTGGCCCTTGCGCACATAGTCCGTCAGCGCGCCTTCAACGCAATACTCGTCGCCGCGCCGCGTCTCCTGGGTGAGGATGCCGGCGGCCTTCTCGAGAACGATGACATCCGCATCCTCATAGAGAATGCGGATGCCGCGCAACCGATTGTGCGAAGAACGCTTCATTTCTGTCCGTAGTAGGCGTTGGGGCCATGCTTGCGCTGATAGTGCTTCTCGCCCACATAGGCCGGCAGTTCCGTCTTCACCGCCTCAGGCGCACCGCGCAGCTGTTCCGTGAGACGCGCAAGACGCGCAATCGCTTCGAGCGCCACGGCGTTGTCCACCGCCTTCATCGCGTCTTTGCCCCAGGCGAAAGGACCGTGTCCCGGCACGAGGACGCCCGGACGCTCCAGCGGATCGCGGTCCTTGAAGTGTTCGACGATCACCTTGCCCGTGTTGAGTTCATACGCCTCTTTCACTTCCGCTTCCGTGAGATAGCGCGTCAGCGGCACGGCGCCGTGGAACTGGTCCGCATGCGTCGTACCGTAGCACGGAATCTCGCGCTGCGCCTGCGCCCAGGCGGTCGCTTCAATCGAGTGCGTGTGCACGATTCCGCCCAGCGTCGGAAACGCGCGGTAGAGCTCGAGGTGCGTCGGCGTATCGGACGACGGACGGCACTGCCCTTCCACCACGTGGCCTTCGAGGTTCATCACCACCATGTCACGCGGCTTGAGCATCCCATACGGCACGCCCGAGGGCTTGATCACGAAGAACCCCGTCTCGGGATCGCGTCCCGACACGTTGCCCCAGGTGAGCACCACGAGACCTTCGTCCACGAGGCGCATGTTGGCGTGATAGACTTTCTTCTTCAGATCTTCGAGCATATTGCCTTCTCGGCCACGAGGGCCTTTTCAAAACGTTCCATGTAAACCTTGAAGCCCGCGACGCCATCCGCTTCGGGCGCGAGCGTCGTACCCGCTGCGCCGGCAAAGACCTTCTCGTTCAGGAAAGCCTCGAGCGCCGCCGTTCCGCCCGTCGCGCGGAACCCCGCGTAGGCCGCCAGCACCGCCATACCCCACGGACCGCCCTCGCCCGCCGTCTCGAGACACGTGACTTTCGCTTCGAGCGCGTCGGCGAGATACTGCTGCGCAATGCCCTTCGACGTGAAGATGCCGCCATGGCCCGTGAGCGAATCGATCGCACACTTTTCACGCGCCAGAATATCCATGCCGAGCTTGAGCGTCGCGAACGCCGAATAGATGTTCGCACGCATGAAGTTCGCGCGCGTGAACTGCGCATCCGGCGTGCGCACCACGAGCGGCAGTCCCGTCTCGAGTCCCGTCACCGGTTCGCCGCTGATGTACGGCACCGTCACCACGCCGCCGCAGTCCTTCGCGCCCGTGAGCGATTCGCGGAACAGCGCGTCATAGTCGCCGCCGAAGAGCGACACCCACGCATTGAGGTCGCTTGTGCAGTTGTTGCAGTGCACCATCGCCACCGGCTTGCCCGTGGGCGTCGTGACCATATCGATTTCAGGATAGGCGCTCTTCAGCTCCTTCTCCAGCACAACCATCGCGAACACGCTCGTGCCCGCCGAGATGTTGCCCGTGCGCACCGCGACGGCGTTTGTCGCGACCATTCCCGTGCCGGCATCGCCTTCCGGCGGCGCCATCCGCGCACCCGGCTTGAGCGTACCAAGGGGATCCAGCAGACGCGCACCCGATTCGCTGAGCGTGCCCGCCTCTTCGCCCGCCGAAACGACGGACGGCAGCAGCTTCAGCAGATCGACGCCCGTTTCCTGCTGATACTGGGCAATCCGCGCCGCATCGTACGTACCCGTGGCACTGTCGATCGGGAACATGCCCGAAGCTTCGCCCACGCCGAGCACATTGCGTCCGCCCGAAAGCATCGTGTGCACCCAGCCCGCCAGCGTCGTGAGGTGCGCAACCTGCGGCACGTGCGGCTCGTTGTTGAGACGCGCCTGATGGTAGTGCGCAATGCTCCAGCGCTGCGGGATGTTGAACGCGAAGAGCTTCGAGAGCTCCGCCGCCGCCTGTCCCGTGGTCGTGTTGCGCCAGGTACGGAACGGCACAAGCTGCTGCCAGTTCGCATCGAACGCGAGGTAACCGTGCATCATGCCCGAAATGCCGATACCGTCCAATGTGGTCAGCGCTTCGCCCTTCTTCGTCTGATAGTCTTCCGCCGCCTGACGATAGGCCTCCTGCAACGAATACAGCACATCGCTGAGGTCATACGTCCAGTAACCGTCCAGCAGCTTGTTTTCCCATGTGTAGGAACCCGTCGCCACCGTCTTGAACGCCTCGTCGATGATCACGGCCTTCACACGTGTCGAACCAAACTCGATGCCTAGATAGTTCATCTTCTTTCCTCCTTCTGTTTGCGTAAATGATTCAGGTCCAAATCCTGCGGCTATTTCACCTGGCGAAGCGTTTCCCAGGATCCGCCCGCGCGGCGCACGAGCGGCTGACGCGTTCCGCGCGGCGTCACCTTGTCGCCGTCGGGCAGCTTCTCGCCGTTGAACGTGCAGTTCTTGAACCGCAGCGGCTCCGTCGCGGCGGCGAGGTACGTCTTGCCTTCCGAAATCTCGGCCGTCACGTTTTCAAGCGTGATGTTCGTGAGAATGGAATCGGCATTGCCGATGAAACGGAGCGAACGGCGGCTCTTCACCTTGACGTTCCGGAAGGTGACGTCGCGCACGCCGCGGATCTTCACGCCCGGTTCCGCCACAATCTGAAGGGCGCTTCCGTAGAGCGTGCCTTCATAGCCGTCGAAGACGATGTCCGAAATGTCCATGTACCCTTCATCGTACGGACGCAGATAGCGCGCCGGATAGTCGAAGAAGATGCCGTTGTTGCCTGTGCCCTTGATGTTCAGGAAACGCGCATTGCGGATGACGTCGTCCGACGAACAGCCCATGCGGATCGTCTGGCACGTGCTGTTCAGCACGCAGTTCGACACGACCACGTCCTCGCACACCACTTTCTCTTCCGGCAGTTCGCGCATCGCACGCAGAATGAGACAGTCGTCGCCCGTCTTGAAATTTGAATTGCCCACGCGCACGTGCTTGCAGCTGTCGAAGTCGATGCCGTCGTTGTTGATCATGCGCTGATCGCCCACCACGGTGATGCCGTCAACCGCGATGTTCTCGCAAAGGCGGATGAACATCGTCCAGCACGGACTGTCCTTGAACGTCACGCCTTCGAGCCTCACGCCGCGGCACCGTACGAACTGCACCATGATCGGACGCTTCGTCTTAGGTTTCGGCCAATGACCGCGCGCCGACTTCACGGGATAGAACGCCGGACCCTGCCCGTCGATCACGCCCTTGCCGGTCACGGCGATGTCCTCGGCATCCCATGCCTGCAGAAACACCTTGTACGAGCTCTCCGGCGAAACGGCGCACACGCTGCGCGGAAAGTCGGTGTAGTCCTCGACCCGCGTGCCGCCTTGAATCACCGCACCTTCCGCAAGGTGAAGATCCACATGGCTGCGCAGCACGAGCGTGCCGCTCTTGTGGACGCCCGGCGTGACCACCACGCGTCCGCCACCTGCGGCTGACGCCGCGTCGATCGCCTTCTGAATCGCCGCGCCGTCGCCCGTGACCGTATAGTCGGCAGCCGCCAACACGCTGCCAATCAGAACAATTGAGAGGATGAATATTCTTTTCATGCCTCCCATTATACCATTTTTAACGGAGTATAATCAAGAACCCGCGGCGCATGAAGAGACCGTCGTCCGTCGTGTAGAGCTCGAAGTCCGAACCCGGTACCGGCACGAACGTCGCGTCGGGACGCGTCTCGGCGGTCCAGGCGATCAGGCACAGGTTCGCGCGGCGCGGACGACTCCCCACATCGACGTAGATCGTCGCGCCGTCGACGCAACTCACCACACCCGTCTTGTTGGCGTTGTTCGAGAATGTCGTCACACCGGTCCAGCTAGCCGCATTCTGCGAGAGGTCGAGCGTCGCGCCGCTCTGCAGCTGGCAATCGTGCCAGGCGGAGACCGGCGTCACCCGTCCCGTCACCAGGATCGGCTGGTTGTCTTTCTTCCGGTCGTAGGTCTGGCCGCCATGCGGATAGTAGTTGGCGAAACAAACCGTGGCGGAATCCACGCACAACGCGACACCCGTGACTTCGAGCGTGGTCGTCTCCGCCGTCACGTACTTGTCGATCGAACCCGTCGTCGGATCGCTGCTCGAACCGCCCAAGACGAGCCACCCGCCCGAACGTGCGTACAACGTACCACCGCCCGTAATCGTGAGGTTGCCCATGTAGAAGAGCTTGCCGACCGTGATGTCGACGGTCAACGTGTGACCGTTCATTTCAAGCGTCGTCGGCGCCCAGCCCAACCCAACGAATCCGAAACTGTCGCCCGACATCACGGAGTCGGCCGTCAGTTCGACGCGGCGCATCCAGGCATAACCCGACTCGCCACGGTCTGTCGCACTGCGAATCGTACCGCCATTGAGAACGAACGTGTAGTAGACCTGGTTGCCATGGCCATCGAAATCGAGGGTCGCACCCGCGTCGATCGTCACCTTGCCGCCCGAGCAGCCCAGATAGAATTCGGACGAACCGTTGCAGACGATCTTGCCTTCGGCAATCACCGTGCCGCCGCTGTAGTCCTGTCCCTTCGTGGGCTTGAAGGTACCTGCGCCTTCCTTCACCACCTTCACGAGGCGCGTGATGGTGAGCGACGTATTCTCCAGTGTCTGTCCCGACGGTACATTCACGTGCAGTTCGCCGCAGGGTTCGTCGTCAAACGGCACCACTGGACCCGCCGTGAGCGCAACCGAACTCGTATAGAACTGGTCGGCATGCGCGCGGTCGATGAGGCCGACCTTGCCGTCGCTCACACGACGCACGGGCACAAAATCGCGCAAGAGCGTGTTTTCATCCCAGATCTTGAGTCCGAAGACCTGCGCCGTGATCACGCGAGTGCCCGTGTTCTCGACTTTTGAACTCGTATGGAGCGCGAAGAGCGTTATCGACACGTTGCTGTTGAACGTGGTGTTGTCCGTACGGTCGATGATCATCACGCCGTCCTTGAACAGACGCGCGTGGGAGTTGGTGAGCACACAGCGCGTGTTCTTGATACCCGACGCACCGGTCTCGTAACCCGAATCGATCAACCCGTAGCCGATGGCCGGAATGCCGTCGCCGTTCACCCAGAAACCGCAGTTGGAGGTCGCACCGGGGTACTTCGGACGTTCGCCGACGAGCATCGCCGAACCGCCGTTCGAGATCATCTTCACGTCGATCTCCATGTGGATGCCGTTCTTGCCGATCACGCCGGTATCGATGTACTCGCCCTTGCTGTTCGACTGGATGTAGGACAAACGCTCGTAGGTCCCGTGCGTGGACGTGTCGGTGATCGTTCCCGTGCCCGCCAGCGACGAGAGCACGAGCTTGTGTCCGCGCAGGTCGATCGTCGAGTTGATCGGCCTCGCAAGGCCTGTCCAGTCGCAGTCGCCGCCGATGTACTTCGGGTAGATCAGTTCACGATAGAGCAACGGCGCGCCGTTCGTGACATTGAAGACGCAGCCATCCGGAATCGTCACCGTCGTATCGCGCGTCGGCACGGACACGACCTCGTTGCCAAAGTCGTTCACGCACGTCCAGTTGTCCGGATTCGCGAGGTCGAAGTCTTCCGCCGACCCGTTCCACACCGCCGTGCGCGGAATCGTCGCATCGCCGAAGTACGCATGGATGCGCGACTCTTCGATTGTCAGGCGGCAGCCAAGGACCTCCTCTCCCGCCGCGTCGAACGCCTTCAGGACGATCATCTTGAGCTGGTCAAGCGTGAGCGTGCCGGCCGAACAGATGTCGAAGTCCGTTCCCGCACGCACGCCGTAGATTTCCATCCGCGCGAGCCCCGCGAGGAAGTCACCCGGCGCCGCGTCGAGATTGACGCGCGACGTGAAGCCGCCCTCGCCGACTTCGAGCCGCCAGCACGAATTCGTGCCGGACATCTTCACATTCACGCCCGTGACGGTACCATTGCCCGAAAGCAGGCTGGTGATCGTCGTCGTCGCCTTCGCGTTCGCGCCGTTGAGCGTACCGTTCAGCACCACGGACTCCAACGTGCCGTTGATGGTCTTGTTGGCCGGGGACGTGAGCGCCAGTGTCGAACCGGCATCGACCGTCACCGTGCCACGCTGCACATAGGTGTACGGTTCGGAACCATACTGCGCATAGATTTCGCCGCCGCCTTCGCCCACGCGCACGGGAACATTCCACGTGCCCGTCCCGGACCAGTAGGCGATCTCACCACCCCGCAGCAACGTGATGTCCTGCGCCTTCAGCGTGGACGCATTGAATTCACACGGCTGCAGAATACCGCCATCCGACACGACGAGATGGCCGACGTTCACCTTCGACGCCGCGTCCACAAGCGCCAGCACCGACGAATTCTTCACCGTCAGCGTCGCATTCGTGCCTTCCAAATCCGTCGTCCCGCGGAAGTCGATGCGCGACACGCCGCCGAAGGTCGCATCCCCCGTCAGCTGCACGTCCGACAAATGGTAGCCGTAGTTGTTGGACCCGTTGTTGACGATGGCACCCGTCCCGTCCGGACCCTCGCCCTCGACGAAGAACTTCGTGCCGATGAACGGCGTGCTGCCGCCACCCCCAATGTGGGCGTTCAAATCGAACTGTCCCGCCTCGCGGATCACGATCGGACCATGCGCGGCAAAGGCCGTGTCGTTCGCACCCGCCTTGAAAACGCCGTTCGTGACCAACGTCGTCACACCCGCACCGAGGCGGCCGCCATTCCAGAGCAGGACGCCCGCACCATCCTTGACGAGCCGCACCGACCCGTCGACCGCAAGCGCTTTACCCGTGAGCGTCGTCTCCGCTGGTACCACCACGTGCAGTTCACCCGACATCGGCGTACCGTCCACCGCCACGGCAGGACCCGTCAGCGGCGATGTATTGCCACTGGCGAAGAAGCGGCACGTCACCGCATCCCAAAGACCGTAGTTACCCGTCGTCAAACACTTCACCGGCTGGAAGTCACGCATCAGCGTCTCGCCTTCGTAGATCTTGAAGGAATAGAGCTTCAACTTGCTGAGGCTCGTCGTTTGAACGGACACGCCGTTCTCCCCGCCCTGGTTCAAGCCGAAGATGAACATGTCGTTGACACCGCCGTCCAGCGTACCCACTGTGGTAATGGAGTAGAACACGCTTCCCGTGTCGCCGTTGAACACCGTCGCCGTCGCCCCCTCGCACACGATCTTCACGCGCTGGCTGTACGGGAACGTACCCGAATACTGCGCCTCGTCGCCTGTACGGGCGTAGCGGGCCATGCCCGAACCGTCGCGCAGGAAGAAGACGAAGCAGCTCTTCTTGTAGTCGACATTGCGGGCGCCAAACGCCGCCCTCCAATTGGCCTCGCTCGGGTCCGTCGCATCGACCACGCACTCGACACGCGTGTTGGGCTGATGCCGGTAGAGCGTATTGACATACGACGCCCCCGCCGATTCGACATACTCAACCGGTGCGAAACACGTGCTGTCATACACCTGTCCGCTGCCATTCAGGGACGCGAGCGTCAACTGATGGCCGCGCAGATCGATGGCCGTCTCGATCGGCACCGTGAGGCCCGACCAGTCACAGTCGCCGCCGATGTACTTCGGCATCACGAGTTCCTTGCAGATGAACGTCGCTCCCGCCGGACAATTGAACACGCAGCCGTCGGGCAACACGACCGTCGTCTTTTCCGTCGGCAGCACGCCCGGCATCTCCTCGCCGAAGCTGTTGTAGCATTTCCAGTTCGCCGCATCGTCGACACGTCCATCGGCACCGCCCTTCCATTCGGCACGCACCGGCGAGGTCGTGTCGCCGTAACGCAACACCAGCGCGCCGTCCTGGATGAAGCACTCGATCGGCTCGTCGCTGTTCACGCGAATGAACCGCGCCCGGCCATTCTCGCCCGTCACGCCCGACGACACCAGCACATAGGAACGCGTGAGGTCCGTGCCCGACTGAATGGACAAATCGATTTCCACCGGATTTTCCTCGGTCGCGTTGTCGAACATCACCGCCGTCGGCGAGAACGAATCGCATCCCGCCGGCGTGAGGTCCAGCGCAAGCCGAGCCCCGCCCACAAGCGTCATCGAACCGCTCACGGTCGTGGTCCGCGCCGTGCCGTCCGCAACCGAGAACGTTCCCTTCGTAATCTGCAGTACAGGCAGTGTCGTCACCGCCGCGGCATCCAGCACGTGCCATCCCGACTTCACCAGCACGGTCACGCCATCGAGATCGCCCGCGGTGAGCGTCCCTTCATAAGCAGTCAGCGTGGAATCCGCGCGCGTGAAGGCAATGCCCTCCCATGTGAGGTTCGCACCGGACACTGTGGACGCGTTCGGATAGAACGTGTTGCCGTTCTGCACGTCGCAGAGACCCAGCTGGCCGTCCGCCGTCCACGCAGGACGGTACGCCCGCTTGAGCACGTCGCTTTCATAGATGTCCGCCGTATAGACCTTCATCTGTCCGTAGTACAATCCCGTGTGCCCGCTCTTGCCGCTGAACGCATTCGCGGCGAAGATCCAGATCGGACCCAGCGTCTGTCCCGTCACCGAACCCGTATGCGAGATCGAATCGTAGGTCCGGGAGAAGTCGCCATCCCGCCAGCAGAGGAATTCCCGTGTCACCGCATCGAGCGAGAAGAAATAGCGACTGCCTGCCATCAGCGGTTTCTGGTTCGACAACCAGTCGCCGTTCTGTCCCGTCAACAACGTCGACGCCGCATTCTTGTTGCCGTTGATGTAGACGCCGAACGTGAGACCGCTCGTCGCGTATGTGTCTTCCTGCCACACGCCGAAAAACGCGCTCTTGATGTCGGCCCGCACCGGTACCGCGTCCATCGTCATCTTGGTCGTGGCGGTGGCGGTATACTGCGTGTCGATGTAGTCGTTGCCGTGCGACGCAATCGCGTTCACGAGGCGCAGCGTGTCATCGGGGTCGGCGAAGCGGCCCGAACCCCGGTTGCCGTAGAACTTGCCTTCGACGAGATCCCACAGGCCCGCTTCGCCGCGCGGCGCACGACACGGCACGAAGGACCGCAGCAGCTGTCCGCTTGCATCGCGCAACACCATCGAATAGAGGCGGATGTGCGTACCATACGTACCCGTGTTCATCGCGAACACGGCCAGCTCGCGCTTGACGGCGTTGATGTTGTTCGCAATCGCCGCCGTCTTCGTCTGGCCGCCGCCGGTCATCGTGGCCGTTGTACCGTCCGTCCGAACGGTATAGTCGACCCCCGTCTGCAACGCGAGCAAGTCGTTGCCGGCCGCGTGGAACATGAACTTGTTGCTCTGCATGTTGAAGAGATAGCGATAGCCCGTCCAGGCGTCCGTGCCGAAAATCGCCCCGTTCGTCACATAACGGTTCACGCGGAAGGACATCTCCACCTGCATCTGCGGCGTGGCCTCGACGCCCGTGAGGATGTACTGTTCACCCGAGGAGGCGATCCAGTCAAGACGCGAGTAGCCGGCCGGCAGCGCGGGCTGCGCGACGAGCAGGACAAGATTGCCGCCCTGGACCGCGAGCTGGGCATCGAGTCCGCACGGCGCGAGACGGAACTTCGCCAGATCGTCCGCCGCAACGCCGGCGATCAGCGTCGGCGCGTGGTCCGCATCGAACGCCACGCCGCTCTGCGGGGCGAGTTCGATGATGAAGGGATTTTCCGCCGTCGCCGTCAACGCAACCTGCGTCGCCGCCAGCGAATCGCAGCCGTTCGCCGTCACGTCGGCGATCAGGCGCGCACCGCCCGCGAACGTGAGCGTGCCATTGACCGTGAAGGTCTCAACCGCGCCATTCTGAAGCGAGAAGCGTCCTTCAGACAGCGTCAGCGGCACCGACAGGTTCGTGAGCGTACCCGCCTTGACCGCATAGACGCCCTTCTTCTCCACGGCGGTGAAGCCCGCCAGATTCGCCGCCGTGAGCGTGCCTTCGTACACCTGCAGCGTCGTGCCATCCACCAGGAACGCAAAGTCGTCCGCACTCGTGAAGACGCCATCCCCCTTGTTGCCGTAGAACGGATAGGACGGATTGTTCGCGTCGCTGTTGCCAGACGACACATCGTAGAGACCGCACATACCATCGCCGTTACGCCACGGCACGAAGTCGCGCTTGAGCGCGCCATCCTGCGTGATTTTGACCTTGTAGAAAATACCGCTGAACGCACGGTTGCCTGTCGTCGTGATCACACCCTTCTCGCTGTAGGCGCCGATGACCACATTGTAGCCCGTGTCGAACGTATTGTTCGCGCCGTTGTGTACGAGCGTGCCGTCAATAAAGAGTTTCGCACAGTCGTTGCTCACGACGCAGCGGGTTCCGACGGGGTATTTGTTCGTCTTCCAGCCCGAATTGACGTTGCCGTAGGCGATGCAGGCCTGTCCCGATCCGTTCGCCCAGAAGCCGTATTCGTTGCTAGGGCCATAGGTCTTGCGCACCCCGATAAAGCTGGTCGAACCGCCCGACGAGAGGAACGTGAAATCGACGATCGAGTTGATGACCGATTTCGCCCGCACGCCCGTGTCGATCCACTGGCCCGCCGCCTTGAGGCCCGTGATGCGCAACGCCGGATCGTCCGACGCGTAGAAGCGCCCCGTGCCGAGATTGCCGTAGAACTTGCCCTCGGTCTTGTCCCAGAGGCCGTTCTCGCCGCCCGGCGTGCGGCACGGCACGAAGTCGCGCACGACGCGCGCGCCTTCGGACATCTTGAAGGAGTAGAATCGCGTCGTCTGATGGCGCCACGGACTGCCACCGTTGTTGCCGCAGAAGAGATAGAGGTTGCCCGCATACGGCGTACCGGCCGACGGAACGGCGACCTCGGTCCCGTTCACCGTCCACGCGTTCCGCTCAAGCACAACCGTGACATCCTGGTTCCGCTGGTTCGAGATGACATGTTCCACCGAACCGCACGACCAGGCCGAGAGATCGTCGGTGGCATTGTAATAGCGCATCAAGACGCCATCCGCCGCACTGTCGTTGCCTGTGACACCGAAGAACACGCCCCACCCGACCGTGCGAATGCATGTGTTGAAACGTGCCTCGATCTTCGTTTCGGCCGTAGGCCGATGGCCCGTGTCGATCCACTGCGTGCCCGACGACTGGATCCACTCAAGCGACGTATAATCCGCCGGCAGATCCACCGCCCAACCCATCATCGAAACCACCGCCACGAATGCGGCCAGAATTTTTCTCGTCATAGTCTCCTCGCTTTCTCACATCTTGATGACCCACATTTTCCAGAGAGACAGACAACACACCGTCCCTAAGAAAAATTTTAGCAAAATTAGAGAATGACGAAAAGGAGAAATTTGTTTAAAGTGCACCAATTGGTGCGAACCTCTCTCACAATAAATCGTCTACGCGGATCAGAGAATCAAAATAACCGCTGCCGCTCACGCTTTTGGATATCTTCCCCGAATACACCAGCGCTGTTCGAATCGATACATCCCGACCGACAGACAGCCGTTTCACCTTTTCCATGACATCGCGCTCGACCTCTTCGCCGATTCCGTTCTTGCGCTTGATTTCCACAACGATCAAAGCTCTACGCGTTTGAACCAGTAGATCAATCTGAACACCCCGTGTACTATCTTTACCGAGCTTGCGGAACGGAGCCGCGGAAAACACCTGAACATTTTCCAGATGAAGCGGGCGAAGCAGCATCTTGAAATTGTTGAGAATCAGATTCTCAAACTGAAGCCCCATCACGGCATTCCATTCCGGCAGATTCTCCAACGACACGAACTCGTAGCGGCCTTCGGCGATCTCACGCATGTGCGGCTTGACATATTTCAGGTAGAAACGCGAGTAATTGTCACGAAGACGGTACCGAATCGTGCGCATCCGGCGCCCGCTTTCAGGGTTCAAACCCGAATCGGCAGCCACAAATCCCGCCATCTCCAGTTCGTCCATCATATCGGAAAATTGACCGTTCCTCGCCGTGCCAAGCCGTTCCGCAAGCGCCGTACCGTCAAGCGATCCCGATGCCAGAACTTCAAGTACGTTGCGCTTCAAAGATGAATTGGCCGCAAAAACTGTCGAGAAGATGTCGTCGAAATCACGAAACAGATATCCATTGGGCCGGAAACACATCCGACTGATATTTTCGTCGGCAGACTGCGACGGGGCCACCTCTTCGAGATAACGCGGTACGCCGCCCGTAACCGACAGAACATCCAGAATTTCCCGCGTGGCGACACGAGATCTACGCGCCCCCCAGAACTCGGCCGCCTCACGCAACGTCAATTCAGGTACGACGACATCCAACGAAATACGCCCGACAAACCCCGTATTGGCAAGAATGTTGTGCTCAATCCAACTCGAAACCGATCCACAGATCACAACGATCAGATCCTTGCGTCTATGGAATCGCCGGTCCCATGCATACTTGAGTTCTCCGGGGAAATTCGGATCATATTTCCCCATCCACGAAATTTCATCCAATAGAATCACACACCGCCCCCGTTGCGGAACAGCCGACGCCAGTTTCCGAAAAGCGTCAAACCAGCTTTCAACCGGTTCATACGCCTGTCCGCTCAACTCCGCCAATTGACGGCAGAAAGCGTTCAACTGGTCCTGATTGCCCATCTTCGGTTGCGGTGCCAATCCCTCAAAAGCCCACAATTCCGCCTGATCGAGTTTCGCGAATTGTTCGATCAACGTGCTTTTACCAATTCGACGACGTCCCCGACACGTCACAAGCGAAGCCTGCTGCCGACGCCACAAGGCTGACAGTTGTTCCAGAAGCGTTTCTCGTCCATAAAAGTTCATTCGACACCTTTCCTTGTAAAACCGCACGAATTATAGAACTTTTATTAAATTTTGTCAATAGCAATATTCTTATATTCGGCATTTTGCCAAACTTAAGAATATTCTTCATCATCCTGAGACCGATTCGATGGACGAGGCAACGGCAATTCTTAGCGGAGGTAGAGGACCGTGCCGCCGCGGCGCAACACGAAGAGCCCGCTTTCGAAACTCTTCAGATAGCACCTCCGGCGCGTCTGGGCATCCAGCACGAAATTCACATTCTCCGGAATCTCCGGCCAGCTCATCACCTGAGTCGGCGTCGTCGTATCGTACTCGTGTCCGTGCAGGTCGACCGTCACCGTCGCTCCCTCCGCAAACGTGACTCGATAAGCGTTCTTTTTGGGATTGACCGTCGGGTAGACCGTTGTGCGCTCGGAGAGATTGATGGTCGAACCATGCAGCAGCACATAGTTGTGGATGTAGTTGGAATGGGGCGTGAACGTCCCGCAGATCTCCACCTTGTTGGTGCCGTCGACCCAATCGCCGAGATCGTCGGCAGACATGACGAGATCATGCACCTGCAGCTTTTTGTTCACCCGCAGACGCGGACTCCTCCCGAACTCGAGATCGACCGTGGGCGAGCCCACCACGGCGCCGTTCGTCCCCTCGATGATAACCCATCCGCCGTTGACGACATTCAGGCGGCCATTCTGGATCACGGTGCTGTAGAAATGAAAATTGCCGGCACTGTCCAGCTTAAGTTCGTGTCCGCCGAGGTCGAGCAAGGTCGGTCCATAACTTTGGGCGAGGAATCCAAATTGCGACTTGGCGTACATCGACGAATCCGCCGTCAACCGCACGGTTCCCAACGTGCGGCAACCGACGCTCGTCGCCACCCCCGTGTTCTCAAGCTGACCGCCCGCGAGCGTGATCGGGAATTGCGTCCACACATAGCTTTCAGTATCGCTCGCTGCGGCAACGTCGAAGACACCGTTCGTGTAGACGGTGATCGACGCGTTAGCGCCATTCGGATGTGCGCGGCTGTCCAGGGCGACAGTTCCTTCTTCGATCACCGTGCCGCCCGCATAGTCGGCCCCGACCCGATGTTGCGCCCGATACTCGCCTTTGCCGACCTTGAGTAGCCTGAGCGCACCCGAAAGGAAAATGCCCGTGTTGGCGGCCTTGGCGTTTGCGGACACGTCGACACGCAGTACGCCGCCCGGGGTCCCCGTGTCGGTGATCGTACCGCTGCCCTGCAGATCGTCGACCGTCAGGGTGTGCCCCGCAAGATCGAGCAGGAAGCCCGTCGCCAAATCGCCGCCGAACGACCCGCGCCAATCCGCATCGGCCGCGAGCGCGGCGTTCTCGAACTTGAGCGACCGCCAGCAGACGTCCTCCGCCGTCGCCACGTTGAAGGCAAAGGCCCCGCGTACCGTGACCGCCGTGATTCCCCGGTTCGGTAGCGCGCCCGGCAGTTCCTCGCCGCGGAGGTTGCGGCACAGCCAGTTCGTCGCCGCGTTGAGGTCCAGATCCGTACCGCCGATCCATTCGGCCGTCAGCGGAACGACAGGACATTCATACGCCGTCGGGGCCGTATAGCGGAAAATCCGCGAGACCGCACCCTGCTCGATGTTGTCGCTTGTGTACGCGCCACCGCCCGTCGGTGTAACAAACGTGCGGCCCGCCAGATCGACGAATCCGACCGTGCCGTCTGCGCGCTTCGCCGGCACATAGTCGACAAGCTTGCAGCCCGAACGCGCAAAGAGGCGCAGGTAATACCACTTGCCGCTGTCGCGGTCGGCTGTAGCGAGGTTCTTGTTGTTCATGCGCAACACCGTGCCGGAACTGCCCACCGGCGCCGAGGCGGCCGTACCTCGTGACGTACCGTTGTGCGTCAATGTCTTGTTGCGGAACACGATGTTGTTGCAGGCGTTGCCATCCAGCGAGAAGGTCAACGTCACCTGCGCCGAGTAGGCGGCATTGTAGAAGCAGTAGTTGTATTTGGGATTGTTGCCATTGCCCGCTCGTTCAAGACGAACCGTGCCACCGACGCCGGCAAAGGTCTTGCCGTACGTGCCGGCGCCGTTGATGGGCTGGAAGCCGTACTCGAACCCGTAGCAGAGCGTGTCGAGAACGCCGGTGTCGTTGTAGTCGTCCGCCTCGTTGGCCGTCAGAGAAACGAGACGCGTGTAGTCTTCCGCCGTGAACACCCGCAGTACGTTCGATCCGAATGTGCAGAGACGGGTCAACGTGCAGGTGAAGGTTCCACCCGCCGCCGGAATCGATTCCGATAAAACCGTGCGATCCTTCCAGGCCTGGATGTCGAGTCCGCGGTCCGCCCCGTCAGATACGAGATAGAGCTTCTCGCCTGTCGCAAAACCCGCCGGCACGACAACCGTGGCGATGTCGTTCTCAACTGTCAGCGTCAACGTACGCGACGTCACGTCGACGGCCGGGGTGTAGCCGGCATTGTCGGTAAAGACGGCATCCTCCGTCACCACGGTTCCCGCGCCGAACGCACCGCCGCCCGTCGGAGTGACGAAACGCTTCTCGGCCTGGTCGTAGAAGCCCACGACATTGTCGCTCGTACGACGCACGGGGATGTAGTCGATGAGCAGACGATCGTCGGCGCCCCAGATCTTCAGGTAGTACCACCAGCCATAACTGTGGTCGCTGGCCGAATTGGGATTCAGCGTGTTCAAGCGCACGCGCGACCCGCGCAACCCCATTGGACCCGTACGATAGTCGCCCAGTTTCGTGCCATTCACCGTAATTGCATTGTTGCGGGCGAGGATCGTGTTCATGCCGTCCGTTTTGAGGTTTGCGGCCTTGTACTGATAGGCTCCCGACGTGTTGCACGCGCAGAAGTTGAACCTCGTCGTACTCCCCGCGCCCTCGAAGCGGAAATGCGTTCCCGCCGCACCTTCGAAGTCAAGCGCGCAGATCATCTTGCCGTAGCTGCCGCCGCCCGTCGGCTTGTAACCGTACTCGATGCCATAGACCTGGTTGTCGAGCATCCCCGGATCAACGTAGTCGTTGGAGGCGTCGACGACAAGATAGTCGAGTTTTTCGAATTCGGACTGGAAGAACGCACGCACCGTGCAGTTGCCGTCGGGGAAGCCGATGTCGGCGAGCGTCGCGCTGAACTCGCCGCCTGCTGCGGGAATGGACGCGACCAGTTCGCGCGTCGCCGACCAGGCGGCGAACTGCGTGCCACGATCGCTCGCGGCCGACACAAGAACCAACTTGGCACCGGGCGCATAGCCCGCAGGTACGCTCACCTTGACAGATGAGGCATCCACCGTAATCGTCGGTTCATCCGCCCAAAGCGCGCTTCCTGCGCACACGGCGGCAACCAAAGCCATCATCGACTTGACCATCGTCTACTCCTGTTCGATTCGAAATCGTCTCCCCAATCAAGCAGGACAGGATGCGAATTCAACCACCCCGTCCCACCCCGATGCGCAGCCCGACCGTCCACCCGGAAAGTCCTCTATGCATTCTTGTAAAGATAGTATCATATCATGCGTCGCAGAGTCAATTGAAAACGGATTGCCAGAAGAGCGGCAACAACAACAGGTTCGTTCTGGGCGAACGGTCGCGTGAAGCTGATTCTCCTGAGCATCAACGGATTGTCAACACGAGAACGTCGTGAACACGTTTCGAGGTTATTGAGAGCGACGACGCCGACGGACCCGTGATGCGAACACGCGTCCGATCGAAATCGGGAATGTGGGCATTCGGATCAAATGATCCGGTGCAAAGCGGTACAAGATCGGGACCCGTCAACTGCCACAGAGGCGGCTCTACCCGTCGACCAGGTTTGAGAACGAGAGACATCCGCGAACCGTACAGAGCCGAATCGGACGACGCCTTGACCTCTCCGTCGACGCCGCGAACAGCGAACCCATTCCGCGACCATTCGACGGCTACCTTCGACTCGTCATCGGACAAACATCCGTCGCCGTCGGCATCTCGCCCCACGGAGACTTCGATCCGACAGTCCGACGACTGCGGCAGATCAAGATCGAATTTCATCCCCACCTTCGGCTCCGAGACGACGGGACACGGAACCGTCCGTTCCTGCATCGTCGAGAACGATGAAGGCATATTCGTCACCGTGAATGCCGCTGCTGCAAACAAGACCGCACCGACCATCATTCGTTCCCTCCTTCGCCGATCATCAGCTGCCGAAGGGGCTGATCGGCGGAGTGAAGCTGATTTGTGAGTGCGATAAAACGTCTCTTGATCAACACCATGTCGGCATTCTCCGTCACATTCGTATTGGAAAGCATCCCGTCAAGAAACGCCAGGCGGTTCGAACTCATGGCGTAACCGTCAAAATAACTGGCAAAAAAATAATCTAACTCTGACATATTCTGCCAATCATCACGCGGATAGTCTTTGTAGACCATCATGGCAGCACGGTCGCAAACCGCACGATCGGCAAGATTCGACACCATCGCCCCGTAGACCTTGTCGGCATACTGCAGGACGTAGTAACGCTGGTCTTTGGCAAAAAGCGCCTCGTTCGTCAGGACATTCCCCATGAACTGGGTCATGCCGTCGTCCACAGGCGACAGCTGTATACACCAGTCGAGGATGCTCCTCCTCGCAGAACCACGGAGAGTCGGGTTCAGCATCAGCCGGCGAATGGACGGCACGGCGTTCGTGTAGTTCAGGCGGAGACACTGGAGCGTCGCCGCCACGACGCTCGGCCTTCCTGCCGAACGGTCGTTTCCGCTGAAATCAAGCTGCCACATGTTCGTCACGAAATTCCAGAAGGCCTGCTCCTTCTCGGCCCGCGTCCAGGACGGCGCCGCCCGAATCCCGTAGAAGACGTCGGGGTTGCTGTAGTCCGGGACGAGATAGCTCTGCCCACTTTTCAGCACGTCGGGAGAATCCATCGTGAATTCAAGGAGTCTGGCCACCAGCCTCGTCTCCTCTTCCTGCGAATGCCCTGCCGTGGCGAGCAGAGACTCAAGGCACAGAAGTCCGCACAAGAGCAGCAATGTCAACCGAGTTTTCATTTCGTATACACCTTTCCGTCATCCTGTTCAATGTTTGACGCGCCGACGGCGACATGCTTCAAGTCCCGTCGATTCTTGGAGTCGACGGAAAGGCCTTCGAACTCTACCATTATTCGCTCTCCGATCCGACTTCCAACTGCAACAAGGGCTGGCTTACTGACAGAAGCTCGTTCGTAACATTGACAAAGTATCGTCTGATCCGTTCTTCAAGGGGATTCTGGGCGAGAACCCAATTTGCATATACAAGTCGATTTGAACTGGTCACGAATCCATCAAGTTTTGCCGCCAACACCATGTCACAGTTCACCATACAATATTGATTGAAATTCCGATGTCGATAGAACATCTGCAATGCAGGATTCAATGCCGAACCTGAACTCGACTTCTCGACAACGTCGCCATAGATGCAAAACGCCTCACTACGTTCATTTATCGAGAAATCAGTCGAATTGGTCACGATCGATTCTACAAAATCGGTCGTTTCGGGGCAGACGCCTCCAAGGCGTATGGCGACGCGGATCG
>JAKSOY010000310.1 GCA_024405255.1 Kiritimatiellia bacterium
CTCGACATCGCGCAGTGGGGCATGGACATGGACGAGTCGGGTCCCTACAAGATCATCCGCTCCGACGAGCCGTATTCGACGAACCTCTTCCACGGCGGCCGCCGCCAGTTCGGCATGAAGATGCTCTTCAAGAAGCCCAACGGCAAGGACATCGAGCTCTATCACGGCCCGTTCGGCGTGTGGGGCACGGTGTTCTACGGCACGGATGGCATCGTTGCGGTGAACCGCGGCAAGATCGCGGTCTGGAAGGGCACGGGCCCGGTCGTTCCGAACGCCGAGATCCGCCAGCAGCTGCAGGACGCGAAGAACCTCTTCATGGCCGACAAGGTCGTCGCCGCGTCGATCGGCAAGGACTACGGCACCGACTCGTCGGCCAAGTCGGACAACAAGCTCTCCACGGCGCTGGAGAAGCTCGTGAGCGTCTTCGACATCGACAACCTCAAGGTCCAGCTCTACAAGAGCGAGAACCAGGTCCGCAACTTCTGCGAGTGCATTGAGACGCGCAAGCCCACGATCTCGCCGGCGTCGGTCGGCGGCCGTAGCGGCACGCTCTGCCTCCTGTGCAACATGAGCTATGTCCACGATACGGGCTTCGACTGGGATCCCGTGAAGATGGACTTCGCCGGCTGCACGGCGAAGAAGCTCCCGCTTGCGCGCGCGGACTACCGCGGCTGGGACATCGTTGTCTGAGGAGGGGCGAATGAACAGGAGAGAATTCTTCAAGAGCGCCGCGGCGCTCGCGGCCGTCGCGCCGTTTGCCTCCAAGTCGGCCTTCGCCCATGCGGCGAAGCCGAAGGCGGGCAACAACCCGATCTGGCTGATGACCTCCGCCTTCGCGTCCGACCCTGACTTCGAGTCCGTTGTCGCGCGTGCGAAGAGCGTGGGTGCGCAGGGCCTCGAGCTCTGCGTGTTCCGCCGCGACACGGACCGTCAGGACCACATCGCGACGCACCTCGACTACGACAACTTCACGCCGGAACGTGCGAAGAAGGTGATTGAGATCTGCAACAAGGAGGGACTTCGCATCTCCGTCGGCGCCTATGACAACCTGATCGGCGGAAATCCCGCCCTGCAAGTTGTGAACCAGAACCACATCCTGAAGCTCGTGCGCATCGCGGCGATGCTGGGCGGCGATGCCAATGACGTCGTCTGCGGCACGTTCGTTGGGTACGACCAGACGCTGGCGGCGCAGGACCGCGGCTTCGAGAAGAATCTCGAGAAGTTCAAGAAGGTCTTCACGCCGATCCTCAAGTACGCGAAGGAACTCGGAGTCACCCTGTGCGTCGAGAACTGTCCGATGGAAGGGTGGGTTCCGGCGTCTTCGTCCGCCTGCTACTGCAACCTGCCGGGCTGCCTTGCGGCCCGCAAGCTGATGTACGCGATCCTGGACGACGACTCCAACCTGCAGGAGACCTACGATCCGTCGCATGACGTCTGGCAGCACATCGATCCGTCCGACGTCATCAACGCGATGGACTTTCGGAAGCTTCGCCGCGTCCACATCAAGGGCACGCGCAACTTCCCGAATGACGCCGAGGCCGTCAACTGGGGCCGGCTCTTCCCGCGTCAGCGCGTCAGCGCGGCGCTTGAGCGCAAGGCCGGGCTTCCCGAACTTGCGTCCGACGAGAAGGGCGGCAACTGGGATCGCATGAATTACGAGCCGCGGCTTCCGGGTTTCGGCGGCAGCGATTCGTGCGATTGGACGAAGTTCCTCGAGACGCTGATGGCGAAGGGGTTCAAGTACCCGTTCGTCATTGAAAACGAGGGCTGCAATAGTTCGCACACCGGAAACATGGGCGCAACGCTGCAGGGCTTCCGCGCGACGATCCTCAACACGGCGCCCGTAGTCTGGCCGCTTGGTGCCAACGGCTACGAATTCGACAAGACGACGCTGAAGCCGATGACAACCACGGGCGTCAACCCGAAGGTGGTCACAATGGCTGACCTCGTCTGATTACCTACTCGTTGGGAACGCTCCAACGACTACTCGATCCTCGGACATCAACGGGGATCGAGAATTCTTTTTTCGGCGCGGGCTGAGGCTGCGGACGTGAAGGGGACTTCGCCTTTTTCGCAGGGACGGCATCATCCTCGGTCTCGTCGTCGTCAAAATAACTGACAGCCTTGCTTTCATTAAGAATCTTATCGACCTCCTCAAGAAGCTCTTCGCTTGCCGACTTTTTCGGTGCCTTTTTAATCTCCTGCTTCGCAGGAATATCCTCGTCCTTGGCGGGAGCCTTCTTCTCATACAGTTCGGGATAGTGCTTCCGCCGATATTCCTCTAGTTCGGCCTGACGCTGTTTTTCGCGTTCAACGGCCGTCTTTTCCCGCTCGGCGGCGAGAAGGGCCTTGAGACGGGCGATTTCAAGCTCCTCATGCGTCGGCCCCTTCGGACTCAGGGTCTCTACCGTCTGCCCGGCCTTGGCCGCCGCGGCGTTTAAAGCCATCTTCTCGGCGGCTGCCTGGCTTTCGGCAAGCTTCTTCTGAAGGTCGTCAAGCTTCGAGGTCAAGGCATGGATGGCGGACGAATCCTGCGACGGCTGAACGACGACTGCGGAGCCCCGCTGTTCGCGGTCCCGCATCATATACTCGACGATCCTGTCATTCAGCATCTGATTCCTCGAGCTGGCGCTGACAAGCAAACCAACGAAAACGGCGATGACAACAAACATTATGCCGCCGAAGAACACGCAAATCAGAATCAGACGCTTGCGCGCCTTTTCCTGTTCGGCATCAATGTATTGCTGGAACGCCTTGAGCACCGGGAAATCCTCATAGGCGCCATCTGATTGTCCGTAGACGCTGACTGCATGCTCCGGAATCTCGGGATCTATTTCAGGCATTTCCGCACGTGGATTCATAGCTCTCCTTATTTCGCACAATCGGCGTTATGTAAACTAATCATGTTCTACTGAATAGACATACCAGTTGCGGATATGGGCACCCGTCAACTTGGACATGGCATCAAGAATGCGGGAAACCTTGGCATCGTCCCACGCGTAAATGAAACACGTATCCGTGCGGTCGTGCTTGGCTGCATCGGCAAACGGAATTTCCTTAGGCGTCAGCACAGGATCGTCACCAGGACCGGACCAGTCTTCTTCTATGAAGACAAGCTTGTCGGGATTGCCCAACGTTAGCTCAAAGGGCTGTGTCAGGCGTTCCTTGCGGTCGAGCCATTTGACAAGCGGAAGAAACGATCGATAGAAGATCGTGTCACATCCGTTGATCTTGACCTGCTTGGAGTCCAACGTGGCCAGAGCCTTCGCCGCTGCCCTGGCCTCGCGAACGGTCAGGTCTCCGTCAAAGGATACAAGAACGTCCAGTTCACCCTTCGCCGATTCGGTCCGCAACTGCCTGATGAGGTCGGCCGCATTGCCGGGCTTGACCGTGAGGTGCAGAGAACGTGGCATGCTGGTTTCGTCCCAGGTCAGGGTAAAGGTGTGACGTTCCCCCTTCTTCAGCGTGTCCTTGGCCGTGAAAGCTCCGTAAACGGCACCTTGGTTGTAAACGCCGTTATGGACGATCGGCGACTGCGCAAGCGAATAAATGGAAAAGACAGAGGCTGGCATGTTTGTCGAGGCTTCTGGAATTCCGTCAAGTCCGCGCGTACCGCCCGTATAGATCGGATCCTCGGCCGAGAGCCCCTCCGGCATCTTGCCTTCGATAAATGTATGGATGTCCGGAGATATCTTGACTCGGCAGCCGACGGGCCAGAGACGGCAACGTGCAGGATCAACAGGCTTGCCAACAGGAAGTCCGGCTTTTTCGGCCGCTCTGCAGAAATCGGTGACAGGCTGGTCGAGCAGGAACATCGATTCGTAGTCTCGGTCGGTATTCTTGCCGGCGAAGACAAATTCGATCGGCGTCCCCTTTTCCACGCCTGTCGCGGTCGCGGTAAAGGATAGCGAAGCGGCAAGGAGGACGGAAACCATCATCCGCGGAACCCTTCCATGGCGCGCTTGAAGCCCTCGGCGCTGCGGGCAATGATCCGTTCGTCAACGCTGCAGCTGAGCCGGACATAGCCACCGAAACCGAATCCCTTACCGGGAACGACGAGGATCCGTTCCTTGAGCAATGCATCGACAAAAACCGAATCGTCTTCAACAGGGCTCTTCGCGAAAAAGTAGAAGGCCCCTTTCGGCATCTCAAATTCAATACCGGCATCGGAAAGGACCTTGGCCATGAGTTTGCGACGGCGGTCGTAGATCTCAAGGTCGACGGTTTCATCGACAAGGGCCGCGGCCAGACGCTGTCCGATGACCGGAGCGTTGACAAAACCGAGCGTCCGGTTCGTCAGGGTGACGGCGGCGATCAGGGACGGCTGATCCGGCATCGTCGGATTCGCGACAAAATAGCCGATGCGTTCACCGGCAAGCGAAAGAGTTTTGGAGAAGGATCCGAGCA
>JAKSOY010000311.1 GCA_024405255.1 Kiritimatiellia bacterium
CGGTTTCGGGCGCGGAGCCGGCGGTGATGCGCGAGGCGGCGTTCTGGCTGGATGCCGCCGATGCGGCGACGCTGACGTTTGATGCCGGCGGGGCGGTGAAGACCTGGCGGTCGAAGGCCTCGGGTGGCGCGCTTGCAACGGCAGCCGGCGCGCCGCGGGTGGTTCAATCGACCGAGGGGCAGACGGTGGTCGATTTCGGTCCCATGGCGAGTGGCAAAGACCTGACCTATCCGCGGCTCACGCAGATTCGCACCGTTTTCGAAGTGGCGCGTTTCGAGACCTTCTGGCTCTGCCATCTGCTGGGGGATGTGAACGGCGGGAAGGGTGTCCACAATTTCCATCGCGGATTCGAAGGGGCGTATGTATCGAAGGAATGGGGCAAGTTCGCGGCTGTGTGGGACGGCCTTGAAGCGGTGGACGATCCCGAACATGACGTGATGCCCGGCGGGGTGCGGCTTGTGGTGGCGGAGATGCGTTGTCCCTGCGCGTCCGACTCGCTCACGCGGGACCGTGATTTCGCAGACCGCAGCGGCGGCAAGCAGCTGTGCGAACTCGTCTGCTTCAACCGTGTCCTCACGGCCGAGGAGCGCGACGCGGTTTCACGCCATCTGCTCGCGAAGTGGCGCATTCGCGACGACCGCAGTCCGGAGCGTCGCGAATGGGAATTGCTCGCGCGCGACCAGGCGAACTGGAAGAAGCTGCCGGCGCGGACGAACGCCGAGGCTTTCCATCCCGCCGCGTGCATCTATCCCACCGACCGCGACCCGCTCTCGATCACGCTCCGGCGCGCCCGCGCGCTTGCGGACGATCTCGCGGGCGAGGTCGATCTGTCGGCGGAACTGCGCGAACTGAATTCGCTTGCCGTGAAGGCGGAACACGAGAACAAGGCGGAAACCCGTTTTGAATTGTTCGTGGCGGTCCGTGCGCTCGTGCGGCGCATCGCCTTCAAGAATCCGCTTCTGAAGGGCATCGACCGTTTGCTCTTCGCGGGCCATCAGCCGCCGGGCTTCCACGAGAACCGGAAGGGTTCGCACATGTGCGACCAGTACTACGGCTTCTTCGGCACGCAATTCGGCACCACGGTCGGCGATGGAATCTACATCCTCGAGCAGCCGTTCTCCGACCATCCCGTGGCGCGTAACATCATCGCAGGCAAGCCGATCGTGTCCGGCGCGTGGAAGGGACGCACCCTCGACGGTTGCGCCGTCATTTCGCCGGAGCTCAACTGGGAGGCGAACCGCATCGCCTTTGCCGCCACGCGCGGCAAGGGTCAGCGCTATGTGTGGAACGACGATACCGTCTACCATGTCTTCAGCTGTGCGCTCGACGGATCCGACTTGCGTCAGCTTACGGAAGGCCCGTGGAACGAGTTCGATCCGTGCTGGCTGCCGAACGGACGCCTCGTCTTCACGTCCGAACGCCGCGGGGGCTATGTGCGCTGTTCGGGCGATCGCAAAGTGCCGACCTTTACGTTGCACACGATGTTCGAAGACGGTACGGACATCGTGCGGCTCTCGCCGCATGAGACGAACGAGTGGCATCCGAGCGTCAACAACGACGGCATGGTCGTGTATACGCGCTGGGACTATGTCGACCGTGGACACACCCAGGCCGAGGCCGCCTGGACCACGTTCCCCGATGGCCGCGATCCGCGCGAGCTGAACGGCAACACGCGCCTCCATTTCCGCACCTCGCCGTGCGTGGAGATGAATGTGCGTCAGATCCCTGGCAGTGGCCGGTATGTGGCGACGGCTGCGCCGCACCATGGCTGGTCGGCAGGCGCGCTTATCATCATCGACCCTTCGGTGCCGGATGACGGCGAGATGTCGTCGATCCGCCGCCTCACGCCCGAGCAGCCGATGCCCGAAAGCGAATTCTATTCCAAGAGCAAGGCGAGCGGCGCGTATGCGAACGCCTGGCCGCTGAGTGAGAAGTACTACATCTGCTCCTACGAGGGATATGCGAACGGACTCTATCCCGTCTCGGAAAAGCGGCGTTATTCGATTGCGCTCATCGACGCCTTCGGCAACAAGATCAAACTCTACACGCATCCGACGATTTCGTGCATCGACCCGATGCCGATTCGCGCGCGGAAGCGTCCGCCGGTGCTGCGGCACCAGACGCTGGAGGGTCTGCCGGCCGATGCGGACGGGAAGCGTCCCACGCCGCCGAAGAACCTGCCGAAGACAGCGGAGATCGGACTTGTCAATGTTTACGATACGCGCATTCCGTTCCCGTCCAACACTGTGATCACCGCGTTGCGCGTGTGGCAGGTGTTCCCGCGGACGATGCCGGTTCTGAACCATCCCTCGCTTGGCGCGGAACCGCACCAGACGGGACGCCAGTGCCTCGGCACGGTGCCGGTGGAGGCCGATGGCAGTGCGTACTTCACCGCGCCGGTGGGCGTGCCGCTCTTCTTCCAGGCGTTGCGCGCGGACGGCTGCGCGGTGCAGAACATGCGCAGCGACACCTACGTGCACCCGGGCGAGCGGCTCTTCTGCAGCGGCTGCCACGAACCGAAGGAGAACGTGCGCCGTACGGCGCGGAAGACGCTGCCGCAGGCGATGCGCCGCGCGCCGAGCGCGATCCAGGCGGGTCCGGACGGCACTGCGCCGTTCAACTATGTGCGCTTGGTGCAGCCGGTTCTCGACGCGAAGTGCGTTTCGTGTCACGGGGAAAAGCGTGCGCCCAAGGCACCCGACCTGCGTCTCGGCGACTGGCGGAAGAATCGTCTCGGCTATGCGACGAGCTGGATGAACCTCGTCAACCGCACGGCGTATTTTGGATTGAACTGGCGCAACTTCGCCTTCATGGAGCCGGCCTACACGGCGCCGGGCGAGTGGCTCGCGATCGCGGCGCCGCTTCGGAAGATGCTCGACGCGGGCCATCATGGCGTGAAGCTCACGCCCGAGGAGCGCGAACGCCTGGTGATCTGGATGGATTCCAACGGACAGTACCTTGGCCATTGCGACGACATCGAGAAGCAGCGTGACGGCAAATGTGTTCCGCCCACGATGGAGTAGACTGCGACATGACGGACTTTGTTTGCCAGTGCTGTGGTGCGTGCTGCCGGATCAAGAACGGCATCGTTCGCGTCTCGGACGCGGAGATCGCGCGCATTGCCGCCTATTTGGGAATGAGCGAGGCGGACTTCATCGCCCACGAGACCGAGGTCGCACCCGATCGCAAGACCTTGATGCTCAAAAGCCATCCGGACGGGGCGTGTGTCTATCTGACGGACGACAATCGCTGCCGCATCCATGCCGTGAAGCCCGACAAGTGCCGGACCTTCCCGTACGAGTGGACGAATCCCGATTCCCACGAAGTCTGTCCCGCATTGAGGTGATTTCATATACAATAGGGGTGTCTATGGGCTTGTTTGCAAACATCGGTCGTGCGCGTGAGACATGTCGGATTACGCGCGTACAGGAATATGAAACGGACGGGGGCAAGGTCGTATTGCCGGCACGGGACTATCGCGCCTGTGAGGTGTTGTTGCCGGAGGACTGCTGTCGTCTGCGCGGGGAAGTCGACGTCCGGGAGAAGGGTGCTGCGCAGTGCCGATTCCGTGTTGTCAACGCCGATTCGCTGCAGGCGGCAGACGGCGAGAATGTCCTTGTGATGAATTTCGCGAATGCCCATGTCGCCGGCGGGGGATTCTGGTTGGGGGCTTCCGCCCAGGAGGAGGCGCTCTGCCGCAATAGTACGCTCTATGCGTCGATTTCGTCGCCTGCGGCGCGTGCGTTGTATCGTGCGAACAATTGGCCGCTTCATGCGATGGAAACCGATGCGATGATCTACTCGCCCTCCGTTGCTGTCTTTCGCGCGCCCTCGGGCGAATTGCTGGCGAAACCGTATGTCGTGTCGGTTGTCTCCGTACCGGCGCCCAATCGGCGCGGGCTTGCCTGTCTGACATCGCACGCGCGTCTTTCCGAAACGATGATGCGTCGTCTTGTCAATGTGCTTTGTCTCGCACGGCAGAAGGGGCATCGACGTCTGGTGCTCGGGGCCTGGGGATGCGGGGCCTTCGGCCATCGTGCCGAAAATGTGGCCGAGTATTTCCGGCATGTCCTCATCGAAGAGGATCGTCATACATGGTTTGACGATGTCTGTTTTGCCATCTACGGACCACCCAAGGGACGCAACCTCCTCGCATTTCAAACAGTATTCCAGAATAGTTGAGTGCTCTTCCCCGCGTCTGTGTGCCGCGCGGGCCTCCACCCACACGGCACACGGCCACACGGTATAGGGACGTTCGGCGCGCAGGAGGTGGAAAAATGGGGGATGGGTATACTCTATACGGGTGCGAATAAAAAGTGTGAGGTCAGAATTGCGGCTCATGCCGCAATCCTGAA
>JAKSOY010000312.1 GCA_024405255.1 Kiritimatiellia bacterium
GGGAGAAGACGGAACAGGCCCGCAAACACTGGGGGCAAATGAACTTATGCGGCACCTATCGACCCACAGTTATGCCTGAAGATCCAGTTTTTTTAACTCATGGGTGAGAAACGGAATTGACATTCTGCTTCTCGCGATTACCATCGGTGTTTGCATTCGTGGATGTCGAGGAGAACGAGAGGAGACTTCATGTCCTCTGCCCAGATCATCCCAGGCGGATCTTCGACGGGAATATGTTTCGATCTTCATGGAAGGGACCAATGTCGGTGAACGCGTGCCTGAAATACAGAAACGCGTAAACGGCGACAAACGAAGAGTCCTTGAAAATGAGGTTGTCGGTCAAAAGGTTGCAGATTTTCTCTCGAAACTCGAACATGAAACCAAACGGTGGAAGTTTGACAGCAATGATATTGTGAAGATATTGGGTGAGCCGACTTCGGAAGTTCATCAATTACGATACATACGATACGAATACGAGTGTGATGGAGTAGTCTTTGAAATACTGTTTGGTTTGGATCCTAAAGGTCTGCATCAAGTGGTCTATGTCGGGCAACGTGTCATTGCTTCAAAAAGTCGCTATTGCTTTTGATTGAGGTATTATGGCGTTGACTTTGTTCGTCTTGGCGCCTATTCCGGGCAGGAACTTGCCAATCAAAAGGATCGAGCCATCCGAAATAAGGTCGTCGGCGTGTTTGCCCGGCAAGGCGAGGTCTCGCCCGATGTTCGAATGGTCGAATGGTCGAATGGGAATGTTTCATTTCCCATTTGTGAAGGATACGGTTTTTTGCTATAATTCGGACATCGCATGGCTCTGTGGGGATGAGCGTTTAGTGATGGTCAAAAACAGAAAGGTTAGCAGAAAATGGAACATCTGTCTCGTCAATTGGTGTTCGCGCTTGTTTTCGCGGGTGTGGGGGTTTCTTGTACCTATGCTCGTACGACGGCCTATGTGCAGGTGGCAAAAACGGGGGCGATCAACACGGGATATTATGCAACGCCCAAGAGCCAGTTCCGTTGTGACTATGCCTGGACGGAAACGAATCGCAAGCAGTGGCTCTTCGGCATCAACGGCGGCGCGATGGTGAATGCGCTCTACCTGAACGGAAACGTCAAATACGCCTGGGCCTACAGAGACGGCACGGGCAACTGGACGAGCATGAACATCGCCCCGGATACGAAGCGCCGCATCGGCGTTCTCGATGCCGCGAACAAGACCTGTTCCGTTGTGGCCGAAGATGGGTCGGGCACGCTCTTTACCACGACGCTCGGTACATCCTATACAAAAACGGCCACGATTGCCACGGCACTCGCGGCGTGTCCGACGACGGTGGATTATTCGGCCTTTGATACCGGTTGCTGGGGGACGCCCAAGCTCTACTCCTTCAAGATTTCCGAAAGCGGTACGCTCAAGCACTTTTTCGCGCCGTGCCTTGAAGACGGCGTCGCGGGCATGAAGAACATCGTCACGGGCGAGTTCTGCGGCAATGTGGGCACGGGCGGCGGCATCACCTATGTGGATGGCATCGGTCGTGCGAGCGACTACAAGTACGAGAGCGGTACGCTGTCTTCCAAGGTCTATGTGAGTCCGAACGTGGCGACTTATGGTACCATCTCCGGCCTTGAGGATGGTGCCTATTGCTGGGCCTCGCCTGCCGGCGTCGTTGTCACTGCCGTCCCGGCAGAAGGTTATGTGTTCAACAAATGGGTGGGCGACGTTTCCCTCCTGGCGACGTCTGCCACCGAGCCGGTTGCGACAATCAAGGCGGATTGCGAAGCGGGCCAGCTCACGGCGACATTTGTTCCGGCCATCAATGTTCCCGTCAACGCCCGCTGGACCGGTGCGATCGACAACGATGCGACCAAGCCGGCCAACTGGGTCTGTACCGATGGCGTGGGTACGGAACTTGTGGACACGCTGCCGAACGAATATTCGTCGGTCACGTTCACGGGCGCCGTCGATATCATCCTTCCGCCATTGGCACAAATCCATTGGCGCAATTTGCATCTGAACAACGTCTCGCTGGCGGCGGATCAGGATTGGAGCGATTTGCCGTTCGAGTTGATTGCGGAAGAGACCACCATCCTTCTCAATGGACATGATCTTCGTCTGGCACCGACCGTGTCGCCGTCTGTGCGCGTGACGTTCTCGGATGCCACGGCCACGCCGGGGAGTGTCCACCTGACCGTTGCGAGCGGGACCTACACGAACACGCAACTTGCCTTGGGCGGCGGCGTTCAGCTCGTGAAAGAGGGTGCCGGCACCTACATTGCCAACTGCCTGAACCAAACCTACGCGGGCGGCACGCGGGTGGCGGGGGGTACATTCGGCCTTGGGGCACTGGGCACCACCCGGATTCTGGGGGCCGCCGGTGCTGCCGTCACGATCGACGCCGGGGCGACACTCGACTTGCGCGGCAAATGCGACGTCCACGAGCATCCCTTCGTCCTCAACGGCGGCACGCTCAAATCATCCGTCTCCATCGGTACCGGCTACGCCCAAATCGGCAATCTGCGCCTCACGGCCGATTCCACCTTCAATGTTGCCGCCAATTGTGGTATCATCAACACCGGCTACAAGCCGGCCCTGGTCGATCTGGGCGGGCATAAGCTCACCGTGGAAATCGCCGGCTCTCAGAATTTCTGGCTTGTCAATGCGACGGTGACCAATGGTACGCTCAGCGTGAACTCGGGCGGCTGGATCACCACATTCAACGCGCCCAGTGTCATGAAGGATGTCGATTTCATCCACAAACTCGGCGCCGCCGATTTCTCGGTTGCCATCACATTCGACAATTTCGAGGATCTCTATACGGGCGCTTCGGATTCGGGGAGCGCTCAGGTGACCATTACAGGCACCTACAAGCCCCGGTCCACCACCGATTCCCGCATGCACAAGTGCTGCCTCGCCGACGGCGCCACGCTAGACCTGCGCCATCTGACCGGAACGTTCTCCTGCAAGAGCTATTTTTCGACCTCGAAGGTAACGGCCTACACGACGTTCGCCGCAGGCACGATCACCGTCGACCTCGCCGGCCGCACCGACCTCGACTCTCTCATCGCGAGCGCGGACCCCTATGTGGTGAAATGGGAAACGACGGCACCGGGCAGCGATGTGAATTTCGTCCTCGACCCGACGTCGAAAAAGAAGCGCTATCTCGTGCACGCTGACGGGACGGGTCTTCGCCTCGCCCGCAACACAAGTACCCAGATCTTTATCCGCTGATCCCCCGTCATGGCGGGGCGACAGGGGGTACGGAAGGCGAGGAAGTGTTTGGGGCCCAGTTTGTCAAATAGAAAGTGTACCATGAGGTAAGATGTGTAGTTTAGCTATTGCAAGGAGACGGACAACGTGGCGCCGCTCAACCAGAAGCTGACGCTCAATACGTCGGAGTTCTATCTCAACGGCAACGGGAAAATCGCCGATGTCACTTTCCGCACGGGTTCGACGTTGACCGGCAGTTCCTACTTCAAGCTCGGCAACAGCGCAGCGGCGACGTCGACCCTGGTGCTTGATGGCGGCACCATCGACCTGATGACGCAGTCCACCCTGGGTTGGGTGTGGATGGGCGTCAATGCCAACCAGGTCGACTTCACGGTCAATGCGGGCACGCTGACCACCTGGGGCATCCTCTGCCGGACGGGTTGGAAAGATCCCGCGACCTTCGGCGAACAGTTCACGATGAACGGCGGCACGCTCAACATCACCGGGGACGCCATCCGCGGTTGGACGCACTTCAACCACTTCTGTGAATTCAACGGCGGCATGGTGAATTCCCTGGCAAACTGGCACGTGGAGCAGATGCGTTCCAGCGGCTTCGGTAGCCGTCCGGGCGGACTCGTGACCTTACAGCTCAACGACAAGACGGTGAACTGGGCGACGGGCCTCGCCGGTGCGGCGGATGTGCAGCTGAAGGGGAACGGCACGCTCAAGTCCGGCACTGGCGAGAAGTCAACCAAGCTCTTTATGCAGGGTGCGTTGACTGGCAAGTGGACGGTGGAGAACAGTGGCGAGAACGATCTTTCCGGCGCCTCGGCATTCCTGGGTGGACTGGAACTCGCCGAGAACGTGAATGCGAAACTCCACATCGCCGGCTCCAACCTCGTCGAAGCGGTCTATCTGCAGACGTCGGCGACGACGGTCACCAAGACCGATGCCCTTAAGAGTGGTTCGGCTCCGTCTACAGCGATGCGGGCCTCCCGCTCGGCGCCTTCCACATCGGCGACCGTTCACGGCGCCGCCCGCGACGAAAGACAGCAATCAGAATTTCTTCTTGAGGTAATTGCAAAACCCCTCTGACGCGGTGTCGGCGACCATGCCGCCCGACA
>JAKSOY010000313.1 GCA_024405255.1 Kiritimatiellia bacterium
TCCGCAGGGCGGGCAGCGCGGGCTCTCGCGCATCGTCGCCTGTGCGGACGAGCCGAAGGGGACGGGTGTCTGGACGCGGGTGAAGTCCGTCAGCCCGACCTTTGCGCTCTCCTATTCGGATCGGCGTGAGAAGGAGGACTGGAAGGCCTTCGAGAAGCGGCGGAGGGCTTCGGGCGTCAAGGGGACGGCGGAGCTGCCGAGCCGGTACTTCATCAGCGAGCGGTTGGCGGCCGAGGCGGAAGACGCGATCAATTCGGGATCGGGACGAATGGTCGCGGTCTATCGCGTGGGCGGAGGACGCATCGTGCTGACGGGGATCGAGATCGACGGACAGCCGATCGACCAGTTCGTGAAGGCGGAGCGCAAGCTGCGTCCGGCTTCACATGGCGGTGCATGGAAGGGATTTGCCGACACGGAGGCCTGGTCGGCGGCCGTTCATGAAGATCCGAACCTGCGTACGTGGGGACGTTTCAACCGAGAGACCCTTCGTCCGTTCCTGGAGCATGAGTTTGTCGACCGCTTCCGACAGGGGGCGGACGCGACAAATTCGGCGTTTGCCCGGTTTCCGGAAGCCGTCGGCAAGGTGCTGGATGGCGTCTGGGACAGGCGTTCGGGGCGACCTCCCTTGAATTTGGACGCCTTTCGGTTTGATGTTGTCCGCGGAATGGGCCTGGGCACGGCGCGGCAGCTGATCGAGACGTCTGATCCGACCTTGCGCATCATCGCGGCCTTGCGTTGTCCACGGGCTGAAGGTTTGAAGATGCTGGATCGCCTTGATGCCGAGATGTCGCAGGAGGCCTCTTTGCCGCGGCTCCTGTCCGCGTTGGCGCGTGTCGAGTTCAACAAGCGACGTTTCGGCGACCGCGAAATCAAGCCGTCGGACGCCACGAACATCACGGCTTGCGCAGTCGCGTTGTTCGAACGTCATGCGGCGGAGCCGGAAGTGACGCGGGCGATTCATTACCTGCTGACGTCGGTTGTGTCCGAAAGCCATTCGAACTGCAATGCGGTCCATTGGGGGTTCGCATATGCGGATCGCGAGTATTTGGCCTGTCGGCTGGAGACAAGCAAGGCCGATCCGTGGGTGGCGAAGGTCGTTCGGGCGGAACTGGAGTCGGACCGCGCGTGGGATGTCGAGGTCGGCGGGCGCGGGGATGACGAGCGGTGGCAGCGCGAGGGGCGTCCGCATTGGCTGAAGGCCAGGGAGCTTTACAGCGCGGCATGGAAGATCCATCCTGAACTGCCCGAAGGGCCGTATGGCGCGATGATCTGCGAGTGGGAGCTCCGCAACCGGCGCGCGGCGGATCTCTGGATGGGACATGTCCATATGGCGGAGATTGACAATCCGCAGATCCTGAGCGAGATACGGGGACAGGTCTACGGCTGGTTCGGCATCGACCGTTCGACCATTGTCCGCGCCTACCGCGCATGCGAACGTCCCGACACCATGTTGCCGGTCTATGCCCTTGACCTTGCCTGGCAGCCGTCGGACGGCAGGTTCTTTGCCGATCCCAAGGTGCGCATGGAAACGGAGCGGCTGGCACTGACGCAGGTCACGAACGAGTGCGTGACGCCGCTCATGCGCGGCAAGGCGGCTTTTCACCTGTGCAACGCCATTTATGCGGGCGGTGACTGGGAGAAGACGGTTGAATGCGGAAGAAGGTTCGGGCGCGCCGGCATCACGTTCAATCCCGATCCGACGGCAGATGTGACGGACCTCTTTTCCGTCAAGGATCTGACGCTCCTTGATGTCGAGCGTGACATCCGGTCCGGTCAGCTTGATGTTGCGCAGACGGAGCTGCTCCGGCGGGGGAAGGGCCCCCGTCTTGGCTTTTACGAGGGGCGTTATGTCACGAACGCGCTCAAGCGCATTGCTGTTTTGCAGAAGCGCGATCCTGCGGTCTACGAGGACGACGACAAGAAACTGATGGACGTGCCGTTTCCGCTGGATGACGAGTGGCGGGAGCTGGCGATTGCGCCCAAGAGTCCGCTTTGGTTTTGCGGGACGTACCTGAAGAAAGCTGCTGGCGGCGGTTTCGCGCTTGACACGAAGATGGATCCCAAGTCGCGTGACAGCGCGCATTCGACCCACTGCTGGCGCCGGATACCGTCCGACTTCGAGTGCGAACTCGAGCTCGAGTTTCCGGATCCCAAGAAAGGCGGCGTCTGTGCGTTGCGCATTCCCGTGCCGCGTTCGACGAGCGGCGGCTTTGCGCAGGTCGCGGTCACGAACGGCACGTTCCGCGCGGGCGGCTATTACGTCGGCACGCATTCAAGGTCCATCTGGAAGTTCCTGAATCCCACCTATGGCGACGAGCTGGACGAACAGCCGAAAGACGGCAAGGTGAAGATGCGCGTACGGGTGAAGAACAAGCGGCTGTCGCAGTGGGTGAACGGCCAGCAGACGGTCTTCGACTGGTATGTGCCGGCCTGGAAGGACCCCAACTTCGACGAATACACGCATGTCGCCCTGCTGGGCGGTGGCGTCATCGTGAAGCGCATCCGCCTTCGCCGCGTACCGGTCGAGGTGAAATGAGAGGAAAGGAAAAACGAAATGAAACATTTGGCATTGGCTGTCTTTTGCGCCGTGGCGACTTTGTCACAGGCGAAGACCTCAACGCCCGCCGGCTGGTCGGACGACTATGACGCGGCGCTCAAGCGGGCGGCTGCTGAGAAGAAACTAGTGCTCGCGGATTTCTCCGGGAGCGACTGGTGCGGCTGGTGCAAGAAGCTCGACAAGGAGGTCTTTGACACGGAAGAGTTCCGCAAAGGAGCGACAAACGAATACGTGCTTCTGATGGTCGATTCGCCGCAGGATCACGATCTCTTGAGCGAGAAGGCGAAGGAGCAGAATCCGAAGCTGGTGAAGAAGTACAAGGTTCGCGGCTTCCCGACGGTGCTGGTGCTGGACGCGAAGGGCGAGGTCGTCTTTCAGGGCGGCTATGAGAAGTGTGGTCCCAAGAAGTATCTCAAGATGCTGGCGCGCGGCGTCAGGGAAGCGCCGGACATCGCAAAGTACATCAAGCCGATCGAAAACGTGCTTAACAGGTACGACGAGGATATGAGGAAGGACAGTGAGGCACTGAAGGGACGACTTGAAAAGGAGTTCCCGACGCCGAAGGACGAGATGCCGTCCGCACGCAAGGCGCGTATGAAGAAGATGATGACGCGTGGCGGCGAGATATTCTTCGGCGAGATATTCGCGAAGTACGAACCGCTCTACGACAAGGCGTTTGCCGAGGCCAAGGCGATGAAGGTTCCGCAGCACATGGAGCTCAAGAAACTGGAGCTCATCAACCGTCAGGAGCAGAGTTTTCAGGCGATGAAGATGGCGAAGTTGAAGTTCGAGGCTGAGCGGAAGGGCGACACGGGCGATGACGGCTCGGACGAGGATGACGCGGACGAGGATGACGAAGTGGGCGAGAACGAGGAACCGGTCCCGAACGACGGGCGTTGGCACGGCATCGCGCACGCGGAGACGTGGGCGGCGGCGGTGCAGACGAACGCCGTTTTGCCGACGATGCGGAAATATTTCATCGAACAGTTCCGTCCGTATGTGCGGCGGGAACTGGCGATGCCGACGAATGGCGCGTTCGCTCGTGAGATGGGCGAACTTGCCGATGCCGTGGCGGATGCGCTCTGGGAGCCGAGTTCCGGCAGCACGATCGAATTCCGTCTGTCGGTTCCCTATGAGCTTGCCGGCAAGCTGGTCGCTGCGGGATGTTCGAACCTGACGGTGCGAAGCTTGGCGGCACAGGGTGATTTTCGTGCGTGGGTCACGAACCATACCGGTTGCAGGCCGAAAGCGCTGAGCGCTCGTCTGCAAGCGCTTGGAAGCGAACTGCGCGGAGGATCGGCGTTGGCTTTGCATTTGTTCGCAGTGGTGACGGCGGACAAAGAGGGTTTGGCGATTGCCGACCGTGCGATCTTCGCGGCGACGAAGGAACGCCCGCAGGACTTGCGTGTGGTGAGGTCGATCATTGGGTGCCCGGCGGCTGCGCGTGAACCGGGGGCGGATCCGTGGATCGCGCTATTGGCCGACGCCGAGGCCGAACGGCTGGCGGCATGGCGGGCCCGAGGCGGCGGTTTCGCGAACTCGGTCACGGAGGAGGGATGGAGAGGATTTGCCGAGCATTTGGAAAAGGCGAAGGCAAAGGCGCTCAAGGCGCATGAGCTGCACCCTGAGTTTCCGGATGCAGCCGCTTTGCTTTTGGAAATTGCAGCTCCACAATGCGATCGGGCGGAGACGGACCGATGGTTCGCCGAGGTGTTGCTGCGCGAGGTCGACAACTCGGCCGCCTGGGG
>JAKSOY010000314.1 GCA_024405255.1 Kiritimatiellia bacterium
GGCCTTCCGACCGCTTCTGCGGCGGTGGTGGCGTTTTACGGACGGCAGAAGGGCCTCCTGAAGCGACGGATCGGTGAGATTGAGTTCAAGAAGCTGAAGGTGCGCGTGGACACGGTGGACCGTTTTCAGGGAGGCGAGGCCCCGTACGTGCTGGTTAGTATGACGCGTGCGCCGGAACGCACGTTTCGTGCGGGAGAAAAGGCGTTCGTTGCCAAGTTCGAGCGCATAAATGTCGCCTACTCCCGTGCGCAGTCGCTTCTCCTGATTTTTGGATCCCAGGAATTCTTCAAGGCCCAGCGCGTGACCATCGATCCGGCGGAAGGGCGTCAGCCGGTGTACAGGTACATCATTGACCTGCTTGACCATGCCGGACGCTTGCGCGATTCCGGGGATGTGCTCGGACGCGATTGGAAAATGAAAAAAGAAGGGAACGAATCCCGGAAAAGTCACGAACTTGCCGCTTAGTTAAGGTGGAGGCGAATAAGATGAAACATCAAAACGTTCAGAAAAAAGAGGACGGTGGATTGGAGCCCGGACAGGTTCCGTACGCCCGATATCAGGTGGAATGGAGCCAGTCGGTACCGCGCAAGGGGTCTGCGTTCGAGCGTATGGCGGTGTATGCGGTCGATCGGCTGAAGGACACCGAACTCGCCGATGATTCGCTGCGCACCGTCTTCGTGAACGTGCTCAAGGTTCCGGATGACGTCGTCGACTTGTTCCTGGATCCGGCGCTTCGGGATTTGCTCGAGCATGGAACGGGCGCCTTGCGGTGCGAGCGAGACGGCCGTCCGCCCGAGGATTCCCCGATCCGGTCCTTTGAACTGACGGATGTCGGGCGGGAATTGCTCAGGACAGGGTCGATGCCGTGTGCGAAAAAGACGAGACAGGCAGTGTATCTTGTTGATCTGCGGAGTGGGGCGATTCGCCGTGACCGCAAAAATCTGCATCCGATGGACGAGGCGACGGAAAGTCGGTACGCACCACTTGTTCGGTTTCCGCAGGAGGCGATGGAGCGCTTTGTGCGTGACAACGAGCTGGAGGAGGGGTCGGTCTCGGATTTGAGGAATACGCTGGAACCAGAGCTGGTCGTTGGCTATGACAGCGACAGGCGGAAAAAGAAAAAAGGAGGAAATCGCAAATGAGCATGTCAGTTGATCTTGACTATGAACTGCGCGCGGAGGCCCGGCGGCAGGCGCACCTTGAAAGTGTTCGCGAGACCGTCGCGACGTTTCTCGGACGCTACGAGCGAACCTTGTCCGACATGCGTACGGCAGGTACGTCCGTGTACGTCGCCGAGGAATTCAATCGCGCTGAATCGCTTTTGCGGCGTGCGCAGGGCATGCTGGGATCCGATCCCGAATCGGCTATGTCCGTTTCGCGGAAGCTGGGGGACATGATGTACGGGTTCGCCAACCGGGCGCGGCGTCTGAGAGATGACAGCGTGACGGCTGATGCGGCGGCACGATGGCGGGGGCAGGCCGCCGAAATCCGGGCGGAGCGGGCCGAACGACAGGCGCGGGAGGATGCGGCCGAAGCCATTCGGGAACGGCGTGATGCGGTCCGGACGGTGCCTGCGGCGAAAAGCAAATCCCTGCTGGCGCTTGCGGAAAAGCTCGACAGGATCGCCGCCGCGGTTGAAGCCGGCGAAACGGCGCCGGACGCGGCGAAGGCCGAGCTGGAATCGGCGGAAAAGACGATGGTGACGGCTGCGACAGACGAGAAACTGCGGAGGGAGACGCTTCGGGCGGCGGTTGAAACGCTGAAGCGCAACGGGTTCGTCTTCCCGTCCGGGCCGAAACTGCAGGATGACGGCTTTGTTCGGCTGAATGCACGGCGTCCGGGGGGCGAGGAATGTACGTTTCTCGTCAGCGTCGACGGGGCGATGCGCTATGAGTTCGCCGGATATCGCGGGATGTCCTGCAAAAAGGACATCGACGCGGTGTTCGGTCGGCTTCGGGACGTGTACGGGGTGAAGTTCTCCGACGAGCGGGTGCTTCGCCAAAATCCGGACGAAATCGGCCGCGAGGCGAAACCGATGGACGGCAACATGAAAGGAAACAACTGATATGGCGACATGGTATGAACAGTTCGATACGCAGATTCGGATCCGCCGCGCGGTAATTCTGCATGGTTCGGTCCTCGACGATTGCTGGAGTCCCGAACCTGGCTACGGCCGCGGCATGCCTCTGCCGGAGTTTGTGGCGAAGCGGCTTCGCGCGGCGGGTTTCGAGCATGTCGTTCGCTGGGATTCCGTCAATGGCGTCCGACCAGAAGGGGAGGGCGCGCAACGCGCGTTCGAGGACGATGTCGCGGCATCGGTCGCGGTGCCACAGGAGGGGTCGGCCACGGGCTCTGATTACGACATCGGAGGGGGCGTCGGCGGCAATACGCCGTCGGCACCGCTGGAGTCCATGCGAACGGCCCAGGATTTCTTCGGCGTTTTGCTGAGGCGCTTTACGCGTCCGCCGGCGGGAGCGCGTCCGACCGCGTACATCGTAGACGGATCGGATGTGCTGTTCGGCGATGCGCGCCAGCTCAGCGCAGCTGAGCGCGAGCTGCTGCTCCGGCTGGAAACGGCCTTCCGGGATGCTCCGGAAGGACCCGTTGCGGGCCTGCGTGACATCGTGGTCTTCACGGTTCCGCGGCTTTCGCTGATGCCGGTCAGATTCCATCAGGACACGGCAAGGGTGGCGGATGTGTTCGTCGGACCGCCGGACCGTGCCGCGCGGGCAGAGTTCCTGAAACGCAACATCGCAGAGTTGCGCGTTCGGGAGAATGTCGCGGATGGTGCGGAGTTCGACGATCTGGTCGACTTGCTGGAGGGCTTCGGCTTTACTGAGATGCGGCAGCTGTTCAGGCTGTCCTCGACGTTTGCGAAGGATGATCCGCCGTCCTACCGGCGTCTGGTCGCGTTGTACCGTTACGGGGAAAAGTCGAGCCCTTGGGAGGAACTGAGCCATGAGAAGCTTTCGCGTATGGCGGATGAGCTCAAGGAGCGCGTGAAGGGTCAGGATCAGGTGATCCGCCGCGTGGACTCGGTGATCAAGCGCGCGTACATGGGGCTTTCCGGGCTTCAGCATTCCGGCCGGCAGCAGATGCCCAAGGGCACGTTCTTCTTCGTAGGGCCGACAGGAGTCGGAAAGACCGAAACTGCGAAGGCACTGGCGCGGTTCCTCTTTGGTGACGAGGAGGCTTGCATCCGTTTTGACATGAGCGAGTTCAGTACCGAGCAAAGTGATCAGCGGCTCATCGGCGCGCCGCCCGGATATGTCGGCTACGAGGAGGGCGGGCAGCTCACCAATGCCGTCAAGCGGCGTCCGTTCAGCGTCATCCTGTTTGACGAGATCGAGAAGGCGCACGGGCGCATTTTCGACAAGTTCCTGCAGATCCTGGAGGACGGGCGCCTCACGGACAGCAAAGGCGATACGGTCTCTTTCGCCGAGACGGTGATCATCTTCACCTCGAATATCGGCGCGGCGGAAGTCAAGGTCGACGATCCGAATCCGGGGGAGAAGTTCATCCAGAAGGTGCGCGAGCATTTCGTGAACACGCTCGGGCGGCCGGAACTGCTCAACCGCCTTGGCGAGAAGAACATCCTGCCGTTCAACCATCTGATGGACTCGTCCGTGCTCATGAAGATCGCCGCGGCGAAGATCGCGCCCCTGCGCAAGAAGCTACGCGACAAGTACCGGGCGGAACTTGAGCTTGCGGACGAGGCCGTGGCGCTCGAGATGCTGCTTAAGGGACATCGTCGCGAAAACGGCGGACGCGGCATCGCCAATCGTGTGGCGGATATGCTGATCGACCCGCTGTCGGAATGGATGTTCGCCCTGGGGCCGAACGAACTCGTCGGCCGCACGATTGTCGCCAGGCCGAACAAAGAGGCCACCCGCTTCATGTTCTCCTTTCGGGAAGGTTTACGCTGATGGCCGTGGGTGATTATCTGAATGTGGCCCGCGTGATCGAGCGGACGCGGGCGGAGGGCCCCGGCCTGCGCATGTGCGTCTGGGTGCAGGGATGTGCGCGGAATTGCCCCGGATGCTGCAATCGTTCGATGCAACCGTTCGAACCGCGTGAAGTGGTCGCAACCGAAGATCTGATTCGCCGCGTTGAGAAGGTCTGGGCGGCTTCGGAAGTTCCGGATGGAATCACGTTGTTGGGTGGCGAGCCGTTCTTGCAGGCCGAGGGATTGGCACGGGTGGCGGAGCGTGTCCATGAACTTGGCGGCACGGTGCTTGCTTTCAGCGGGTACACACTGGAGGAGCTTCGC
>JAKSOY010000315.1 GCA_024405255.1 Kiritimatiellia bacterium
CGGCCTGGACGCTGCTCGCCAATCCCGACCGTACGGCCGTGACCAAGCTCAACGAGATCGACTGGCAGGGCAAGCCGCTCGCGGGCGACGAGATCGCCGTGGTGAAAAACGACGGCGCCCATCAGATCTTCACCTGGAGGAAGGAGCAGGACGGCACGTGGCGGTGGGGCACGGGCGGTGGCTGGGAAAAAGACGGTGCAACCGGGCTCATGAGGCAGAAGGCGCGCGACACCTCCGCAGAGGTTTCCGCCGGCGCCGCCATCTGGTACGTGCGCAAAGGCGAGTCGTTTTCCTTCAGCTGGTAATAGTCGTTGATTAAAAGAGAGTTCCATGAAAAACGTATTTGTGAGTTTGATGCTGCTGTCGATGTGCCTTGTGAGCCGGACGGGAATGGCCGAAGAGGCGCTGCTTTGGTGTTTTAACGATCCGGACATTGCGACATTGAGCGGAGAGAGCGTCAAAGCCGACGCTGTCGTCGGACCAGACGGGAAAACCGTCAATGCCATTCGCATGAAGGCGGTTGACGGCGACACTTCAAGCTATCTCTCGCTTTACGCAGTTGATCACGGTGTCCTCACCTCGCTGGGTGGTGCGCTGTTGCTGCCGGGCGAAGGCGGCACCTGGACTCTGGATCCGCTCTTTGCGGGCCTTGGCAGCGGATACGACAAGGCCGGCGTCCAGTTCATAATCGAGCTTGGCGCCTACTACAACGAAGACTGGACGGCGCTCGCCTACAGCCAGCTTGCCGACATCAGCGAGCTGCGGGAATCCAGGCACATCCAGGAAATGAGCACCACGGCGGTGCCGGTGATCCCCTGGGACGGCGGCGCGTATTCGATCCCGGAGCCGTCCGGCGCGATGCTGCTGCTGCTGGGCGGCGCGCTCCTGAGCTTGAGAAGAAAGCGCCATGTCTGAAGAAGAAGGCCTGTCCTTTCGCGGGAAGACGGATCGGCTGGCGTTCTGCTGGCGGCCGGAGGCGGGGGAGGTCGACGCGGCGTCGGCGGAAAGGCGCTGGCGCGACGCCTGGTCGAAGACGGCGCCGCTCCTTCAGGGACGCGGCCGGGCGGCGGACCTGATACGGTGTCGTTTCGCCGCGCACTTGTTGGGGATGAGGACGCCGACCATGAACCCCGCGTTCAGCCAGTGGAGCGTCAGGAGGCAGACGCCTCCCGGGCGCCCGATGACGAGGTCCATGTAGACGGGGCCGACGCCGATCACCTTCGCGATTGTCCGTGCGGACTCTTCGGCCTCGAGGCCGAACTGGATGCGGCAGCGCTCGGTGTTGCCCATGTGCTTCTTGCCTTTTGTCATTTCTGTTTCCTCTTTTTGCCCTGCCGGGATTGGCAGGTGCCGGATATGATACAAAAAAGGCGCGGCAGGTTAAATGCCACGGTCAGCCCCCATGGGGGCTGTGGCAGTGCCTTCTCTCCGAGAGAAGAAAGTTCTCCCCGTCACTTCGTCTAGGCGGAGAGAATGCAACTCCCCCTAGTCTGCGGCAGATTCAATGCAACAAACCCGAACGACAAAGTGAATGCAACCTCCGCTCTGCGGAGGGGTTGCATTCACTTTGTCTTTTCACATGCACAAAAAACCAAAAAAGACCCTTGACGTCGCCGACATGATTTGATATACTAGCCGCGTTCTTGGGGAAAAATCCATTGAATCCCCGTGGCGCACATCGGCCACGGGTGGAGGGTTCCGAATAAGACCGAGATGCGGGCAACCGCATCCCCCTGTTCGACAGGGTGGGAACGTGCGTCTGTGCGTTCGAACGGTGGAAGCGGAACTGTGGACGTCGTTCACGTATCGAGCCTTAAGAGAAACTGGTAATTTCTAACGCAAAGGCGAAGTACGGGAACGCGTCACGTGTAATCACGTGGCGCATTCTCTATTCGTGTTTTTGCTTGGGCTTACCAGTGCCCCTCTTAAGACTATAGATAGCTGAGTGCGTCACCTTCTTTTTAAGCGCAGCAGATGCGACGAATCGAGGCGGCACATTCCAACGTGAATGACAAGTTGGAAGAGTGCCGCCTTTCTGTTTCCGTGCCGAAGGGTTGGCGAAGATGGACGCGGAGTCGATCTTTGACAACTGACGATGGAGTGTTTTTTGGTGCCTGGTATCTGGTGAAACTGGGGCAACTTATCCACCGACCGAAGGTCGCTTCGCTTACAGGCTCCGCCCGGTTAACACGGAGCACGCGGAGACACGAAGACACGGAGATTTTCGAGAATGGCTTCGCACCCACTCCATCGTCAGTCATGAGGGATTTTAAGTAACGAAAACGTAACGGGGAAACCCGAAGGAAAGGAAAGAAAATGAACATGACGAAAACGATGCTGGCGCTTGTCGGCGCGGCGCTGATGACCGCAGTCGGACTTCCGGCGTTCGCCGATCCGGCGGTGACGGTCGATTCGGTCACCGAGCACGGGGCGTGGTCGACGATTGACGTCAAGTACACGCTCTCCGGCGTGGATCCGAACGTAGAATACAAGATGCTGTTCGAAGTGACGGCCGACGGCGTGACGAAATCCGTGAAGGATGCCAGCTGGGCGAAGAAAAGCAACACGTCCTACACGCGGACGATCGGCACGGCGGCGCTTTTCGGCTCGGCGCGTCGTGACGCGAAGGCGAAAGTCAAGGTTTCGCTTCTCGTCGATCAGTACGATCTGTCCGGTGGTCAGCTTTGGGAGGGCGGCCCCATCTGGGCGAGCTGCAACGTCGGTGCGACGAAGCCCGAGGAGTCCGGCTACCACTTCTGGTGGGGCGATACGGTCGGGTACGTGCGCAACGGAAGTCTCTGGGACGCCGTGGACGGGTCTAAGATGGGATACTCGTTCTCGACCTGTCCGACTCTCGGCGTGCCCGTCGGCCAGCTATATCAGGCCGGTTATATCGACGCCAACAGCGAGGACGGAAAGCTCAAGTCGGAGTACGACGCGGCGAGAAAGTATCTCAAAGGAGACTGGCGGATGCCGACGAGCGCCGAGATTCAGGATCTTATCGATAAATGCGATCGTACGTGGACGACGCTGAACGGTGTCAGTGGATATATCGTCAGAGGCAAGGGCGATTATGAGGACAAGGGCATCTTCCTTCCTGCGGCCGGCTTCGCCGACAAGTCTTCCCTGAACTCTTCCGGCTCGAACGGCAGCTACTGGTCCTCTTCGCCGGGCTCGAGCGGCGCGTGGGGCTTGTTCTTCAATTCGGGCAGTTTCACGCGGGGCGGCTACAGCCGCTACCTCGGCTTCTCTGTGCGTCCCGTTCGAGGATTTGCCGAATAGCGCGGGGGTGTGGAATAGTCGTGTAGAGGTGGATGTGAGGTTTGAGGTTGCGAGGGTTGAGAGAGTGTTGCGAGTGGACGAGTGTTGCGAGTTTGACAGTGTTGCGAGTTGGGGTTTGGTGGTGTGAGACGTGGGACTTGAGGTCGTCGCGTCCACGGGGCTCGTTCCGCACCAGGCACCAAGCACCAAGCACCAAACACCACTCCATCGTCAGTCGTCCGGGAACGAAACGGATTTAGAACAAAAAGAAAACAAAGGCAGAGAGACAATGATAGCAAGGAAAGTGAAGCAGATGCTGATTGTCGCGCTCGTCGCGTGTGCGGGAATTCAGGTCTCGAACGCCGCGGCTGTCGCCAGCGATGAAAAGGAATTCGCGCTCCTGCCGCCGGTGATCCTGACGGGCCTTTCGGCGACGACGATCACGAGCGGGCAGACGCTGGCCGACAGCACGATCACCGGCACGGCGACGGCGTTCGATTTCGGCGAGGTCGCCGGCACGTTCACGTGGGATTCCCCCACCACGGAGCCGACTTTATCGGAAAGGGAGGCGACGGCTTTCGCGATCACCTTCACGCCGGCCGACCCGAACCACGGCAGGACGGCGACGACGACGCTGAAGCTGCCGCCGGTTGTCGCCAGCGGCGAAGGGGAGTTCGCGCTCCTGCCGCCGGTGATCCTGACGGACCTCTCGGCGACGCCGATCGCGAACGGGCAGACGCTGGCCGCGAGCACGATCTCCGGCACGGCGACGGTACTCGATTTCGGCGAGGTCGCCGGCACGTTCACGTGGGATTCCCCCACCACGGTGCCGTCTATTTCGGACAGCCAGACGACGGCCTACGCGCTCACCTTCACGCCGGCCGACCCGAACCACTGCAAGACGGGGCCGGCGACGCTGAAGCTGCCGCCGATCGCCGTCTGCGGCGAAATGGAGTTCGCGCTCCTGCCGCCGGTGACTTTGCTGAATCTGTCGGCGACGGCGATC
>JAKSOY010000316.1 GCA_024405255.1 Kiritimatiellia bacterium
TTACGCCTCTTTTTTTCCAGTAATTCACGGCATCTCTGTAGTCCCACCCATGCATATACTTGAACATCTCGCGGTCGACGATTTGATCGAACTCTTCCTGTGTCGGCGTGTACTCTGCAAAAACCAACGCCACAGACGCTATCGCTACCAACAGCATGAACAATCTTCTCATTTCACTCCTCCACGAATTCTGTCAGGAAACGCATGCGCTCGTCGGATTGCCCGAGCACATAGATGCTGATCTCGCATTCTTCGGACTGCCCGGTTATCTCGACCTGCGATCCCGTATTCCCCTGTGGGAATTGCGCTTCGCCGTCGTAGACATACCACTTGATCTCGTTGGACGGAACAGGCGGCATGACATCGACACGATATCTGCCATTCAACCCTGCCGCAACGTAGGCCGGATTATAGTAGCGTGGCTGCCCCGAGATCTGCACTTCCATGATCGGCTGAACGTAGCACCCGAACACGGTGCTGGTGCTTGAAACGGAATTTGTGGTTCCCGTGTCGGGAACAAACGAAAGGCGCCATTGAACATCGTCCTGCACCTGGCTGCGGGTTTCACCGCGGACAAAGAACACCACGTTGGTCTGCGTTGCCGACTCCACGCGGTTTGAACAAACAAAGGCAGTGTCGTTCGTGGCATCGCTCCAAAGGGAAATGCGATCTGTCCCCGCGTTGCATTCCAGGATGATCCAGCCGTTGGTCTCCACGTCGCATTGAAGGGACAGGCCGCATTCGATTCTCTCACCCTTAAGGGGGACGCCCCTCGGCACATCAAGCGACAGACTGACCATCGGCACTGTCTCGTGCGGCACATCATAATACCCCACATGCGACCACAACGCAACCCCGGCAATCGTGGTGGAAACGGACAGGTCGAAATTTGCGAACGCCATCAACGAGGCAAGGGACACCGAAGTCTCTCGATCATGCGGCGAAGCGATCTGTACATCGGGGTTCGCGGAACTCCACTCAAACTCCAGGCCATCAGGATTGACACAGTCCTCGACAACGGCAGTGAACGTCTTCGGGAACTCATCGGCGCTGAGGCCTACGACATCGGGGGAACCGCGCAACGTCGGCATCCAACCGACACGACCCAGATTTTCTCCGTATGGCAAATACAGCCAATGCCAGCCGCCATCGACCGTCCACCGGCCCTGGGTGTCGTCATGCGGCAAAGCGGACATCAGTAACAGGCCACGCCCGTACAAATCGTCCTGCATGTCATAGGCGACATCTTCCACATGGGGCCAGGTGCCAAAATCATACGATCTTCCCTTCTCCAGGACGAAGGCATAGTCGCCGGCATTCGTCACCGTAACCGAATAGTCGCCGACCAGTAGCCAAGTCGGTTCCGGCGGATCCGACAGGAAGGATGCCGTGAACTTGTAGAGTCCGTTCGTCAGGTTGACACCGATCTGGTCGTCCACCCAGTCCGCATATCCGGCCGAGACGATCTCCGCGCCGTTCGTGAAGTTGGCGCGTACCCAGATGTCGTCCTGTCCGAAGCCGTCGTGCGGGAACGGGATCTCGTAGGAATGGCGCGTCGTGACCCCGCCCTCGGTCGTCTCGAAGTCGCCGTTGCGGAACAGTTCGATGGACGCATTCGCGGTCACTGACGCATCGCGGTTCGGATGTGCGTTCACCCACTCGAAACGGTAGCTGTTGCGCGAGGTGCGTCCGTAGCGGACCTCCGTTTCGCCCGGCGCGAGGGCGAGCGGGGTTAAAAGTTCGGCGAATGGAAATTCCGTCTGCTCGGACGCGAATACGCACCCCTGTGAACCGAGTTCGACGGAAGCGAGATGTCCGAATGCGAACGGAAAGCACCATCCCTCGTCAAACACGACAATCCGGGAATCCTTCCACGCACCGCGCAGATGCCAGGATTCCACACGTGCCAAACTGAACCCGGAATCATTTCCCGACGGTTCAACCTGCGCAGGCGGATCGCCCGTCGGCGGCGCGGGGTTGTTGGTCGTGTCGTTCTTTTCTCCGCCGTAATTAACCGCCACCGTCAGGCCCAGCCCCAACACGACGGCGCCGATGGGGCCCAACCGCGAGAACCACCGGAACAGCCGCAAAAGGCGCGGCAGGACGATCCAGGAGACACCCGTGAGCGCGAGAGCACCAAAAACGGCGAGACCATACCTCAACACGAAAAGCTGAAAGACATCCTTCATCGCAAAATCACCCTAAAGCCCCATCCACCGAGAGTCGCCGAAACAGTTCCATCGGGGTCCGATGTTCCCCGCGTCGTCACACGCATCAGATTCCAGTCAGCGTCAAACAACGTCGACGGCAAGGACGCCGCGCCACCGCCATCCGCATCCGTCACGGCGCCGCCGAAAACGGAACCGTTGGCATCGGCGGCCACCAGTGCCACCGGCATGCGGTCCACATCCAACCGCAGCTGCCAGTCAAGCCGCCGACGGCCCTCCCCGCGTGCGACATGCCGCTCGACTCCCGCGCGCCGATCGCGGAAAAACCATTCGCCGGCATCCCAGCCGACTTTCAAATCGGCCTCGAACCGATCCAGCACACCGTTCGTATTCACGTCGCGTCCGAAGGCCACCTCCACGTTGTTGCTGATCGACGCCTCCAACTCAATCGACAGACAGAACCGCCGTACGCCATCCACACCGGCATTGAACAAGACATTCGTCACGGTTTCGGTGTCAACAAACGACGACGGCGACAATCCCGCCACTTCCGTCGTCGCCGCCCCCAACGCTCCCGACAACGACAGCATGGCCACTAGCGCCAGCACCTTCAAACTGCCTTTACTTTGCATGCCATTTCCCTTCTCACTCACTCACCGGATGCCGGTTACCATGGAGCTTGAAACCCACGGGGGCAAGCCCAAGCTGCCAGACCTTATCATAGGCATTGCGCGATGGATTCCAGACTTGTTCGTACCACAAACCATAGACGTCGCCACGCGAAATGTCGCCCTTGTGGGTCGAACCCGTATTGTAGCCATACATCAACAACCGTTGAACCAGCTGCGCTTGCGTGACGTTTTCGGGATACCACCCCCAATCATGCGTGAAATAGGCCTTCTGCGGCATCCCCGTAACAACGAGATCGGTTTCGCGGGAATACGAATCGTAGATGTCGGACAATCCGCAAGCATGGCCAATCTCGTGGGCCAAGGTTGTATCACTGAAATTACGACTGACGACAATCCCCAACATCCCGCAAAATGCGACAGTTCTATCCGTGATTGTTTCAACGAAGTAAATCTCAAGCCCATCGGTCAGATTTGTCAGTGAACAAAGTTCTGCTTTTTGAGCCGCATTTGAATAGTCAACATGGGTCAGTCTTGTACTGTTTGTAACTGTGATCGACTCGATGTCAAATCTCATAGCCACCTGCGAATAGATACGATTTACCAACTCAACCTGATTCGAAATCAAACCTGGTGAATGAAAAGTTCGCCCATCGTCTTCAGCAACAATCCAACAACAAAGCTTTATCGGTGAAGAAAACACAGGAAGACCGACAACAAGCAACAACAGACAGATCATACGCCTCATTTTGTCAATCCCTCCCACAGCACTCTTCTGAGATCTTCCTCGACACGGCGACGGTCTATCCACTCGTTCCCTTTGAGCGGACTGCGCTGCGGATCGAGCATACGTTCCGCCATTTTTCTTCTGAACTCGCTCTTCGCATACGTTTTGTCATGCCGCACAAGTGCATGGTCGGCAATCGCGGAACCTTTTCCACCCACTTCGAGGTGCCGCCTCAAAGTCTTGATGATACGTCTCTTCCAAACTATGTTCTGCGGATCGATTTTAACATACGACTCCGACAACCCGGACATCAACGCCCCCGCAGCATGAAACCCAAGATTGGTCGACGCGACAACGCGCTCGGCAAATGCTGTAAAATAAACTGGCGTCGTCTTGGTAGACAAAACCCAGATGGCATGTGAACGGACTGCGTCCACCCCCGCATGTTCTGCAAGGAACAACAGATTGGTTAGTTGCATCTCTCCCGTGCAGAACTCGGCGATACCATCAATGGATTGCTCGCATTTATGGTCATATCGGACAGGATCGTTTATCGTTCTACGGGCGATCTTCACATACGCTTTCCCGAACATCTCATCTGTCACTCCCCTGCTCTTCCAATATCGTACCTCACTTCGATAATCCTCGCCATGGATGAATTTGAACATCTCGCGGTCGACGATTTCGTCGAACTCTTCCTGCGT
>JAKSOY010000317.1 GCA_024405255.1 Kiritimatiellia bacterium
ACATCGCGACACTCAACATTTTTTTGGTAATCTTTTTCATGGCCCTATTATAGCAAAATCTCCCAAGACTGTCTTTTCGTTTTTTGCTATAATACGGGTGTCTGTCACAACGGTGCAAGCAGACAATTCGCTTCGCCGACACGACCGATACGAAAAAGGAACAACACCATGCAGCTTTTAAATCGGCGAGATGCGCTCTTGCTTTTCGCGGGGACAGTCTTTCCTTTCCAAGGTTGCAGTCTCTTCCCAACGCCAGAGCCGCCCCTCCCCGAGGGGGCGTCTCCTGCCGAGCTTGAACGCGAGATTCTCCTTCGTCTCCAGCGTCTTCAACGACCGGACGGCAGCTGGAAGAGCCACTACCGCATTTTCACCACGGCCCTTGCCGTACGGTGTTTTCTGGAACCCGGCTATCTCCCTCAATCCGAACCCTATGGTTCAACCGTGGAAGCCGCGCTCGATTTTCTGATCGATCAGACCAAACAAGGGAATCGCGCCCCCACGGACGCGAATACGGCGATGGACCTTCGGGCCGTGCTTTGGACGTTGGCACTTGCCTTCGGCATGACACATCATCCTGAACTGCTCACGACGCTTCGAGCCGGTCTCGCCCGTCTGGAAGAATGGAACGGCCGCACAAAAGTCTCTTCCAAATGGTCCGACTACGACACCTACATGCGCCTTGGATTCGAAACGCTCATCCTTCTTGAACTCCGACAAGCAGGATTCGATCTTTCGGGCGTACCCTTCATACGTCGGTTGAAAAACGACTGTGAAAAGTTGGCGAAAGGCCCCTATGTCCACCCCGGTGCAGGATACGATCTTGCCCTTCACGTATTGGGAATCGACGATACCCCTCCCATTACCGAAACCATCAACGGCATCTCCTACCAATCCCGCATGTATGTCCTAAGGTCCTACCAAATGGAGGCCGATACCATCTATGAGAAAATCGCAGAGAACATCTGCTCCCTCCATCTTGAGGCGCGAGCGTCTTCACGGAATATTTCTCAACTGGACCCGCGTTCCCGCATCGAGAAGCTGAAGCGTGTGGACGGACGCGACGCCGAGTTCGTCCTGAAGGTCAGCGCCGGATTGCTCAGTCTGCCACGTCCGAATGATAATCGATACTACTTTGTAAGGCCGATTTCACACACCAACCCATTCAGGCTCTAGGCTAAATAGCAGATCGATCGGCCCAACGGTCGATGCGAAATTACGCGACGACCTCTCAATGCGCACGTAACCGCTTAAGTTTCTCTTCTGAAAAGGTAATTCCCCAAAGATACATCGCCAGTCGCCCGTCTCCTTCACGGAGTAACAGAAGTCCGGTTCCGCTTCCTTTTTTCGACCGGGCGTAAACAATGGTACCGGACGAATAATCCACATATTTCAAGGCATGCTTGAAGAAAGGCATCTCCTCGTCCAAATCTTCAGAGTCGACATAGGATTCATCCCATTTTTCCTTGAGGAGTCCCTCTAAACGACTCCAGCTAGGGTCTTTTTCGTCCACACGGCATTTAAATCTTTCAACCGAAAAACGCTCCTCGTAGATTTCCACTCCCTTGACATAATTCAGGCAGGACAGCTTTTCTCCCCAAAAATAGTCGTCAAGCAACATCCGTGACGACTCCGATTCGACATTCAAGGAAATGATACGGGGGTGTACCATCCACCAATAGACGGCGCCTTTACAAATCATTAGGAAGAAGCAGACAAAAGTCACTCGGTAAAACACCCGTAACAGTTTGTAAAGCATTCCATCCTCACTTTCATCCTTCTCCAGGGGGCGACTAGACGCCCCATTCACCCCCCGTTTCACAAATCGAAAAAACCACGCTGACCGCGTGGTTTCCTGGACTCCGTCTTCGGGATTGGTGGGCGCCACTGGACTCGGACCAGTGACCCCTACCGTGTGAAGGTAGTGCTCTAACCAACTGAGCTAGGCGCCCGCTCCCTTGCGGAAAACGAGAGATAGTATAGCAGATTTACTTTCGCTTTGCAAGAGGGAATTCAGACTTTTTTCACCGCGTCACCGTGCGGCGGCGACGAAGGCGTGGAGATTCTCCGGGCGCGTGTCGGGACCGAGCGCACAGCCAGAGCAGAGGACAAGTCCGCCTTTGCCGCGATAGAGATCGCACACGGCCTTCGCCGCCGCTGCGACCTGCTCGGACGTTCCCGTGACGAAGAGCGCTGGATCGACATTGCCCGACAACGTGAAATGTCCGTGGGCGACTTCGAAGACCCGATTGACATCGGTCTTCCAGTCGAGTTCGAAGGCCGGACATCCCGTCTCGACAAGATCCGGCAGAATCGGATTTACATCGCCGCAGATGTGGCAGAGATAGGGAATTCCCCGCGCCTTGAGTTCATTCGCCAGACGCGTCTCATACGCTTTCGCCACGCGGCGGAAGAGGCGCGGCGAAATGACGCTGCACCCTTCCGAACTATTGCCATAGCTCGTCATGTGCGCCCCGGTCGCCGCGCAGAGTTCGTGCATCTTGACGGCGATCTTGAACGTCGCCTCGAGAAGATTCTGCACATCCTCCGCCCGATCGGGATCGAGCAAATCCATCAGAAAGGCGTCCATGCCCCGCAGCAGACACGCGAGCGAGAACGCACCCTGGTCGGCATTGATGCGAATGAAGCGGTCGTTGGCGTTTCCCCACGCGACCATCCGCCGCGCCGCCTCCAGATACACCTGAACACGCGGCGACGCGAGCAGATCGACAGTTGGCAGTACGTCCAACAATTCCGCATACGAACGCGTCTGCACGCCCTTCACCACGGCCGGTGCATCTTCCGGATAGACGACATCCGCGCCGCACGCCGAAGCGAGCAATGCCGTGTCGACATCGAGCAACACGCAATCAAGATCGTATTCGAGCGTCGCGTCCGTCAAAGTCCGCGCCATCGTTTCGGGATTCTCACGGTACACGCGATGCGTCACGCCGGCTTCGCGCGTCGCCATCATGAAATTATGCGCCATCACAGGGATGCGCTCCGTCACGCCACCGGCAAACGCCGTTCTGACACATTCGATACGAGACATCGACATTTCGAAGTTCTCCTTACTTTGTCACACGCCACTTGGTCGCCATCAGCACCGTCTTGCCACCAGGTACTTCCTGCTGGTAATAGACGGTCAGCAAATCCCCGTTCGCAAGCTTGCAGGTCGCCGGATACCCCAGGTCGCCATTTGCCGCCGGCTTCAGGACGATTTCGTGCGCCACGTCCCATGTCCGACCACCATCGTCCGAAAGGCACGCAAACTCACCAAATCCAGGTCTGCCGAGGCGGCGTCCATAGACGCACAAGAGCTTCCCGTCATCCAACGTCAGGAGATGCGGCGGAAGGCCCAGGAGCGGCGTCGCCTTCATCGGCGTCCAGGTACGACCGCCATCCTGCGAAAAGGTTGTTCGCATATACCCATTGCCCGGACGCGCTCCCTCGCCTTCGGTGCCATGATAGCGGACAAGTCCGACGAGCGTACCATCGGCGAGTTCCGCGACATGGGGTTCGTGAAAACGCGAGGGCTTGTCGTTCTCGCCTGCCATTGCCGGGATTTCAGGACACAGCACCTTCCAGCTGCGCCCGCCGTCAACGGACTTCGCCACCGTCACAATCGTCTTCTCGAACCTATCGCGCGCACCTGCATCAGGACGCGTCGAACGACGGCCGATCTGCAAAAGCGAACCATCCTTCAGCACGATCGGCCCATGCGGCGTCTGCTCATAGCCCGACAGCTTCTGCGGCTTCGACCAGGTGTGTCCGTTGTCCGTCGAACGGATGAGGAAATTTCCCATCGCGTCCGCGATGACCTTCGGATCGATCTTCTCGAGATGGCGCTGCCAGGTGGCATTCTTCTTGTTCGCCGCCCAGGCCATGGACGTAAACCACGTCACCACCACATCGCCATTCGGCAACTGCACCACGCCGGCATCGCGGTCGTCGATCGGTCCGTTCGCAATGGTCACGGGCTTGCTCCATGTCTCGCCCTCGTCCGTCGAACGGATCAGCTGCACCTTGCCCCAGGGGCACACATGGGCATCGCGATCACCGGAAAAGACGGCCAGCAGCTCGCCGTTCTTCAGACGGCACACCGTCGGCCAACCGATGTAGCGGCCGTCCTCGCGACAGATCGTCCGCGTCCACCGAATCGACGCCCGCGCCTGCACGGCCGGCGGTTCCCCCGCAAAGGC
>JAKSOY010000318.1 GCA_024405255.1 Kiritimatiellia bacterium
TGCACGTCGGTCTTGCCGCCGTTGTAGGAGTAGTGGAGGTCGTAGGTGGTGTGCACGTTCCAGAGCTTGCCGCCCGTGGTGTCCATCCACTCGCAGGTGCCGCTCACGCCTTCCGGACCCGAGTTGTCCTTGTTGAGGCCCCACTGGGCGATGTCGAGGTGGTGCGCACCCCAGTTGGTGATCATGCCCCAGCCATACGGCGCCATCTGGATCCAGCCCGGGCGGTCACCGATGCGCTTGAGATTCTGCGTATGCACGCGCGTCCAGTTGTACGGCGTCACATCGGCGCCCGGGGTCGGTCCGAGCCACATGTCGTAGTTGAGGTTCGCGGGCACGGGCTCCACCTTCGAGCTGCCGCCCGACTTGTCAAGACCGATGCCGATTTCCACCTGCTTGATTTCACCGATGCGGCCGTTGGCGACGAGTTCGCAGACCTGCGCGAACTGCGGACGGCTACGCTGCCACGAACCCACCTGCACGACGCGGTTCTGCAGGCGCGCGAGGTTGGCGATGATGCGGCCCTCGGTGATGGTCTGCGCGAACGGCTTCTGCAGCCAGATGTGCTTGCCTTTGGCGAGCGCGGCGCAGGCGACGAGCGTGTGCCAGTGGTCGGGCAGGCAGATTTCGACGGCGTCGATCGAGGGATCGTCGAGCAGATCGTGGTAGTCGGCATAGGCCTTGACCGGATAGTTGTCCTGCTTCAGCAGCTTGCGATACTTGTCCTGGATGAATTTCACGCCGTGCGCCAGACGCTTCGCGTCAAGATCGCACACCGCCGTGAAGCGGCAGAGGTTCGTGAACTTGATCGCATTCGGAATATCCATCGTCGTGGAGATGCGGCCAATGCCGATCACGCCGATGTTGATCTTTTCGTTCGCGGCGAATTTACGCACATTGCCTCCGAAGAGGAACGGCGCCGCAAAGGCCGTCGACGCGGCCAGGAAGTGACGACGATTCATTTGCATTTCGAATTTTCCTTTCAGTTTAAAATTCAACATCCGTCAACTCAGACAATCGAACACGCAACTCACTCTTCCGCGGCCTTGATCTTGATGATCTGGCCGACCTTGAGATTCGCGAGCTGCTTTTCGCTCACGCCGTTGAGCTTCGCCAGTTCGGCGGGCGTGCTGCCGCAATCGCGGGCAATATGCGTGAGGTTGTCCCCCTTTTTGACGCGATAGCTCTTCGTCTTCGGCGCGGCGGCGTCCGTCGCCGCAGGGGGCGTGTTCGCCGCGGTGGCGGGTACCGTATTCCGCGTGTTCGCATTCGTGCGCGGCGGTCGCGTCGTCGGTCGCGTGGGACGCGGACCTTCGGTCACCGGCGGCGGCGGTGCGGGATCGGTCGCTTCAGGCTTTGCCGCCGGATCGGACGTCGCGTTCGGTTCCGTCGTCACCGAGGCGTTTGCGTCCACCGGATCAGGCGCGGGCGCGCGTCCCGTATTGCCCGAGAAGAAGTAGCAGGCGACCACAATGTGGATGATCAGACTTCCGACGATGGCGACCGCCCAGCGGTTGATGAATTTTGGATCGAGAACGTTCATCGTTTCCACCTCACTTGTCGAAACCGAGCACGTCACGCATGTCGTACTTGCCCGGTGCGCGACCGACAGCCCACAACGCCGCACGCAGCGCACCCGCCGCAAACGCTTCGCGGCCCTGCGCCTTGTGCGTGATTTCCACACGTTCGACATCGCCGGCAAACATCACCGTATGGTCGCCGACAACCGAACCTCCGCGCAGCGCATGCAAGGCGATCTCGCCTTCCGGACGCTCGCCCACAAGACCGTTGCGGCCATAGCAGGCGACATCGTCCAACTTGACGCCGCGTCCTGCGCTGGCGGCATTCGCCAGCATCAACGCCGTACCCGAGGGGGCGTCCTTCTTGTGGCGATGGTGCATCTCCACGACTTCGATGTCATATTGCGGACCCAGCACGGCGGCCGCGCGCTTCACAAGGTCGAGCAGCAGATTCACGCCCAGCGAATAGTTCGCGGCCTGCACGAGCGGGATCTTCGACGTGCACGCATCGACACGCGCCTGTTCTTCCGCCGTCAGACCCGTCGTACCGATCACGTAGGCGATCCCGTCGGCAGCCGCCTTTTCCACATTCGGCGCCACCGCCGTGTGGAACGAAAAGTCCACCACCGCCTCCGTCCCGGCCGGCCAGGTCGAATCGAATCCGGGCGCGACATCGATCTGCGCGACCACCTCGAGATTCGCATCCGCCTCGGCAAGCTTCACAAGCATCTGCCCCATGCGTCCGGCAGCACCTAAAATCGCAACCTTCATTTCGCGGTTCCTTTCAGCATTACACAAGGCCGAGCGCTTCGAGCGTCTGGCGCAGCTGGGCGCGTTTTTCAGGCGTCGTCTCGCACAAGGGCAGACGGAATCCCGGGCCGATCTTCTTCATCATCACAAGCGCTTCCTTCACCATCACCGGATTCGTGTCGATGAAGAGATCGTGGAAGAGATTGTAGAGGCGGAAATGCTCCGCACGCGCCTGGACAAAATCGCCCGCCAGCGCATGGCGCACGAAATCACTCATCTCCTTCGGCATCACATTCGACGCCACCGAGATCACGCCTTCCGCGCCGACGCTCACCATCGGCAGCGTCAACGAGTCGTCACCCGAAAGAACCGTGAAGTCCGGGCACAGGTTTTTGATGGCGCTCACGCGCTCGACACTGCCGCCGGCCTCCTTGATCGCCACCACATTCGGATGCTTCGCAAGCCGTGCCACGACATCCAGCGGGATTTCCTTGCCGCTGCGCCCCGGCACATTGTAGAGGACAATCGGCAGCCCAAGGTCCGCCACCGTCGCGAAATGACGGTAGATGCCCTCGGGATTCGGCTTGTTGTAGTAGGGCGTGACCTGCAGAGACGCATCCGCGCCGCCTGTGGCAATCGCCGCGCGCGTCAACGAGATCGCCTCCGCCGTCGAGTTCGCTCCCGTACCCGCGATGATCTTCACACGGCCAGCCGCGAATTCAATCGTCTTCTCGATCACCTTGTGGTGTTCTTCATGCGACAACGTGGGGGATTCACCGCTCGTACCGACTGCGCAAATACCTTCCACGCCGTTCTCGCACTGCCAGTCCACGAACGCCTTCAACGCACCATAATCGACCATATCGTTCGCGTCAAACGGCGTCACCATGGCGGTGATCGTGCCTTTTAATTTCAACATCTCAAAATCTCCTTTTCAAAAGTTGAGACATTATAGCATAATTTTCGTATTCATCGTACGAAAATCGTCAGGATCAGGAACTTGTCCGACGCGAGAATTCGCACCCGCAATACGCCTGGCGATAGAGTCCGAGTTCAGACGAACGTTTCAAAGAACGCAAAAAACCGTCTTTTTTCTTAAAATCAACTTCCAAGAACGCGGGGTCTGTCCCCATTCGACCCTCGTTCGCCGCAGGGTCTGTCCCCATTTCCGCCGCCGCAGGGTCTGTCCCCATTGCCGCCGCCGAGGGGTCTGTCCCCATTGCCGCCGCCTCGCGTCCGGCGGCGAACACGACGGGCGAGACCTTGTGCGGCGAGACGGTGAGCGAAGTCGTGAAGGCCTCGTAGCCATGGGCCGCCGCCCAGGCCGCCGTCCGCGCGAGCGAATAGCGGAAGCAGCGGGCGCAACGGGCGCCCTTCTCGGGCTCCTGCTCGAATCCCTTGGCGACCTTCTCGAGCCAGTCGGCGTGGTCGTAGGTGTCGGCGACGACTTCCACGCCATCCGCCGCGCCGAGCTTACGCGCCTGGGCGAGCCGTTTCTCGAACTCTTCGCGCGTGTCGATGTTGCAATTGGAAAAGAAGAGGACCACTTCGTGGCCCTCCTCTTTGAGGCGCGGTTCGCACGCGCTCGCGCACGGACCGCAACAAGCATGCAGAACGACTTTCATACAAACTTCATTCTATGCTTTCAATCCCCAATTTTACATTTTTCACTTTCAATTTTACATTCGATCATGCGCGATAGTTCGGCGCTTCCTTCGTGATCGTGATGTCGTGCGGACGCGCCTCGCGCTGTCCGGCGGCCGTCACACGATAGAACTTGCCGCGCTCCTTGAGTTCGGCAATCGTCCGCGTACCGCAGTAGCCGAGCGACGCGCGCAAGCCACCGCAGAACTGCGTCATGATCGACGCCACATGGCCGGAATACGGCACCATGCCCTCGATGCCCTGCGGCACGAGATTGTC
>JAKSOY010000319.1 GCA_024405255.1 Kiritimatiellia bacterium
TCGCGGACGAGAGCGCGCACTTCGCCTTCTCGGCCTCTTCCTTGAGGCGCTGGAGGGCCATCATATCCGCGCCGAGGTCGATGCCCTGCTGCGCCTTGAAGTCCTCGATCATCCACTTCATGATCGCCTGGTCGAGGTCGTCGCCGCCGAGGTGCGTGTCACCGTTCGTGGCCTTCACCTCGAAGACGCCGTCGCCGATGTCGAGGACGGAGATATCGAACGTACCGCCGCCGAAGTCGTAAACCGCGATCTTCTCGTTCTTCTTCTTGTCGAGTCCGTACGCGAGCGAGGCTGCGGTCGGCTCGTTGACGATACGCTTCACATCGAGGCCCGCGATCTTGCCCGCGTCCTTCGTCGCCTGACGCTGCTGGTCGTTGAAATAGGCCGGCACCGTGATCACCGCCTCGGTGATCTTCTCGCCGAGGAACGCCTCCGCATCCTCCTTGAGCTTACGCAGGACCATTGCGGAAATTTCCTGCGCCGTGTAGATCTTGCCCTCGACTTCGACCGCCGCGTCGCCGTTCGGTGCCGCCACGACCTTATAGGGCATCATCTTGATCTCGCTCTCCGGCATTTCGCTATAGCGACGACCGATGAAGCGCTTGATGGAATAAATCGTCGATTTCGGATTCGTCACCGCCTGACGCTTCGCCGCCTGACCGACAAGAATCTCACCATTCTTCGTGAATGCGACAATCGAGGGGGTCGTGCGCGCACCTTCCTTATTCGGGATCACGGTCGCCTCGCCGCCTTCCATAACCGCCATGCAGCTATTCGTCGTGCCGAGGTCAATGCCTAATACTTTTGCCATATCTCTTTCTCTCTTTCTGTCCACCCACCATGGGCGACACAAGCATTGTAGCAAAAGCCGTGCCAAAGTAGTTGTTGGCTGCTAGTTGTTAGTTGTTAGAGTGGGGAATGTCACACCTCAAGACGCAGAGTGGGACACAATGTCGCGACATTGTGTCTCACTTTTACCCTACAATCCACTTCCCGACAATGGGTATTTTGCGAATGGCGATACTAGCAACCGACGAAATCGCGAACGAACCCGCGGCAATGCCGGCGATGGCGATCGGCGTGGGGACAGCCCCTTTCAAATGTTCGGTCAGCACGACAAGGACCATGATATGCATCAGGTACGTGCCATAGCTTGCCGCAGAGAGCGGACGAATTACCTTCTCATAGAGCCAGCCGTTAAAGGTGAACTTCCGAAAGACAAGGAAGTACGCAATGACCGTCAGCGCCACGCCTGTCGAGCAGAACATCCAGCTCATCTCAAGATCGACCGCGGCAGAATACGGACCCGACACCGGAAATACGCCGTCTCCCGGGATACGCCAGTAGAAGAACGAACCGACAATCGCATAGCCAACAAGCCACAGCGGCGCGGCAATCGCAAGCGTCTTGCGCCACGAGAGCGTCGGCACGAACTTGCGGAAGTAGAGTCCGAGCAAGAGATAGCCGAAGAATCCGCTCACGAACTGGAACGTGCCGAACTCGTTCCACGGACATTCCCCGTAGAGATAGGACGTCACGCCGTAGGACGGCGCTCCGCACCACATCCCGCAGAGCTTACGGAGAAACGGGAACGTCGTCGTGAAAAGCCAGAGGATGAGCCAACCGCGCACCTCCTTCTCACTCGCCTTTTCCACCCACGGCGAAAGAAGCGGCATAAGGAGGTAAAGTCCCAAAAGCATCGGGACGAACCAGAGGTGTCCGCCCGTCGCCATCGGGAAGTTGAAGAGGCAATCGACCGGCTTGCCGTCGAATCGCCAGACATAGAGCGCACACCAGATGACGAACGGGATGACGACGCGGACGAGCCGCCGCTTGAAGAACTCGCCCGTCGGCTTCGTCACAGGGAAGAGCAGATAGCTCGACGCAATCACAAAGAGCGGCACACAGGCCCGCACGGCCGAGTCAATCCACGTCGCCCAGAAAGCATCACTCGCCGAATCATAATGGAGACCGCCGTCCGCACCGAAATAGAACTGCTCGCAGGCATGTACCACCATCACCATGAAACAAGCGATCACCCGGAGGTAATCTAAAAACACAATTCGATTGCTCTTATTCATTTAATCAGCACGCAAACAGAAGCCAAATATCCATCCCCAACGGGATAATCATAAAACTTCGCCCCGCGCGGAGAAGCTTCAGGAAGAACTGAGAATGTCGTAGGGCCTACGGCGAAGCCCTTACCGATCGCCTTTACGTAACTCTCTTTTCGCGTCCAAAGCCGATAAAAGGCCTCGCTTCGCTCGATCGAAGTCGGCTGGGCATAAACGAACCGAAGCTCGGCAGGCGTAAGGGCTTCCTCCATAATACCGTCCTTGACCGGCGCGATCTTCTCGATATCACAACCAACGGGACTTTCGGAAATCGCCACCATCACACGGTCTTCAGAATGCGAGAGCGAAAACGGAAGATTGCCCAGCTCTGCGCGCATCTGTTCAAGTAGAAGCCACACCGCGACCGATCGCCGCCGATCCGCTTCGAACATAAGGCCTTCACACTTTTTTCGCCTCCACGCGGGTAGCGTGGCAATTACCGCCTCCAGCGCCGCACCCGTTTGAACGAGGTCATCAACCCGTCCAACCCGAGCCACGAACCGCTCTTCGGGGAACGGATCCATCCCTGCACAGACCTGACTTTTAGGGGACAACCAGGGCTCCTTCCTGATTCAACAAGAACTCCTTTGCCAGCGCAAGACCCTCAACGGTATCAAAACCGCCGACTGCGTCTTTCAGCTCAAGACGAGAAATCGAATAGCTCTCGACGCCTTTCACATGGGTAAAGACCAAGTCGAAATCACCATCGAAGTTAAAGAGGGACATCACCGCCGCAACGAGGTTCCCCATCGGCGGCAAATCGATGTTATCCGCCTGAAACGTGCAAACGAGCGTCGTGCCCTTACCCGGCTCGCTTTCGAGCTTCACGGCACCGCCGCAGGCATCGCACGTCTGCTTCACGAACGGAAGGCCCATTCCGATCTTGCGGGCATCGTGCTTGCCAGGCTCGGTGTAAAACGGATCAAACGCCCGCGCCACGACCTCGGGCGGCATACCCTTGCCGTTGTCCACGACCTTAAGCTCGATCTTGCCGTCCCTTTCGGTCACAAAAACTCGAACGAGGCCCGCATGGGCCTCGATCGAGTTGGCGGCAACATCCGCAATGATATCGGACAGGCTCGCGTGCATCAGTTCACTTGTTGAACTTGTAGCACTCGCGCTTATGGTAGTGCGTGTGCAGGATGCGCTCGGCCGTGCCCGAGCCGGGTTCGCCGAGGAAGTCCTTGTAGAGCGCCTGCACCTCGGGATTGAGGTGACTCATGCGGAGAGTCGACTTCTCGTCGTCGGAGTAGAGACCCGCCGTACGCTGGGCGCGAACCGCGTCCGTCGCGAGGCAGGGCTGACCGCCGCCGCCGATGCAACCGCCACGGCACGCCATCACTTCGATGAAGTCGTAGCGCGGCTTCTTGCCGGCCTTGAGGTCCTCGCGGACTTCGTCCAGCACCTTCTCGACATTACCCATCTGATGCGCGACGGCGATATTGACCTTCGTGCCCTTGATGTCGATCGTCGCGGTCTTGACACCCTCCATGCCGCGAACCGCCTTAAACTCGATTGCCGGCGGCTTCGCCTCCTTGGTGATGAGGCAGTAGGCCGTACGGAGCGCCGCTTCCATCACGCCGCCCGTCACGCCGAAGATCGTGCCCGCGCCCGTGTAGGCGCCCAGGAGGTCGTCCGCCTTCTCCTCCGGGAGGTTCGCGAAGTCGATGCCGGCCTGCTTGATCATGCGGGCGAGCTCGCGGGTCGTGAGGACGACGTCCGTGTCCTGCGTGCCGGTGGAGCTCATGTACTCGTCGCGGCCGATTTCGTACTTCTTCGCCGTGCAGGGCATGATCGAGGTGACGTGCACCTTCTTGAAGTCGACCTTGTTCTTGTCGGCCCAGTAGGTCTTCGCGAGCGCCGAGAGCATCTGCTGCGGGGACTTCGCGGACGAGAAGTTCTCCGTGAAGTCAGGCGCGTACTTCTCCATCCAGTCGGTCCACGCCGGACAGCAGCTCGTGATGAGCGGGAGCTTGCCGCCCTTGGTGAAGCGCTTGATGAACTCCGTACCCTCCTCCATGATCGTCACGTCGGCGGAGAAGTTCGTGTCGAACACCTGGTTGA
>JAKSOY010000032.1 GCA_024405255.1 Kiritimatiellia bacterium
GATTGTGGCCGGACTTCTGATGTCCATACACCCACCACGGCAAGCATAACCCGCAACGCGACAACCGCAATGCAAATCAGAATCTGCCAAGGTTCTGGTCTCATGTCATTCTCCTCCAAATAAGGAGAATACAAACTCACCGAAAAAGGTTTACATCGTCGGTCGTGTTAAACTCTTTTATTGCGACGTAATGTAGTATAAACATCTAATTCTTTTAAATATTTTGAATTAAAGCTTGACTTCCTCAGGTCGATTTTGACATGGTATACGCATAACGGCGCACGCGCGTCGGGGAGACCGGCGTCATGGAGATGCTGAAGGAATCCGTCGCGTCCGCCGTGCGGAGCAAGGTCGCGAGGAGGAGCGACTTCGAGAGGGTCAACGTCGACACGACCGTGCAGGAGAAGAACGTCCGCTTTTCAACCGACGCGCGCACGCTGGACCGCGCGCGAGCGCGTCGCCGTCGGGAAGGAGCTGGGCATCCGCTTCAGGCGCACCTACGTGCGCAAGGGCAAGACGATGCTGCGCAGGCACTCGGGGTATGTGAAGGCCGACTTCGTGACTGCCTCGCGGACGAACTGGGTGCTCGGCGCGATGGCGCTCCCGGGAAACCCCTACGACGGCAACACGCTCACGGAGGTCCTGGCCCAGGCCGAGACGGTCTGCGGCTCCAAGCCGAAGCATGCATACTGCGACCTCGGCTATCGCGGGCACGACTACAAGGGCGAGGTCGACGTCCAGGTCGTCAACCGGTTCCGCAAGCACAAGCCCCGCGCGCTGTTGAGGTGGTGGAAGAGGAGAAGCGCGATCGAGCCCGTCATCGGGCATGTCAAGAGCGACCACGGGATGGACAGGAACATGCTCGCCGGGGCGATGGGCGACAAGATCAACGCCATGCTTGCGGGCGTCGGCTTCAACCTGGTGAAACTCATGAGGGGCCTCAGGCGTCTCTTTTTGTGCCTGCGCACGGAGGCCTGCGGATTCGCGGAATTCCTGTCGGCATTCCCTCGCTTCTGCCTATACGGCGCATGCCAGCCCGGGCACCCGTGTGCCTGAACGTCGGTTTGCGTAAACAGGGTTTAACATGACCGACTAAATATTCTGACCCGCCTAAATGTGATGTCGTTTATTGAGGGTGAAGTTGGATTGTGAGGGGCTGGAGGAATTTAAGGCACCTTCACGAAATTGACAAAATGTCATTTTCGTGAAGGTCTGCTCTTGCGGTTCGGGAGGAAATGTTGTACGCTTTCCTTATTGAACGGATGGAGAATCCAAGTGGAGCGTTCGAAAGATCGTGATCCGAAACGAGTTTGGCTGACTGGCGGGGGAACTGGAAAACTGTTAAAAATTAAAGTTTGAAACCTTTGAATAACCAGCCAAAATGTGGTGGTTAAGAGTTTTATAACCCGCCAAAATGTGGTGAAATTAAATATTCTAACCCGCCAAAATGTGATTCGTTCTTGATGTTTGCGGAATCATTTGTTATAATGATAGTAGCTTTTTAGGAGAATTAGCGTGAAAAGAAAGATATATTCTCGTTTACTTGAATGGAAACGGAATGAGGCGGGCGAATGTGCGCTGCTGATTGACGGCGCTCGTCGCGTCGGCAAGAGCTATATTGCTGAAGAATTTGCCAAGAACGAGTATCGGTCATATTTGCTTGTCAATTTTGCCAAGGCGTCGGGAGCCGTGAAGAATCTGTTCAGCGAGTATCAAGAACAGCTGGATCTGCTTTTCTTGAAACTGTGCGAGGTTTATGGCGTTCGTTTGTATCCAGGGGAAAGTCTGGTGATTTTTGACGAGGTTCAGGATTGCCCGAAAGCGCGCGAGTCGATTAAGCATTTGGTTGCCGACGGACGATATCATTATCTGGAGACCGGTTCACTTGTGTCGATCAACGAGAATGTCGAAAAAATCGTCATTCCATCCGAGGAAGAACGGGTTAAAATGTACCCGATGGATTTTGAAGAGTTCCTTTGGGCTCTGGGAGATGAAATGACGATGGAATTCATCCGTGATCATTTTATCTCGCGGGATGCGATGGGACCGGCATTGCATCGAAAGTGCATGGACTATTTCCGTCAATATCTGGTTGTCGGGGGCATGCCTCAGGCGGTTGAGGCATTTGCCGAGAAACGCGATCTCGGTCGCGTGGATCGAATCAAACGCCGGATTTTGCAGCTTTATCGGGAGGATGTTCAGAAACATGCGGGACGATATGCGCTGAAAACGCTGCTCGTCTTTGACGGTATCCCTTCGCAGCTGTCGCGGCATGAGAAGAAGTTTCGCCTTTCAACACTCGCCGCTGGAGCCCGTGTGCGCGAATATGAAGATGCATTCATTTGGTTGCGCGAGGCGATGGTTGTAAATGTGTGTTTCCGTTCGACCGAACCGAGTTTGGGACTGGCGCTCAATACGGACAGTTCGACGCTGAAGTGTTACCTGGGTGATACGGGACTGCTCGTTTCTCTGGCTTTTACCGAAAGCCAGATTGCTTCCGAACAGATTCATGCACGATTGCTGATGGATGCATTGGAAATCAACAAGGGCATGTTGGTTGAGAATATTGTCGCACAGATGTTAAAGGCGAACGGATACGAGTTGTTTTTCTTTTCGAGCAGCAATCAGGCGGAAAAGTCTGACCGCATGGAAATCGATTTCCTCATTCCAAGAGGGGCAATAGGTCGAAGACACAACATCTTGCCGATTGAAGTCAAATCGTCAAAGCGCTACGACCATACATCGTTAAACAAATTCCGTACCAAGTATGGAACGCATCTGTCCGAGCCGCTTGTGCTTCATACGAAGGATGTCTGTCATGATGATGGGGTCACGTATTTGCCACTTTACATGGCTTCCTGTCTTTCGCCGTCTCTGATTCGCTAACATTTGCCTAATGTAGGCGTGATAAAATTAAACAATGATTTCTAACAAAGGAGAAACTCGAATGGATCTGCAGAATGCTACGAATCGAATCGCCGCGCAGGGCGAACTCGTGACGAAGATCAAGAGCGAAGTCGGCAAGGTGATCGTGGGCCAGGAGAAGCTCATCGATCGTCTTGTTCTGGCGCTCGTGACGGATGGGCACATCCTGCTTGAGGGCGTGCCGGGTCTTGCGAAGACCTTGAGCGTGAATACGCTTGCGAAGGTGCTGGGCCTTGACTTCAAGCGCATCTCGTTCACGCCGGACCTGCTGCCGGCCGATGTGGTCGGTACGCTCATCTACTCGCCGAAGACGGGCGAGTTCGCGCCGAAGAAGGGTCCGGTGTTCACGAACATGCTGCTGGCGGATGAAATCAACCGCGCCCCGGCGAAGGTGCAGAGCGCGCTGCTCGAATCGATGCAGGAAAAGCAGGTGACGATCGGCGAACAGACGTATACGCTGCCGAAGCCGTTCCTCGTGCTGGCGACGCAGAACCCGATCGAACAGGAAGGCACGTATCCGCTGCCGGAAGCGCAGGTGGACCGTTTCATGTTCAAGTGCCTCGTGGAAACGCCGAGCCGCGCCGACGAGCGTCGCATCATGGAGCGCTTCGCGCAGCAGGCGAAGGCGCCCGAGGTGGAGACCGTGTGCAAGATGGAGGACATCCTCGCCCTCCGCGAGACGCTGAAGGAAGTCTACTGCGACGAAAAGGTCGGCGACTACATTCTCGACATCGTCTTCGCGACGCGCGAACCTGACAAGGTGAAGGGACTTGAATCCCTCAAGGAGCAGATCCAGGTCGGCTGCTCGCCGCGTGCGACGCTCTGCCTCAACAAGGCCGCCCGCGCGAATGCGCTCCTGCACGGCCGTGCCTACGCGACGCCGCAGGATGTCAAGGAAGTCGCGCACGACGTGCTGCGCCACCGCATCCTCCTCACCTACGAGGCCGAAGCCGAGAACGTGACGAGCGACAACGTGATCGACAAGATCCTCAGCGAAATCCCCGTGCCGTAAGGCCTTGAAACGTGTTAGCTGACGTAAAAGATCTCCTGCCCCAGGCCGTCTGTCGGACGGCCGGGGCGGCGTGTGTTTTCGAGTCGTCCATGTGCACGCGTGAAGAGGAAACTGGAAAATGGCAATTGATGTAAAAGAACTGATGGCGAAGGTGGGGAAGATCCGTATCCTCACGAATCGCCTGATCGACGATCAGTTGAGCGGCGACTACCATTCGACGTTCAAAGGACAAGGTGTCGAGTTCGACGAGGTGCGCCCTTACGTGGCGGGCGACGACGTGCGTTCGATCGACTGGAACGTGACGGCGCGCATGGGCGAACCGTTCATCAAGCGTTTCAGCGAAGAGCGCGAGCTGACCGTGCTGTTCCTTGTGGACGTTTCGGGCTCGCAGACATACGGCAGCGTGCAGCGTTCGAAGGCGGAACTCGCGGCCGAGGTGTCGTCCCTGCTGGCGCTCACGGCCATTCGCAACCAGGACAAGATCGGACTCATCCTCTTCTCGGACAAGATCGTGAAGTACATTCCGCCGCGCAAGGGCCGCCAGAGCGTGATGCGTCTTGTGCGTGAGGTGCTCGCCGCCGAAGACGATGCGACGGGCGGTACGGACCTCGCGGGCGCGCTGCGTTTCCTCAACGGCGTGCAGAAGCGCCGCGCGGTGGTGTTTCTCGTCTCGGACTTCCTGGACCCCAAGTCGGGACGGCGTTCGCCGGACGAAGCGGCGGACTACGAAAAGCTCTTGCGCGTCGTCGCGCGCCGCCATGATGTGGTGTGCATTCCCGTGAGCGATCCGGCCGAGGCGGAACTGCCGAATGTGGGGCTCGCAGAACTCGAAGATCCTGAAACGGGCGAACTTGTGCTCGTCGACACGGCGGATGCGTCCGTGCGCGCGCATTTCGCCGCCGCCGCGCAGCTTGAGACGGAGCATCGCGACCGCTTCTTCGCCCGCAGCGGCATCGACAACGTGCCGGTTGCCACGGACCGTCCTTATATCCAGGCCATCCGTGCGCTCTTCAAGCGCCGCGCGAGCAAGCGATAAGCTGAGAGGTACGAAAATGAAACGAATGTTCAGGCAGTTGTTTGTCCTTGCGGTCCTTGGTTGCGGCGGAAGCGTCTTGGCCGGACAGGTGGCCGATTTGAGCCGGGACGGAATCGGATTGACGATCGAGGCCGAGCCGGAGACGGTCGACGTGGGGCGCGACTTCTTCGTGACCGTGAAGGCCGTGTCGCCTGCGGGCAAGACGGTGTCGCTGCCGGATCTGCGCGACCGCTTCCGCGGGTTCCAGCTGGCGGAATTCTTCGATGACGTACCTGTGACGGACGCCTCGGGCAAGACGACGCGTACGACGGGCTGGCGGCTTGTGCCGGAACCGCTGGCGAAGCGCTATGCGCTCGCGCCGTTTGTGGTCAGCGAGACCGAAGGCGAAACGACGAAGACGTTCTACACGGCGCCGGTCGTGTTCACGCCGCCGGCTGCGCGCGAGAATCTGACGGGCGAGATGGAGATCGACCCGAAGCGTGATTTGCCGCCGCTCAGCTGGAAGCTCGTGGGCATTTGCGCGGCCATCCTCGCGGGACTCGCCGCTCTGGGCGCGATTGCCTACCTTATCATCCGCAAGATCAAGCTGATGGTGAAGATCCACCGGATGAGTCCGATCGAACGGGCGCTCTACGAACTTGAGGTCCTGCTCAAGAAGGGACTCCCGGGACGCGGCTTCTACAAGGACTTCTACGTCGAGCTCACGATGGTCGTGCGCCGCTACATCGAGCGCCGCCATGCCGTACGCGCGCCGAACCTCACGACGGAGGAGTTCCTGCGTGCCGTGCAGGAGAACCCGGCGTTTTCGCGCGAGGCGATTGCCGAACTCAAGCGGTTCCTTGAATCGGCCGACATGGTCAAGTTCGCCGGTGTCGAGGCGACGCCGGAAATGGCCGACTCTGCGACCGGCAAGGCGAAGGATTATCTGACCACCGACAATTCCAATGCCGAACTGGTGAAGAACAAAGAAGGGAAGTCAAAATGAATTTTGCGTGGCCTCTCTGTTTCTTGCTGCAGATTCCGCTGGCCGTTGCGGCGTGGCGGATGCTGCGGCGCGGTCGCCGCACGGGTATCAAGTTTGCGCCCGTGGTGCGCCTGCCCGCGCGGACGGCCGGCTGGCGCGCGCGTGTTGCGAATTTCGCGCCGTTCCTGTTCCTCGTCGGCGCCGCGCTGCTGGTGATCGCCGCCGCGCGTCCGCGTCAGGCGCTGTCGCGCGGACAGCGTAACGTCGAGGCGATCGCGATTGCGATGACGGTCGACGTGTCCGGTTCGATGGAAGCGCTCGACCTCACGCCGCAGAACGCGAACTACATCACGCGTCTTGACGTGGTGAAGGACATGTTCAAGAAATTCATCGAGGCGCGTCCGGACGACTTGATCGGTCTTGTCACTTTCGGCGGCTATGCCGCTTCGCGTGCACCGCTCACGGCTGACCACGAAACGCTGCTTCACGTGCTCAAGGGCATTGAAGTGCCGAAAGTCAACTACGATGCGAATGGACGTCCCGTCGATCCGGACGAAACGATGACGGCGATCGGCGATGGACTCGCGACCGCACTTGCGCGGTTGAAGGACGCCGAACCGAAGTCCAAGATCGTCATTCTGCTTTCGGACGGCGTTTCGAACACGGGCGTGGTCGAACCCGATGCGGCGGCCGGTGCCGCCGAGAAGCTCGGCATCCGCGTGTACACGATCGGCGTGGGTACGAAGTCGCGCCGCACGCCGTTCAAGGCGCGTGACATGTTCGGGCGCACCTCGATCCAGTACGCCAACATGTCGTTCGACGAGTCGCAGTTGAAGTCCATCGCCGAGAAGACGCATGCGCGCTACTTCGGCGTGAACGATTCGGACGGCCTCAAGGCCGCGCTCGAGGAAATCGACTCGCTGGAAAAGACGACGCTCGACCGTACGGTCTATCAGCGCTGGAACGAACATTTCGCGCCGTTCCTGCTGGCGGGCATGGTGCTTGTTCTCGCCGCGGTGTCTCTGCAGATGGCGGCTTCGCGCCGACTGGTGTAAAAGGGGACTGCACGAAATGATGACACCCGAACAGACGCGGCTGAGAGAACGCCTCGGAGAATTGACGCCGGAGGAGTTCCATCGAATTGCGACGGAAGTCGAACTCGGCGAATGGCGCGCGGTGAACAAGTTCTGCGGCAAGTGCGGCACGGCCATGGTGCCGCATGCCGATCCGAACGAACATGCGTTTACGTGTCCCGCCTGCGGCTACCTCGCGTACCCGAAGATTTCCCCTGCGGTGATCGTGCTCGTCACGAAGGGACGCCAGATTCTGCTGCAGCGCAACAGCCACTACCGTGTGGCAAACTGGACGCTTGTGGCGGGATTCGTCGATCCGGGTGAGAACTTCGAGGAGGCCGTTCGCCGCGAAGCGCGCGAAGAGGCGTCCATCAAATTGACGAACATCCGCTATGCCCGGTCGCAGGCCTGGCCGTTCCCGAGCAACATCATGGTCGGGTTCCGCGCGGAATGGGCGGGCGGCGATTTGACGCCGGATGGCGAAGAAGTCATTGAAAGCGCCTGGTTCGATGTGGACCATCTGCCGGCGATTCCGCGAGCCGGATCCATCGCCCGCAAGTTGATCGACGACTGGATCGCCGAACAATCTCCCAATCGAACAATCTAAACATTCGAACATTCAAGCATTCGAACAATCTCCCAATCTCCCAATCGAACAATCCGAACAATCGAACAATCGAAAAATCATGAAATTCGTCTATCCCTGGATGCTCATTCTCGTGGCGCTCGTGCCGATTGCGGGCGCATTCTGGGTGTTTCTGCGCGCACGTGCGGAGAAGAAGCTGGATGGCCTGATTGCGCCGTCTCTGCAGAAGCGTCTCATGCCGCAGGCACCTCATCTCTTCAACCTGCAGGCGGCGTTGCTCCTGACGGGACTCTTCCTCGTCGTCTTCGCGGCGGCGCGTCCGCAGTGGGGACATTCCCAGCAGAAGATGCAGGCGCGTTCACGCAACGTGGTCGTGGCGCTTGACGTGTCGCGTTCGATGCTTGTGGGAGACGTGCGGCCCAACCGCCTGGAGCGTGCAAAGGCCGACATCGCCGACTTGATCGACTCGCTGGAAGGCGACCGGTGCGCGCTTGTCGCTTTCCGTCGCACGGGCCAGTTGCTGTGTCCGCTCACGACCGACCACGGATTCTTGCGCAGTACGCTTGAAGGCACCACGCCTGAATCGGCGCCGCGCGGCGAGACGGACCTTGGAAGCGCGATCAAAACGTCCCTTGAGGCGCTCGATCCGGCGGCAGACGACCATAATGCGATCATCCTCGTTTCCGACGGCGGCGACCTGCGGGGCGGTGCCCTGTCGGAGGCGCGTAATGCGGCGAAGCGCAATGTGCCGATCTTTACGGTCGGTCTCGGCAATCCGAAGGAAGCGAGCACGATTCCCGACGCTTCGGGCCGTGGCGTGCAGCAGTATCAGGGCAAGGCCGTGTCGGTGAAGCTCGAGGAGAAGGCGCTCGTGGAGATCGCCAAGGCGAGCGGCGGCAAGTATGTGGCGCTTGCGACGGCCGGTACGGCCGAGACGACGCTGGGCGCCATCTACCGCAAGTACCTGCGCCAGGTGGCGGCGAAGGAGCAGGCGGAAGAAGAGGAACTGCGCGCCACGGAGCGGTTTGGCATCTTTCTCGTTCCGGGACTTTTCCTGATGCTCGTCGCGGCCTTCTTCTCGCGCGGGCGCTTCGCCGGCCGTCTCGGGCGCCAGGTGGCGACGGCCGCCTCGTTCGTTCTGTTCTTCGGCCTTTTGGCCGAAGAACCACCAGCCGCGACGACCAATGCCGCCCCGGCGGCGGCAACCGGACCGGCGAGCACGAACGCCGTGGCGGCTGTGGCGGAAGATCCGGCCTACGTACCGCCGCAGGAGGCGCAGCTGAGCGACCGCGAAATCTGGAACAAGGGCTACGATTTCTGGAAGGCGGGCGATGTCACGAACGCGCTCGCGACGCTGCAGCCCCTGCTCTTGAGCCGGACGCACGGTGCGCGCGCAGCCGAGGTCGTGGGGGCGCTGCAGTACGCGATACGCGGGGCTGAAATCGAGCAGGTGAAGAAAGCCGCCGGCGTCCAGGCGCAGGGTTCGGCGTTGGAGCCGCTGCGGCGCGCGTGCAAGGCCGGCGAGGACAGCGCGGCGGCGCTGCAGATCGCGTTGCGCGCGACGCCGGAGGATCCGCGCGCGAATCGCAATTTTGCGCGGGCGCTGACGGGACTCAAAGACCTGCGCGACGAGCTGCATGTCGCCGAGGTGCTTGATGCGGCGAAGAACAAGAATCCGAAGGACCAGATGACGGAAGCCGCGAAGGAGGCGCTGGCGCTTCTGAAGGCGCAGGCGGGTGTGCTGACAAACGAGGCGGCGCAGGCGGTGGCCGAGAGCGAGTCGCTGGCCGCGCGTGCGGAGAAGCTGGCGGATACGCTGATTCCGCTCAAGCAGCAGGTGTTCCAGTCCGTCACGAACGAGCAGCAGCGCATGACGATCGTGGGCGACGTGGAGGCGACGCGCGACCTGACGATCAAGGCGGCCGAGCAGTTGGGCGACCTTTCGCCCGAGGCGGCGGAGAACCTGTCGAAGGCCGAGACGGCATTCCACCGCTATTGGAAGGGCGTGCTCGATCCGCCCGGCGCGCTGACGGAAGGACTGCGCGCGCAAACGAACGTGGTGACGAAGGCCGAGCGTGAAAACGGACGCGATTGGCAGCAGGAGGCGGCCGAATTCTCGCAGGTGTTTCTGGCGGGCTTCCAGCAGTGGGCGCAACAGGCGTGTGCGCAGGATGCGTCGTCCGCGAGCAACAAGCCGCCCTACACGGCGGAAGTCGCACAGCAGGTCGCGACGGCGATGCAGGCGATTGCCCAGCAGCAGGCCGAGTTGCTGAAGGACCCCAAGGGCGAGATTCAGACGCAGGTGCTGACGGGGCTCAACCGCGTGCAGGAGCGTTGTGCCCTGATCGCGGGCCAGCCGCCGCAGATCAATGCCGTCGACATCCTTGCGCAGACGAATGCCTATTTGGACGTCAAGCGTTCGGACGGTTTCGACTACCAGCAGGACGCGCTTGATTCGACGCGGGCCTTCCGCGCCAAGTTCCCTGCATGGGCCCAGCAGAAGGCGCAGGAGATTCAGCAGAAGATCCAGCAGGGCAATACGAATGCCGTTCCGTTCACGGCCGAGATGCAGCAGGAGATCACGAAGCTTGCGGAAGAGGTCCAGACGCTGCAGGAGAAAATGGTGAAGACGCCGCTGCCGCCGGAACAGCTCAAGATTCTTGAAAAGCTCGCGCGCATCCGCGAACTGCTGCCCAAGGACGACGGCGGTGGACAAAGCCAGCAGCAGCAACAGCAGAACCAGCAGGATCAGAAGAAGGACCAGCAGAAGAACCAGGACCAGCAGAAGAACGATCAGGATCAACAGCAGGACCAGCAGCAAGAAGAGCAGAAGAAGGAGCAGAAGGCCCAGCAGGATCCGAAGGACCAGAAGGAGGTCGAAGAACTGTTGCGGAAGGCCCAGGAACGCAGCGATGAACACGAGAACGAGAAGAAGGCCCGCATGCTCAAGGCCCCGCTCTCGCCCAACGATCGCGACTGGTAGTCGATCTGCCGCGTCCGCGCAGGTTCGGTTAAAGGAGTCATGCCAAATGAAAATGAAAACGAAACGAGTGTCGCGGATTTGCATTGCACTTGCTGCGATTGCAGTTTGTGGTGGTCCGCTGTACGCCGAATCCGGACTCGTACCGGTTCCAAAGGACTATCGGACAGTTGACTACATCGAGTCGACGGGACGCGAACTGCTCGACACGGGCATCGACTCCGGACCCGCGACGGCGGTGGAGCTGCGTTTCGGCCGCATGCGACGAATCGGCGACCGCAGCGACGTGCTGTTCGGCGGAAGCGGTTTCACGCACTGGACCTACCTGCTTGTCTGGCAGGGCGACGATCTCAAGTTCTACGGCCACGGCGATACCGTCGTGCCGGGGTTCCGTCCGGAACGCGACTACACGCTGCGCCTGGACGGTAACGACGTGACGGTGCGCGCGTCGGACGGGCAGACCTACGCCGCGAAGGTGGACAACCGGGTGAACTACAACGGCAGCAAGCGTCTCCGCCTCTTCGGCGTGCACGGTTTCCCGCAGTATTCCTCGGCCTATCGGCTGTACGGTCTGCAGATTTGGACCAACCGCACCGTGCTCGCGCGTTCGTTCGTGCCGTGCCGCCGTCCGGACGGCGAGGCCGGCCTCTGGGATCGCGTGACGGGCCGCTTCTTCCTGAGCGATTACTACGGTGTGACCTGTGGATTTGCCGCACCTGGCGACAAGCCCGAGCGCGATCTTCCGCGCGGGAGCCGTTCGTTCTGGGATCTGAAGACGCTCCACCAGACGCCTCGGACGTTTCCGGTCGAACTGCCTTGCCGTGACGGCTGGGACCGGAATCCAAGTCCTGACGTGAAGCCGATCTTCGTCGAGGGCGAACCGTACCACGGCAAGCCCACGCGCATCTTCGCGTGGTGGGGCCTCCCCGCCGGCGCGTCCGCGACGAACAAAGTGCCCGCAATGGTGCTTGTGCACGGCGGTGGTGGAACGGCGTTCACGTCGTGGACCAAGCTCTGGATGGACCGCGGCTACGCGGTGATCGCAATGGACCACTGTGGGTCGATTCCGCAGGGCGAGCGGGGGGCGCGCCATCCTCGCCATCCGTGGTCGGGTCCGTTCGGCATGGATACGGCGCTCAACCCCGCCGACCCCGATCTGAAGGATCACTGGACCTACCATGCGGTCGCGGCAGTGATGCGCTGCCACTCGTGGCTCCGTTCGCTTCCTGAGGTCGATCCTACGCGGACGGGTCTGACGGGCATCAGCTGGGGCGGGTACCTGACGAGCATCGTCGGGTCGGTCGACACGCGCTTCCGGTTCGTGGCGCCGGTGTACGGCTGCGGGTACTATCCGAACAACTTCGAGTGGTGGGCCAAACCGTGGAACGACTTCACGGCCAACCGCGAGCTGCACCGCGCGTGGTTCGCGCTCTGGGATCCGAGCGAGTACCTGAAGAGTCCCCGCTACGGACGGACGATTCCCTATCTCTGGTGCGACGGCACGAACGACCGGTGGTATCCGTTCGACTCCCTGCGCATGTGTTGCAATCTGCTGGACGATGCGACACCGCTCAACCTCTCGCTCAAGCTGCGCATGCCGCACGGCTACGCGCCGGCCGGCGATCCGAAGGAGATCGCTGCGCTCGCCGCGCATCACCTGAAGGGCGCACCGCCGCTCGTCGACGTCACGCACGCCTGGGAGCGCGACGGAAAACTCTTCGCCGAGTTCGATGCGCATGGTCGCACGCTCGCGCGGGCCGAACTTCTCTACACGACCGACCACAACGGCATCCTTGCGCGGCGCAAGTGGCAGGCGTTGCCGGTCCATGGCTTCACGCCCGCGACGGGCAAGGTCGAGGTCGAGCTTCCCGCGAACACGCGCATGTACGTCCTCAACCTCATCACCGACGACGGACTCGTCGCCTCCTCGCGCATCTTCCAGCGCGAGGACTGGGGACTCGTGGACAATCCGCGCAATCCGAACACCGACTGGATGGCGGGCGGAAAGGGCGTCTTCATGCACTTCCTGCCCAACCGGGTGGAGGGCGTGAAGGCATTCGACGTCGAAGGGGTCGTGCGCCAGGTCGTCGAGATGAAGGCGGACTGGTTCTGCTTCACGCTCGGTCAGAACAGCGGAATCTACAACACGCCGAACGCGACCTACGACCGCGTCTGTGGCTATGCGCCGGGTTCGCATTGTGCGACGCGCGACATCCCGAAGGAGCTGATCGCGGCGCTGAAGCCGCACGGCATCCGGCTGATGCTCTACCTGCCCTGTCAGCCCGCGAACGGCGATGCGCATGCCGAGGACGCCTTCGGCTTCCCGGCGGGACCCGCGAACAGCGATCGCGTGATCAATGTCGCAGCGGCGACGGCGTGGGGCGATGTGATCGAGGAGTGGAGTCGGCGGTACGGGGCGGACGTCTCGGGGTGGTGGTTCGATGGCGGCTATCGCTGGGTCAACTTCACCGACCGGATCGCGGGCCTCTACGCGGGGGCGGTGAAGCGCGGCAATCCGAACGCGGTGGTGGCGTTCAACGAGGGCGTGGTCGAACCCGTGCGGCGCTGGACGCATGCGGGCGACTATCTGGCGGGAGAGGTCAACCATCCCTTGCGCGAGAATTGCACGGGACGGTGGTGCGGCGACCGGCAATGGCAGGTGCTCACGTTCTGCGGCCGCACATGGGGAAGTCCGACCTGCCGGTATTCGGACGAGCAATGGACCAATTGGCTCCGTCCCGTGCTCGCGGCGGGCGGCGCGGTGACGATCGACATGGCGTACGATCCGAAGACGGGCAGGTTCTGTGAAACCCAGGTCGAGCAGATGAAGCGTGTCTTCCGCGCCGTCGGTGAAAGACGGGGCGTGAAATGAGCGGTAAACAGGGTAATCATCGGCCCTGACGCCGGTTGGTAGCAGGTTTACCGCGGGGCGTGTTTATGCTATAATAGCGGGCGTCGTGAAACTGCGGTTGATAGACAGAAAGGCCAATTCCTGACATGCGGTGGTCCTCCAGATGGATGAGCGCCCTGGTCGGGTGTTGGCTTATGGCTTGGGCTTCGGAGGCGGCGGGTGCGCTTGTCGAATTGCAGACGCCGGTCGTGGGGGCTGTGTCGAATGTCGTACGGGCGGCCCGCTACCTTGAATACGGCTTTTCCGAACAGCAGGTGGATAGTTCCTACAAGGGTGCCAACGAGGAATTGATTACGCGACTTGCGGAATTGAACGGTTGGCAGATCCAGTGGGTCGTCTGTTCCTCGTCGGAGGCGGTGGAGAAGCTCAAGAAAGGCGAGCTCGATCTCGTCGGCGGACTTTCCTATACCGAAGAGCGGGCGCGCCAGTTTTCCTATCCGCATCTCCCGACGGGCAACTATGGCGCGGAGCTTGTCGTGCGGGAAGGGGGAGACGTCGATCTGGTGCATCTCGCCGGTACGAACGGGCTCGTTGTGGCGACGGGGCAGGATCCGCGTTTGAACGAGCAGCTTGAAAGTTACTTGAGACAGTACAAGATACCCTATCGTCTGGTCGCCTATCCATCCTATCGCGAGGCGCGTCTGGCGTTCTATCGGGCACAGGTACATGCGTTTATGACGATTGGGCCTTTCACGCACGAAGGCGAACAGGCGGTTGTCGAATTTCCGCCTGTGCCGGGATTCATCTGCGTCGCGAAAAAGCGTCCGGATCTTCTCCGCGAGCTCAACTCGGCACTGGCCAAATTGTATGAAACTTCGCCGACGTTCGTTTCGTCGGTCGTGAGCCGGCATTTTCCGCATGTGGCGACACATACCGAGACGCTGACGGCTGAAGAACAGGCTTGGTTGCGGGATCGGGTCGTTCGCGGAGAACCCGTCTCCGTGGATATCTCGCCCCTGCTGCCGCCGCTCAAGACATGGAACCATGCGCGTCAGGAACCGATGGGTTTTACGCGGGCGCTTTTTCAGGAGATCTCGCGGAGAACGGGATTGCTCTTTTCCTTTCAGGCCCCGGGGACTTCGCAGACGGGGCGTACGCGTTTCCGGGCGGGTACGGTTGACGTGTGGGTGGATTTCGGTGCGAGTGCCTACGAGGCTGTCGTCGACGAGGCTCGCCGCTATTCGCTTTCGGTTCCGCAGTTGCTTGTCTGCCGCCGTGATACGGCATTGCCGGATCCTGCCGCCGGCAAGATTTCCGTTCCGGTCTGGGACCGTTCCCGTCTGGCCGTCTATCGACGCGGAGGACTTGATTCGCGTCTCGTGGTGTGTCCCGACAGTCTTGACGCGGTTCGGGCGGTTTTGGATGGTCGTGCGGATGCCACGTTCCTGTCGGTCTTCATGTCGGCCATCTACATTCGCCAACTTCATGCCGAACGGGCCCTTGAGACGCGTCCTGCTCCGCACGCGCATAACGAGGTCGTCTTCTCTTTCATTGTTTCGCCCAAGGCTCCGGCTCCGCTTGCCGGCATTCTGCGTAAGACGACGGCGGGCCTTTCGAGTTCCGATACGGCGGCTATGATGATGCAGGCGTCTCACGAATCGGTCAACCGGCCGTTCTTCTCGACGAAGGAGTGGATCCTTTTCGTCGTGTTGGCCGTGGGCGGACTGCTTTCCCTCATCGGCTATCTCGATGTGCGCCGCGTGCACCAATATGAGATGATGACGGAAGAGCATGAGCGTCTGGTGAAGATGCGTGATTCGTTTTTCAAACGGGCCGCAGCCGAACTGAGCGGTCCCATTGATGCGATTGAAGCGCGGGCCGAGTGCCTGCGTACGCCCGACGCCTCGCGAGAACATGTGCTCGACTGGACGGAAGGCCTGATCCGAAATGCAGACCTTCTTGTGACGCGCCTTCGGAACCTCATCGAATACGCGAAGATCGAGCGTGAGTATGAGGACAAGTGGCGTCAGGCTGAAGGAGGAGGGCCTCGTGACAACTAGGACTTTTCTGAAACAGCTTGTTGCGGCGGGACTGTGCATTGGCGGTTTGGGTGGCTGCCGGGAGCGATCTCGTGAATTGCATATCGGCGTTTCCTGCCATTTGAAGCCGTGGTGCTACATTGATCTGAAAGAAGGTCTGCTCACGGGGTTTGACGTTGAGCTGGCTCGACTTGCGTGTGCTCGTCTGAAGTGGAAGCCGGTTTTCCATTCGATCTCGTGGCCGGAGAAAGAGCGCTTGCTTGCCACGCATAAAATCGATTGCGTGTGGAGCGGATTTACGGTGACCGGCCGTGAAGAGTATTACACGGTGCTTGGACCCTATGCGTCAAATGCGATTCTTGTGGTCACGCGTAAAGGTGGGAAGATCAAACGGAACGAAGACCTCGCCGGACATACCTTGCTCGCGCAAGCCGGTTCGACGACTGAGAGCACGTTGGGACCGGGCGGAGCTGCCGCCGTACTCGGGGCGAAGATCGGTCGGATCGTTACGTCGCCCTACATTTCGGTCTGTGTTCAGCGTCTGCGGGACGGACTCGGTGACGCGTTGGCCGTTGATGAAGACGTGGCGCGAGCCATTGTGCAGGAAAGCGAGGGACAGTTTGTCCTGGTGCCGGACGATCCTTTGAGCCATGACGGTCTCGGTGTCGGTTTCCATCCGCGCGATAAGGACCTCCGTGACCGTGTGGAGAAAGTCCTGAAGATGCTTGAAACCGAGGGTGTTTGCGCGAAGCTGTCACAGCGTTTCTTCGGTCATCCCAATCGTTTCCACCTCCCTGGAGGAAAACCATGACGATGACGGGACGGCTTGGCCGAATGATTACGGTCGCGCTGTTGTTGCTGGGCGTGAGTACCTCGGTGGCGGCGGATGTTCCATCGAGTGTGACAGGACGTGTCGTACGGGTGGGCTTTTGCGCAGAACGCGGAATCTTCGATCGAATGGAGGACGGGTCGTACACGGGATTGGGACCAGCCTTGATCGATCAGGTGGCGAAGCGTTTGAACTGGCGGGTGGAATGGCAGAATGTTTCACATGCCGATGGTCTGGAGAGACTCGCCCGGGGAGATCTCGATGTGATGGGGGGCGTACTGAAAACGCCGGAGCGCGAACGGACGCTGAATTTCGTCCGTACGCCGATGGGCGTTCGCCGCCTTTCTCTCTACGTGCTCAAGTCGTCGCCGTTTGAACGAATCGATTCTTCGTTGAACGGGTGTGTCATCGGTGCTGTTGAACACGGTGTTCGCCTGGAGGCGATTTCGTCTATTCTTGCCGCGCAGGGCGTGAAGTGCTCGATTCGAACCTATCCGGACGCCGTACGGGCTGAACGCGCGCTGTTTACGGGCGAAGTCGGTGCCGTGTTTCTGGGGCAGACTTTCAATCTGGCCGAAGAGCGAGAACTCTACACGGATAAGGCATGTCCGACCTACATTGTCACGGAGAAGCATGAAAGCGGGCTTGCGGAGGAGATCGATGTGGCGATGCAGGATGTTTTGGAGGAGGATCCCTATCTCGAACGTCGCCTGCGTCAACAGTTCTTTCCTCACGCCGTGAGATCCGAATTGTCCTTCACACGCGAAGAGCGGCTTTGGATCGAACGCAAGGCGCGCAGCGGCGGTACCGTTACGGTCGATATTTCGCCTGCCGATCCTCCCTATAAGAAATACGATCCTGTGACAGGTACATTTTCCGGCTTTATGTCTGAATTGTTGACTGAGATCTCCACGATGACGGGACTCCACTTCGAGGCCGTGCCACCGTCTTCGTATGAGACGGCGGCGACGCGTTTCGCACGCGGCGGTACTGACATCTGGCTTCCTATGGGTACCTGCGAGGACCCGATGAAGATCAAGGAAGGGCATGTACTTGATCTTCTTTTGCCAGAGGCCTTTTGTACGCGTCGCTATGGTGGACGCGGCATTACAGATGCCTCAAGCCGCATTGCCGTGTGGAGCGGCGACCATCGGCGTCTGAGGACCTATGCTCAACTCGGCTATGTGCCGCGTCTCGTCATCTGCGAGTCGCGTGAGGACTGCTTGCGCGTTGTGGCGGATGGCCATGCCGACGGAACCTTCCTGACATATGGTGGCGCACGACAGCTTTCTCGTAAACTTGGTTTGTCGAATCGGGTGGAAGTGCGTCTCGTCGAAGTTGAACGCTATGTGCCGACGTTCCCGTTTTTTCTCGGTCCCAAGGTCGACCCTGTTTTCGTCAGTATTATGACCAAGGTCCTACGCGGATTTTCGCGTGATCGAATGGTCGACCTCGTGCATCGTACCGAGGCGCACGAGATGGTTGCGTCTCGCCTGACGCCCGAGCAGAAACTGCTGTGGTGCGGCGTGCCGATTCTTTCTGCGGCGTTGCTGCTCCTGTTGATCATGTCCGTTTCGCGGCGGCGCGTGGCGGCGGCATTGCATCGTTCCGAGATGTCTCTTCGTGTTGCGGACGATGCCCTGAAGGATGCAACGAAGGCGCGCGAGAAAATGCGCGAAGCGCTGGACCGTGCGGAATTCGCCGCCCGTTCCAAGACGAACTTCCTCGCGACGATGAGTCATGAAATTCGAACGCCGTTGAATGCCGTCATCGGCTTTTCGGAATTTCTTTGCGAACCGAATCTGCCGTCCGAAAAGGTCGGCGAATACGCGCGCGGAATCTCTTTCTCGGCGAATGCCCTGCTGTCGCTGCTGAATGACATCCTCGACATCTCGAAGTTCGAGAGCGGTCGTACCGAGGGCCTTGACATGCGGTCGGGTTCCTGCGACGTCGAGGCGCTTTGCCGTGAGATGGAAAGCGTCTTTCGCATGCAGGGACGTGAGAAGGGGCTCGAAGTGGTCTTCACGACGACCTCTTCGATTCCGCGTCTGAAGCTTGCCGAACCCCGTATGCGGCAGATTTTGCTCAATCTCGTGGGGAATGCCATCAAGTTCACCGATCGTGGCCGTGTGGCGACGACGGCGTCGTATCAGGAGGGAACGTTCCGTATCCAGGTGAAGGATACGGGCATCGGCATTTCGCCGCGCGGACTCAAACTCGTTTTCGATCCGTTCTCGCAGGATATGGAGAGTCGGCAAGGCAAGGCCTATGCGGGCACGGGACTCGGCCTTTCCATCGTGAAACGACTTGTCGAAGCTTCGGGCGGCACGGTGACGGTCGAGAGCGAAATCGGCAAGGGCTCGACCTTCACCGTCGAGCTGCCCGGAATCGAGTCGCTCGCCTCGAAGACCTCGGGACGGACAGAAGCGAAACTTGCCGATTCGGCGACGGCCTTCCAGCATGTGCTGGTCGTCGACGACACGAAGATGAACTGCCGCGTCCTCGCGGCTTATTGCCAGAAGCTTGGACTGAAGAACGTGAAGACGTTCAACTCAGGCGCTGAAACGCTGGCCTATCTCAAGGCGGGCGGCGAAGCGGACCTCGTGTTGAGCGACCTCTGGATGCCCGGGATGAATGGCAGTGAACTCGCACATGAAATCATACGCCTTCGTCCGGCATTGCCTGTGGTCGCCGTCACGGCAGATACCGACGCGCGTGCAACATTCGATATCAACGTCTTCCGCGCCGTCCTGGCAAAGCCCGTGACGACCCAGAAGCTCCGTGACCTCTTCGCGACCCTCGTCTGAGGGTGGAGGAGCGGCCGATTCGTATGAGTATTCGTTTGGGGAGAGCAATCAAAGCTTGAAGTATGTTCGCTAGTCTCCATATTCACTCCCTATTCAATTCTCGCGTGAAATCGCCGCGTGTATTTGTTATACTATCAGCCGTGAACGAAGTCAATGGAGAGAGGAATGGCGAAATACCCGACAGGGCTCCTTGAGGAGGAACTGAAGAACAAGGTCGCGGCGGATTGGTTTGCGGCGTACGATACGACGCGCATCATCGGCAAGGTCGATTTCTGCGTGGCCGTCCCTGCGACGGAACTCGGCCTCTTCGAGTCGGAGAACGCGCTTTGGGCGGAGGCCAAGGCGGGGGTCCGGAAGGACATCCACGAGAGCTTCGTCCAGCTGATCCTCACCATCGGCCGAGCCCGCACGTTCGACACGGAACGCCCCCCGCTCTTCCTCGGCGCGTTCGACGCCGAGAAGATCGCCTTTCTCCCTTACAATGCGGTGCAGGACGTCTTCGCGCAGAACGACTTCAACTGGAACGTCGCGCCGAGCAACCACGAGTCGAAGGAGTTCGGGCAGCTTTATTCGCTCGCCGAAAAGACCATCGCCGACCAGGCGCTCCTGTTCGACTTCGTGCGCGACGAGGCCGAACTGCGCCGTTTCATCAAGGCGAATTTCAAGATCGGGCGTACGGACGTCTCGCGCATCCAGATCGACAAGAACAACTTCACCCACATCTACCGCAAATGGCGCGAGGCCGTTCTTCCCCATATCGACGCACCGTGGGATGTCCTGAAATCCAAGTATTCACTCTACGACCGCGACTTCTATCTCGCCGAGCTGAACGTGGACGACAACGGCACGGTGGATGTCGCTGACGATCGGGTGGCGAATGACTTCTATATCACCTTCAACGTGAATGAAAAGAACAAGTACCGCATCCAGCGCACCAATGCCGACGAACTCGCCTTCGAGTTGACGTTCGGCTTCAAATCCGACGAGGGTCTTGCGGCCTACGCCGCGTTTTGGCGACGCTACAAACGACCGCCCCGCAAGGACTATTGGAGCTACATCGTCAAGCGCATCGACCTCCTCGTGCCGCAGGATGTGCGCGAGCGCAAGGGCGCATTCTTCACGCCGCAGAAATGGGTGGAGTTGTCGCAGGAGTATCTCGCGCGCGAGCTTGGCGAGAATTGGCAGGACGAGTACGATGTCTGGGACTGTTGTGCCGGAACGGGCAACATGGAGGCCGGCCTCACGAACAAGTACAAGGTCTGGGCCTCGACCCTCGACCAGCAGGATGTCGATGTGATGCACGAGCGCATCAAGAACGGTGCCAACCTCCTCGAAAGCCATGTCTTCCAGTTCGACTTTTTGAACGACTCGTTTGACAAACTACCCCCAGGCCTTCGCGAAATCATCGACGATCCCGAGCGTCGCAAAAAGCTCGTCATCTACATCAATCCGCCGTATGCTGAACATTCAAATAGAAAGGTGATTGTAGGAACGGGCGATAATAGGACGAACGTAGCGAAATTGAGTAAGGTGTACAAGGAGTTCTCGTCGCAAGTCGGCGCGGCAACGCGTGAGCTGTATGTTCAGTTCTACTTGCGGATATATCAGGAACTTCATGGGGCGGTGCTTGCTTCTTTCAGTACGCTTAAATTTGTCTGCTCGCAAAACTGTGCAAAGTTTCGCGAGTATTGGCTTGCCTCTTTTGTGAAAGCTTTTATCTGTCCGGCGGACACCTTTGATAATGTGAACGGCGACTTCCCGATAGCATTTTCGATTTGGCACCTCGGCGGTAAGTCGCAGATAAAAGGCATCGTGGCGGATGTTATGGAACACGACGCTCATTATGTTGGAGAGAAGGCGTTTTATGCTTGTGAGAGCAAGCGTATGATCAGTGATTGGTTGCGTCAGTTCTATGTTCGTGGAAGCAAGCCGATAGGATACCTATCGTTGCCTGGTGTGAGTATGCAACAACGGGCGAGTCTTTTTTTAACTTCAAAGCCGACAGAAAGCGATGTGCGCCAGCACAAGGTTGCAGAAGTTACTTCAGAGAATGTTTTGCCGTGCGCAGTCTATCTGGCAGTTCGGCATTGCATTCTTCCCGAATGGACTAATAATAAAGACGAGTTCCGTTATCCGAATGATGCGTGGAAGTGCGATCGCGAGTTTTGGGGTGATTGCCTTGTTTGGGTGAACTTTGACAACTCGGTCAAATCTTCCGACGGCCCGAACCACTGGATTCCCTTCACCGAGGCGGAGGTGGATGCGAAGGAGTGTTTTGCGTCGCATTTCATGAGCGACTTCCTCGCGGGGAAGGGCGGCGGTTTCTGCGAAAACGTGCTGCCGGGGCTTGAGGGGGAAATATCTCACGCAGAGGACGCAGAGAGCGCAGAGGGAGAAGATGGAGGTTGTGCGAACGCTCTGCGTTCTCCGCGAGCTCCGCGTGAGATTCAACTCTCCCCGGCGGCTCGTGCCGTTCTTGACGTGGGGCGCGAGTTGTGGCGCTACTACCATGCGCAGCCCGGCGCGAATCCGAACGCCTCGTACTATGACATCCGCAGACATTTCCAGGGGATGAAAAAGACGGCTTCGGGCAAGGAGCAGATGAACGCGACGAGCGACGATGTGAAGTATAATGACTTACTGGCCGCGCTGAAATCGGCGATGAAGAAGTTGGCGAAGCAGATCGAGCCGAAGGTCTACGCCTACGGTTTTTTGAAGAAGTAGAAGGCGAATCGAATGATTGAAAATCTTCAGGCACTTTGTATAGACACGGCCTACGCCTGCGCGGTTGGGGTGGGCGTTGCCGTTGCCTCGTATGGTGTCGTGCGCGGATCGAAGATGCTCGCAAGAAACGCGCGGAAACTCGCAGCCGTTTCTCTCGTTGGGGCGATTCTCGTCGGTGGCATGGTGGTCGTGGGAACCGATGGTGCCGGAACGAAACCTTCGACCAATGATGTCTCTCAAGTCGAGGGAGGTACAAACACGACACAGCAAACTGAAGGAGATACGAATGTCGTGACGCAGACGGGTGACGGCCTGACCGGAACAAACGGTACGGGAAATGCCGGTGGTCCGTTGAGGCTGGGGCTCTTCGGACGACCGAACTTGGACCAGCTGTTTGAGACAATTACAGATGAAGACATCGCGCAGGGCTGGCGTCTCGTCTCGGTGAGTTCGAACGCTCTTCCGGCGGCGACATTCACGATGCCGACCAATGCCATCGTGTGGGAGTCGGCGCAGCGGTGTGGCCGTGGGTGGGGAAGCTGGAAGATTCCTGTTGGCGGCTGGCACTTCCCGTTTGGCGAGGAAGGTTGGACGAATGCGTTTGTGTGGGCCGAGGGCTATTTTCGTTCGCGTTTCAACAGCCGTGCGAACGAGATCTCGATTTTGAGCGAACGCATGGCGCTGTGTCCCGCCGCGAACTGGTCTCGCTACAATCTCCCGTCGAGCCGAGCCTGGTGCCAGACGAATGGCGTTGGAGGACTCGTTACGACGTTCGAGAACGCGGCAGTCGGAGACGATCCGGCGAAGATCGTGAGCGCTCAGTTGGAACTGCTGCCGCAGAGCGGAAGGGTGGCGTTGCGCTACGACTTGCACGCGGTGGGCGATACGCAGTATGAGGTCGGCGTCACGGCGAACGGCACGAACCATTTCGTCACGGTCGGGTCGAATACAAGCGAGGTTGTGTTCCAGCGCGTCCACCCCGATGATTTTGATTTCGACGGTTTACCAAATGCGCTCGACCCCAATCCGTACCAGCCCGAGGCGAATGCGGGCTTCAACCAAAGCGACGCCTGGGCCATACTCGCCTTTCCGAGTAACGCCGCCGAAATTGCCGCATTGGGCTATCCCGCCTGGGCGGCGGCACGCGCCGCCGATCCGAACCGGCGGCTGGTCAGTTTCACGCTCGCGTCCAAGAACAGCACGTGGCCAGTCTGTCTGACGGTCGGGGATGTCGCGCTCATGTGCGATGGAATCGGAGAGATGAAGTTCGCTCTTGATTGTGGTGCGAGATATGCATTCTCGCTCCCTCGGGCGGAGGTTGCGGAGTTTTCCGTCATTGGGACGAATGGAACGCAGACCGTGAGTACGATGTATATGGGATTCCCGTTTGAAACCATCTGCGGTGACATGGCGGTTCATTTTGATTCACCTAGTCATGGGTGGGTGGGATGTCAGGCCTCTGTCACCCTCGGACTCGACGGACACGATGTCGCCGACTTTGGACGGGAAGACGATACGGGTGGCATTTTCGGGCACTTCACGCCGGGGACGATGCACGTGCTGACGGGCGAAGTCCACCAGTGCCATTCAAACGCCTATCTCGGTTGCACGTGGTCGGGCGGTTCGGGGTTCTCCTTCGCGAGCCCGCATTCGCTTTCCACGGATGTGGTTTGGATCGCCGCAGATGAGACGGTCTGGGCGACGAATTACATCTCGCTTGTCACGCATTATTTGGGCGGCTATTCGTTGACCAACATCGTCCAGGTGAGTGTCGGCCGTGAACATGTGCCGCCGACAGGAATCTCCCTTTCGTGTCAAGACGTTCTCTTTCTGAATGACGACTTACGTCCGGAACGGGTTTATGCGGTGACGGTCGGGTTGACGGCCACGAACGGCGTGACGGGACAGGTTGAGTTGTCTTGCGATGGAGCCGAGTCGACATTGAGTTATTTCCAAGACTTTTTCTTGACCAATCGGATTTCCTCCCTGACTTTCCCATTAGGTGTTTCTTCGAACGACTGGTTCACCACCAGCAAGACGGTGTTCATGTCGTGTTCCGCCATCGGTGAGGGAGTGCTCTCGGCGACGATCACGTTGACCAACGATACCGACAGCGTATCGTGTTCGACGTCGAAGGTGTTCAAGGTCATTGAGCCGTTGAGAAGGCTTGTGGACGGTTCCCGGTACAGTCCGCGGCACTACTACAATCCGTCTCGCCTTGTCTACGGTGAACGTGCCTACTTGCTTGTTGGCGTCAACGGGGACTTCAATCCAGGCGATGTGGACTGGCGCGTTGTCTCCGGTCCGGGACGGGTTGTGACGTCGAGCGGATTTCTGGCGACTGTCGAGGCGACGAACGACACGGGTGTTGTCACCGTCGAGGCGCGTTTCAACGAGGATGAAATTCAGCCGACATTCGAGTTGCCGATTGTCAGGCCAAGGGTGATCCCCGTTCGCGCGTTTGTCGTCCCGATGCCGCTTTGGTCGCAAGACGGTGAATGGTTGGAGACGGACATCCGTAGACGAATAGATTTTGCTAACGATGTTTTTTCGCAGGTTGGAATAACCTTTAATCTTCTGTCGTTTGAATTTGATTTCTGTTCCGAGACGAATTGGAATATGCATGTTTCGCGGACCGTAAGAGATTCGGATGGAATTACCCGACACTACTTGACAGAACAGGCATCCGCCCTTTTGAATCATTACCAGACAAATGATTGCATTGAATTGTATTTTCTGGGAAATATTATCGGAGAAACTACGATGGCGGCTCGTCATTCAAGTGGTATTATCGTGTCGCGAAGGTCTAAAGAAAACGACCTCGCACATGAACTCGGGCATGCGTTGGGATTGAAGGATTGTTATTCGTATGTTAATCATGAAGATTCGGGAACCAATACGTGGGTCCTCTTGCCTGGATATGAAAATCCGGTTAGCAGTCGTTGTTTTCTCGGGAGACGGGACTGGGGAAGGGAGTCGGGTCGGGGTTTTTATGCGGATGATGACACGCCGTCTGTCCTCTATGACAAATTTCTCATGTCCGGATATGAGGATGAATCTGCAAAAGACATTCCCGACGGGAAGGTTTTCAGTTTGAGGGACGAAGCACTTTCGACAAATGAAGTTCTGAATGCCGAAATCGGCGCTGAGGGAATCAAGACAAATAATGTGGAGGTTTATACCAGATGAAGACAGTCTTTCGGTTGTTGCCCGTTGCATTCTTGATAATGGCGGGTGTCGTTTACGCCTATACGCCCGCCGAAACGAATGATGTCGTCAGGGGAATGTTATTTAATGTTGTGCGGCTTGGTAGCCACGATAATTTTCCAGATGACGGCGGGATTGTCGTCCGTGGTCCGATTCCTGATACCTGGGAAGGGTTCCTGGGGGGGGGGCGAGAAGGCCCTTGGACAACAGCGGAAAGAAAGGCTGCCTTCGACTGGTATCTCTCAACACTCGGTACGACCGATTTCACTTCGGTTCGTAGCATGGATAAAAAGCTTGTTCTGGCCGCGCTCACTCGTTGTGAACTCTTTAGCTACACGAATTCGGCACCATATTTGAAAGCACTTGCGTTGAATCCTAAAGGTGTCCATCGGGATATCGCCTCCGAATTATTTCTGAAATTTTCACCTGTGGAAGATGATACGACGGACTATGTTGAAATGATCATGACCAATGTCGTCGGCTACAGTCGGATCGAACGAGGAACAACATGTGGAATCTATAGTTATCGCTTGTGTCTGTCGAATGCGACCAATACGACCGATCAAGCCGTGAAGGATCGAGCGGTTGAGATGTTCTATCGAAACCGTAATGTCGGTATTGCCGCAGCACAAGTCATTGACATGCTTCTTGTGTCAAATGTCGTGGACTATGCGAGTAGCATGAATCGTTTTCAAACGATTACGAATATGCTGTCTCATACGGAATTGAGCAGGAGGAGCCGAAGGGATTTTGTTGCTGTAACGAATCAGCTTCTGTCTTCGGGACTACCTTTGCGCTGGTTGAATAGATGATTCTGTGCGTCTTTGATTTTGCGGTAGGAGAAAACGAATGACTTTGTCGC
>JAKSOY010000320.1 GCA_024405255.1 Kiritimatiellia bacterium
TCACCGCCAAGCAGGTGCCCTACGACGAGAACTATCGTCCGCTCAAGACCTCTTTAGCCGTGGACGCGGGGGATGGTGATGTTTACAAGTCCGCCATAGCCGCGGCGGGGATCGTTGACGGTGGTCGTGATTTTGCAAGAGGGCAGCGCATTTACAACGGCAAGATCGACATCGGGCCGGGCGAATACGACTGGCGCGGCGATTTCGCGAAGAAACTTGCGAAGAAGGATGTCGAAGTCGCGGCGGCCGGGGAGAACGCAACCACGAATCTCACGACGGGGCTGGATGTCCCGGCAGGCAATTCGCTCAAATTGAAGCTCCTCGCCCGGACTTCCGGCGTGTGTTCCTTCAAGGTCGCTCTTGAGGACGGGGCCACGGTGTCCGTGACGCGGGACGGACAGCCGCTTGAAATCGGCGAGGACGGGCTTTGCACGTTCCGTGTCGCGGATGAGGGTGAGGTTGAAGTCGAGGTCGCCTGTGCGGGTGAAGGACAGGCGACGGTTTCCGGTTTCGTCTTGCCGAAGTTCGGCCTGATGTTGCTCTTCCGCTGACATCCGAAGGCGTTCAAACAGGAGGGAGGTGTCGATGAAACCCATGATTGTGGGCGTTCTCGTTGCGGTCATATGTGGTGCGACTGCGGCAAGTCCGCTGACGTTTGACTTCGAGAAGGCGAGTCGGGCGATGTATCCGGCGGGCGCAGGGAAGGGGGGCAACCTGATCAAGGTCGAGGACGGCGCCTTTCGCGGCAACGGAGGAGGTCTGCGGTGCATCCAGCGGAATCCCGATCCTGACATCCTGAAGAAGATCCGGACAAAGGTGACGACCAAGTTTGCGAACGGTGAAGGACAGATCGTCGTTGATGAGTCAATCCGCGAGTTCTTTACGGAGAATCCCGTTGAGGTTGTTTCGGTCGCGGCTCTGCTGACGCAGGAGGTCGATTTACCGGACGACAAGGGCGGCCCGTATGTCATTGCCTTTGATTCGCTGAACGGTGGCGCTCCTGGATTGCTGACAGGTGCTTTCATTACACCGCAGTGTGTCGACGAGAACGGGAAGGTGCGCACCGTTGGGAAGGAAATGCGGCGACGTACGGTCGGCGATGACAGCGAGTGGTTCCCTGTTCGATGGGAGGTGCAGGTGCCGTCCGGTGCGAACCGGGTGCGCATCGACATGTGCCGTTACAACGTCGGTAAGTTTCATTTCCGAAACATCACGATGATGAAGCAGGATGTCTCGGACATGCCGGAAGTGGCGCTTCGTCAGGGAGCGCACGGTTGCGCGGATCCGTCGTTTGCCATTGGGCAGGGACAGGCAGGTTACATTACGTGGGAATGGAAGCGGCGGTTCGACGTGAAGCCCCTGAAGGCCAAGGACGTCCGTTTTGAGTTGACCCTTCCAAAGGGATTTGAATTGGTATCGCTCACCTTCGCCAATGACCGTACGATCAGGACCAAGGTGCAGGATGACGGCTCGACGCACGTGACGTTTAAGCCGATAGGCCATAACGCCGTGCCGGAAACGTCTTATCAGCGGCGCGCGCAGATGGGGGCGGTCATCCGCGCGACATCGGAAATCGGTTGCGAGGGGATTGGCACGCTCCGTGCGCTGAAGGCGGACGGTTCCGGTTATTCCACTGTTGTTACGACGCGGTATTATACGGTTGAGGCGGTTCGTACGAAGTCCGTGCCGAAGAAATACACGAATGGTTTGCTGCCGATCCTCGATAAGTTCTCCGGGACCGGGGGTGAGTTGGCGTTCGCGGAAACTGCAGTTGCAGCAGGTGCCCGTTGGATTGTCGCCGGACAGTTCACGGGAACGCCGGAATGGTTGGATGCCTGGCGCAAGGCGGGCATCCAGACGATTACCGATACGGCCGCGATGATCCGCGATGGATATTACATTGGGCCGTCCGAAGGCCGTCCCGAAGCCGACCGGTTCGTGACAACCAAGGGAAATCGCCACGAGAAGCACCTGGCTTGTCCTTCGGCAATCTACGAGGAGCGTCCGTTCTTCCTGACGAACACGGTTCCGTTCATCAACCGCCGCCTTGCCGGTTTTGACGGGCTTTGGTCGAATTGGGAGCCGTATAAGTATTTCGGAAAGAATGCCTGCATGTGCGACACATGCCGGCGCAAGTTCGCGGAATACGTTGGCGTCTCGGAAGAGGAGATGCAACAAGACTGGCCGAAGGAGCTTTTTGACGGCGGAAAGTGGGCGGGTCGGATCGAGGCGTTTCGTGCGCGAGAGCACGGACGTCTCGTGAAGACGGTTGACAAGTACGTTCGGTTGGCGACGGGCGGGGAGATGTCCGTTGGCTTCATGCCCGGCATCAGCTGGAGTCAGGTCGCCTCGACGTGGCGGCAGAACAATGCCTCGCCCGAAATCTGTCACCTTGAATACGCAGGGGGGCTCAAGTGGCTTGAGCCGTGGGGCCCGTATCCGCACTGGGACAACACGGCGCCTTACTTCCACAGGGAGGGTGCGGGAGTAATCGAGAGCTTTTTGGCGGCGCGTGACGTCCGTTCGCAGATCAATAAGGACTATCCGCTTCCGAATCGTCCCAAGATTCAGGGTTTTCCGCAGGGCTATCAGTGCGGCTGGATTTTACAGCCGGAGTGGGTGGAGATGGAGCTTGATTCCTACTTCTTCAACGGATGGGAGTCAACGGTTCTTTATCATTTTCCGGGCGGTTACGACGCAAGATATTGGCGGGCGCTTGCAAATGCGACCGAGCGGGCCGCAAAATACGAGGACTATGTTTTCAATGGCCAGAGGTGTGACGAGAAGATCGCGGTTGTGGTTGATCCGAAGTGCCGGAAGACCGTGAGGGATCCGTCGCGTCACCTGACAAACCTGCGGGAGGCCTCGCTCGTCCAACACGTTGCCTATCGCCTGGACGGTAAGGTTCTGGTCGCGGTGTTCAACTTCCGCGAAATCCCCGTAAGGTTGAAAATCGGCAAGTACGGCACGTTCACGGTGCCGGCGGCTCGGACGACGGTTTACGAATTTGCTGGGAAATAGAGTTCGGGGATCTGACATGCGGACATGTCGGCATCTTGCCGTTTCGGTTCTTGTCCTCGTTGTTGCGGCACCATGCCTTGGCAGAGGATCGCTTGATCTGGAGTATGTGACTCCGGCGGCGTCCTGGAATGAGGCGCTGCCGCTCGGGGACGGACGGCTGGGGGCGATGGTCTTCGGCGGGTTCGACGCGGAGCGCATTCAGCTGAACGAGGACACGTTCTGGTCGGGGTCGCCAAACTATTCGTTCGAGCCGCGAATGGCCGGAGTGATGAAAACGGTCGGGCGTCTCATTCATGAGAAGGGGCCGATGCCCGCTCAAAAGTGGTTCGACGAGCAGGGCATTGCCGTCTCGAAGACGCGCTGTTCGCTCGCCTACCAGTCCCTCGGATCCGTGTGGCTGCGCTTCGACGATGCCGTCATTCCCACGGACTACCGGCGTTCGCTGTCCTTGGATGATGCCATCGCCCGTACGCAGTATGTGATGCGCGGCTGCGAATACCGGCGGGAGTCGTTTGTGTCGCTGGCGGATGGCGTCCTCGCGATGCGGCTTACGGCATCGCAGCCGGGACGGCTTTCCTTCAGCGCGAATTGGGACAGTCCGTTTCATGTGTTTTCATGCGTCAAAACCCTCGGAACGAACACCGTCGCGCTTTGTGAAACGGCCGAGGAGTGCTTTGGCGTGCCGGGTGCTGTCCGCGCCTGTGCGATCCTGGCCGCGGATGCGAAGGGCGGAAGCGTCCGTGTTGACAACGGATGTCTTGTCGTCGAGGGCGCGGACGAGGTTGTCATCTGGTGTTCGGCCGCGACCAGTTTCAAGGACTGGACGGACGCGACATCGGTCGATGAGGTCGCGTCCGCGCAAAAGCGCCTTGATGCGGCACGGGCGCTTGGCTATGGTCAGGTCAAGGCGCGTCATCTTGACCGCTATCACGAGCAGTTCCGCCGTTGCTCGCTTGACTTGGGGCCCGATCCCCAGCCCGGCAAGACGGTTCCGGAGAGGCTTGGGACTTTCGCCGAAACGAAGGACACGCACCTCGTGGAGCTGTTCTTCGCCTTTGGCCGGTATCTGCTGATCTGTTCGTCCCAGCCCGGAACGCAGCCGCCCACGTTGCAGGGAATCTGGAACGAGTCGTTGACGCCGCCGTGGATGTCGA
>JAKSOY010000321.1 GCA_024405255.1 Kiritimatiellia bacterium
CACCGGGCGGCTTCGACAGCGAGAACCTTTACATCGAGGGTGACAATCTTGAAGTACTGAAGCTCCTGCGCATGAACTATGCAGGCAAGGTGAAGATGATCTACATCGATCCGCCCTATAACACAGGCAAGGATTTTGTCTATCGTGACGGCTTTTCGCTCACGGAGAAAGAAGTCAAAATCAAGGCGGGCAGCATCAACGAAGACGGGGGCATCTACGAAAAGAATGACTCCGCCGAGGCCCGCTACCATACTAACTGGTGCAACATGATGTTGCCGCGTCTGAAGCTGGCGAAAGATTTGCTGCGCGAAGACGGGGTGATTTTCATCAGCATCGATGACAATGAAGTCACAAATCTGCGTCGGTTGTGTGATGAAGTTTTTGGCGGATCGAATTTTGTCGCCCAGTTCGCTTGGGCGGCAGGTCGAAAGAATGACTCCAAGCATGTTTCGATTTCACACGAATATATCGTAGCTTATTTTAAGGATGCTCAATATATCGCTGACAACAAAATTATTTGGCGTGAACGCAAGCAAGGGCTGGACAACATCTATGCGGCTTATGATTCGTTGCGTAAACAATATGGTGCTGACAATGCTGCCGTGGAGAAAGGGTTGAAGGATTGGTTCTCTGCACTTCCAGATGGTCATCCGGCAAAAGATCATGCTCACTACAATAAAGTGGATGATAATGGAATCTTTTTCGCGTCTGATATTTCATGGCCTGGTGGTGGTGGACCGAAATATGAAGTGTTGCATCCCGTGACGCAAAAACCTGTGACTGTCCCGTCACGTGGTTGGATTACAAATGTGGACACTATGAAGCAGTGGATCGATGAAGGGCGAGTGTATTTTGGGGATGATGAGAATGCGGTTCCTACATTAAAGTCTTATCTCAAGGAGCACGAAACGGGGGTGCCTTACAGCGTGTTCTACAAGGATGGTCGTGCGGCATCAAAGCGATTGAAGACATTGCTTGGGGATAAGGTGTTTGAAAATCCTAAAGACGAGGATGTTTTGAGACGCCTTATTGAGTTTTCAGGGACGGGAGAGAGGGATATTGTTGTAGATTTCTTTTCTGGATCGGGATCGACGGCTCATGCGCTTTTGCTTGCTGAAGCTGCAAAACCTATCGGCAGAAAATTCATACTGGTGCAGTTGGAAGAGGTCATAGATCCAGACAAATGTGCCACGGAGAAGTCCAAAAAAATCGCAAAAAGCGCAGTTGCATTTTTGGATTCAATCCATGCTAAGCATACAATTTGCGAGATTGGCAAGGAGCGCATCCGCCGCGCTGGGAAGAAGATTCTCGATGAGTTGAAGGCTAAAGAAGAGAAAGCGCAGGGCGAACTTTCGCTTGGTGACGGCGGCGAAGCCGTCGTTACCAAGCCGGATGTCGGATTCCGCGTCCTGAAGCTTGCGGAGGGCTCGTATTTGGAAACGTCGAAGAAGGTTGGCGAGATCACGCAGGAGTCGTTGGCGAACTTCTCGAAGATCAAGGACGACCGTTCGGGCGAGGACCTGCTCTTTCAGATGCTGCTGGAAACGGACATCAAGCTCTCGGAGTCGATTGACGAGGAGATGGTTGAGGGAAACAAGGTCTATTTCGTCGGCGGAACGGCGATTGCCGCTGCGCTGGAAAAGGACATGAAGATGACGGAGGAATTTGTGAAGGCGCTCGCTGCGAGGAAGCCGGGAACCGTGTTCCTCCGTGACGACAGCTTTGGCGGACGGGACGATCTCAAGATCAGCGTGGAGCAGATCTTCAAGCAGATGACAGGCGACCTCACCAAGGTTAAAGTGATTTGAACGGACGATGCGCTGGGATCTTGAGAGAGGCGTTGCGTTACGCGGCGACGATTTGCATCAGGTCGAAGTACATGAGGCGCGTATGCAGGGGGCCGGGTGTCGCGATGTTGCGGTATTCCTTTTCCTGCTCTTCGGTGCTGAACATGAAGCTGAAGCCGTTGTGAAGATAGTAGTCGAGAGGCGCGGGTTCGTTGTAGGCGTCAACGACAAGGTACCGGCATCCAGTCTTGTTGGCAGGTTCGACAAACCATTCCTTGATGTTGCTCATCAGTTCCGAGCCAATGTGTTTGCGCTTGTAGTTGACATTAACGCCAAGCCGTCCGATAAGGACAGCGGGATAGATCATGTCGCGTTTGGCGGACGGGATGTCCTTGCCGACCTTTTTTCTGCGCGCATTAGGCAGATGGTTGGTGAAAATGCTGGCGTTGGACACGGTGAAGGCGCAGACGATGTTGTTTGCCAGGCCGGGTTCAACAAAGGCATAGGTTTTGCCGAGAAGCTGATCGTTGTAGGCGGCGTAATCGCAGCTGAAGAAATCGTCCAGGTCGGGATTCCCGCAACTGAACGGTGCGCATCTTTCGATGATGTGCTCCGACAGAATCACGCGGATGCAGCTGTCTTTCAGAAAGGCCATTTGCCGGACGCCTTCAGCGAGGCAATGCGTTGCTCATTCACGCGATCAAAGTCTTTCCAGATCGCATGTTGCGCGGAAAAGTCAATGCAGCCGCGATTTCGTTCCGCTTCCTCGGCGGCGAGAACGAATCGTTCCGCGACTTCACCGGACAAAACCGGAATATTGCTGATTGCCAATGCCATTCTGTTTAAGCCTTTCGGCGCAGATTATAGCAAATTTTTCGAGATTGGTTCAATGGGGAGAATTGCCGCATGAAACTGAAGTTCAAGGACCAGCAGTTCCAGACGGACGCGACGAACGCCGTATGTGATGTGTTTGACGGACAGCCGCCGAAGGACATCCGTGGGTTCAACTACACGCTCGACACGGGGCGCGTCAAGGACAAGAAGAACAAAAACCAGACGCTGATGGCGCTCAGTGAGGAGGGTTACTGCAATCCGCCGATCATGCTGACAGCTGAGACGCTGCTTGAGAATGTCCGCAAGGTGCAACGCCGCGCCGTGCCCGCGCTGAAGGAGTCGGAAAAGATCGAATTCGGGGCGGAGCATCCGCTTGAGCTGGAAGTCGAGATGGAGACGGGCACGGGCAAGACGTTCGTCTACACGAAGACAATGTTCGAGCTCAACAAGCGCTACGGCTGGTCGAAGTTCATCGTCATCGTGCCGTCCGTCGCCATCCGCGAGGGCGTGCGGAAGTCGCTGGAGATCACGGCGGAGAAGTTCATCGCCGACTACGGCAAGCGGGCGAAGGTCTATGTCTACGACTCGGCGCGTCCGCAGGACATCCACGACTTTTCGACGGGCGCGGACATCGAGGTGCTGGTGATGAACTACCAGGCGTTCGCCTCGACGGGCAAGGACCATCTTCGCATCTATCAGGCGCTGGACGATTTCCAGAGCCGCGTTCCGATGGACATGATCGCGGCGAATCGTCCGATCTTGATTCTCGACGAGCCGCAGCGGCTGGAGGGCAAGACGACGACGCAGATGCTGCCCAAATTCAAGCCGCTGATGATCCTGCGGTATTCGGCGACGCATAAGACGATTCGTAATCTCGTCTACCGCCTGGACGCGATTGACGCTTTCGAGCAGAAGCGGGTGAAGAAGATCAATCCGATCTGCATCGAGCTGAAGAATCAGACGGCAAGCTATCCGTACCTTTATCTTTCGGACGTGCGGGCGACGGCCAAAGGGCCTGAGGCAGTTTTGGAACTCAAGGTCAAGGTCGGCGGAGATGTGGTCATCAAGCGCAAGGTCGTCCGCGATGGTGCCGATCTCTATGAACTCTCAAACAAGATCGAGACCTACAAGGGGTATCGGAAGCTCCACATCGAGGGACGTCCCGGCTATGAGAAGGTTGTCTTCCCCGAAAAAGGCGAGGAACTGGAGCTGGGACAGACCTTTGGCTTTATCGAAGAGAGCGGGCTGAGACGCATCCAGATTCAGGAAGCGATCAAGGCGCATCTCGACAAGGAGGAGCTGCTCTTTGCCAAGGGCATCAAGGTGCTGACGCTCTTTTTCATCGACGAGGTGGCGAAATACCGCGTCTATGAGAGCGATAAGTCGGCGAAGTCCGAAAGCGGCGAATATGGCAAAATGTTCGAGGAGGCCTATAAGGCGGAGGTCGACCGGCGACTCAAGGAGGAATTCCATTTTGATCTCGAACTGAAGGACTATTGGAAGAAGTCCATTGAGAACGATGCGGCCATTAGTGACGTCCATGCTGGCTATT
>JAKSOY010000322.1 GCA_024405255.1 Kiritimatiellia bacterium
ACTCGAGGCTATCGCCCTTGACGCACCTCACATACCGATTGACTGCCAACGAGTTTTTCTGTCTCTGTATCGTCTCGTTCGTCACCACGACTTTTCATAGGCCCGGACCTGGCGCACCATCGTTGCGTGGTATCCGCGGACCACGTGGATGTCGGTCCAGGTTTTGCCGTCATTGGACCCTTGCAGGCGCCAGGCCGCGGGATCGCGTTCAGGGTAGTCTTCGGCCACCGACCACGCGTATCCCGTGATCTTCACCGGACGCTTGAACTCCGCCCCCAGCCAGGCCGCCGCACGCACCTCCGGCGTCTGGCTCGAACTCGCCCGGAAATCAAACCATTTCGTCTCGACAGAACCGTCGAACGCCTTCGATGGCGGCGTGGTCTCGTGATACCACTTCCCTTCAGTCGTCTTGACCTGTTCGTCCGTCAAGGCGCGCACGATTTCGTCCCGCAGGTTCTTGCCGTTCTCGAAGAACTCGAGCTCGGAAATCTGCACGCCCTGCATCAGGAGAGAAACATCGCCCTTCAGCTGTTCGGGCTTGAAACGGATGAAGCGGTAGGCCGCAGCCGGCGCGCGCGTCTCTTCGGCCGAAACGGCATGCGGAAACGCGGGCGGGCACGCACCGCCTTCGATGTAGACGATCAGGTTTTCAAGCGCCTTGACAGGCAGCTCGGTGCAGAACGCACCCAGCGGACGCTCCTCGGCGTCGACACGGCGGAACTTCAGCAGCTTTCCATCCGATCCCTTCAACGAGAGCTTCGCGGCCTTACCCGCACGTTCGCCCACCAGCATGATGACGCCCTTGCCATCCATCGCGGGCATGACACCGGTCGCGACGAGCGACGGATCCACGAGTTCGAGTCCGCGCCATTCACGCGCCCGATTCCGGGCGGGGCCGCGCGGAACGATCCGCCCCAGAAGCGGCACACGCTCGGCGAGCGCCCAGCGGAAGGCGGCGGCCGCACTCTGCTTCGACTGCGTGGTGATCGTATACGACCACTTGAATTCACCGTTCTGGTCGCGCACGAAATTCGTCCACCAGTAGTTGTTCATCGGCCACGCATAGATGTACGGATGGTCGTACTTCTTGATGTAGTCGAACTTGTAGTCTCCGAAAATCTTGCCGAACTGCACGAACGGCGTGGTCGGGGACGAGAGCAGAATGCTGAAGTCGCCCTCTTCCGCCGCGGCGAAGGTCTGCACCGTGTTCCAGGCGGTCGAGGTGCCCTCGAGCTGGTTCTCGCCCGGATAGACCAATCCGCCCGGCACGTCGAACGCCAGCTTCTTGCCCGTGAACGGGAACGCCACATAGAAGGACGACGGATCGCCCGACTTCGTGCGCCGCAGGACATAGGCCAGTTCGATCGCGGGGCGTCCATGCATCAACCGCACCTCGACGGTGAAGCCCGACGAACCCTCTTCGGGGAAATCGGCCGTGAACTTCACGCTGTCGTAGATTTCATTGTGCTCACCGCCGGCCGGCTTGAAGTTGGTGCAGCCCTTGCGCGTGAACTTGCAGTTCTCTGGTTTGTAGTCTGCAAACTTATTGATTTTCCAGCGGTCCTTGAAGGTCTCGTAGATGACCTCGCCGAGACGGTGGGGCGCCTTCGGGTCCACCAGCTCGCGCTGGTTGAGTTTGTCGAAGATGCTGGTCACGGTACCGGTCTTCGCGTCGATCACGAGGCGGTAGAATTCATTCTCCAACGCCGCCGGACCCTTCGTGTCCGCCGGAGCTCCGCCGATTTCGAGCCGATAGGTGCGATAGCCGCAGGGCGGCAGGTTGCGGGCGAAGATCCGATAGTAACGACCAGCACCGCGTCCCCACGGAACCGCCTTGTCGCCACGGACCAGCAGCGTTTCGCCCTTCTCGTCCACGAACCGGAAGTCGGGTGTCGGCGGACTGATGCCCCAGTCCATCTTGGTGGCATTCGGAATGGTCGCCCAGTCGATGAAGAGATCGGCGAAACCGTCGCGTGTCCAGGGGAGCGGGTTGAAGAGCGTGAGCGTGACATGGTCGGGGTCGCGTGCAAGCTCCGGCAGCATCATCGCCGCCGCGGCCTCGTCGGCGAAACGGGCGCCGCGCTGGGCCGTCCAGGCGAAAGCCGCCTTGCTGCGCCAGCCTTCAAGCGAGTCCCAACGGCCAGGATCGCTGATGGACGCATGGGACCCCATTGTGTGTTCGCCCCAGTAGAGCAGATTCTCGCGGGTGTCGGCCAGAAGCGGCGCGACCGACGCCGCGAGCGACTTGCCCCGGAGAAGCGACATCGCAAAGACGCCTTCCGCCGCGAGCAGCTCGCGCTGCGCCTTGATCGCCTCGCCCGTTTCCATCGCACTGGTACCGAAGCCGTCCGCCCACCAGTCGGGGTAGGCGGCGCGGTGAACCGCCAGCTTCTTGACCACGGCGGGGTCGCGCGTCACGTGGTCCATGAACATCGACGCCGTGGCGCTCACAAGGCGCACGGAGTGGCCGGCCGCGTTCCAGCGGCGGATGAAATCGCAGGGCTGCCAGTTCGGCGGCGCGTCGTCGGTGATGAAGCCGCTGTAAGGGGCGCCAAAGGCGTCGAACGGATAGCCGTCCTTGTCCAGCTTGTCCAGAAAGGCGTTCATCTTCGCGGCGAACCGCTTTTCATCGAAGTTGTGGATGCCCCAGAAGTTGCCCAGCATGTAGTGCTCGGACCGGAACGCGAGCATTTCACGTCCACTCGGCGACTGCCAGCGGTAGATGGTGGGCGATTTGAACGGCACGAGCGCGCGGTCGGTGTTTTCACCCATCCATGTGTATTTGATACCGATTTCGGCGGCGAAGTCGGCGATGCACCAGGGGATCCCGTGGACGTCGTTCTGCATCAGGGTCTTGATCGGAATGCCCTGTTCGTGCACCAGGCGCAGTTCGCGAAGGCCGTGGCGCAAGGTCGCGTCGTCGCACACTTCGCCCATGTCGAGGAACATGCCGGTGACTTCGATGTTGCCCTTCTCGATCCAATACTTGAGCCGCGCCACCTGTTCGGGCGTACGGGTACGGATGAAGTTGAGTACCGCGCCGGCGGTCTCGCAGGTCCAGCGGAACTGCGCGTCGGCCGGATAGTCCTTCGTCTGCTCGCAGTAGTCGAGCGCATGGTCGATGTGCTCGACATAATGCGAGATGACTTCCGACTGCGGACGCGCAAAGCCAATGTCCGAATGCGTATGCTGCACGAGATACACCGTGTGCGGACGCACCGCCTCCACGCCGAAAGCACACACCGCGCCGACGGCCAACAAAATCAACTTTCTCTGGTTCATTCCAATCTCCTGATCAATGTTTAAGGGATGAGGATGGCGACGTTGATGGCGTTCTTGCGCGTGTAGGTACTGTTCGCATTGTGACGGTTCACCATCACGGGCTTCTGTCCATTCCAGTAGAGCAGCGTGGTCGAACCGCCGCCGTCCATGTTCACGCCATCCGCCGCGCCGGCATCCAGCAGGATGTCGCAGAGATCGGCATAACTGGCGCCGAGCGACCAGTCTTTCTGCCGACCGTCGACGGTAACCAGATAGAGCCAGCGTTTGTCCGCCGAAAGTCCCACGGCCATACGCGGATTAAGGTCCGGCCCCCGCTTCGAAGATACGGTACGCTTGCCGTTGCGCAGAATGATGTCGAACCCCGAATTCGCCACCTGCACGTCTTTGTAGCGGCTCGGCGGAATCGAATCCGTGATCTCGCAGCGACCATCCTTCCACGCAACAAAGAGCGGATTCTTCGCCCGCTTACGGTCGGAGACGACAACACCGTCCGAAATGTTGAGTCCGGCCGGGTCGGCATACACGTGCGTGTAGGGATGGCACCACGGACACCACGGCGTCGTGTTGAACGCCACAACGGCATTGCGGCCCGCCGCGCGCTGCTGCTGGAGGAATACGGAAGTGCGCTCCCGCTTCGTACGGATCGGCAACGACGGGAAGTCGGGCATCGGTTCGCCCCACTTCTCGTCCCGCCCCGTACAGGCAAAGCGCAACCCGGGCGTCGAAAGGTCGACCCGCATCACGTTCACCTTCATGAGGCGCGGCGTCTCCAGCGCCAGCTTCGCGAGCCGCGTCCCCTTCTGGACCTGTTCAGCCTTCGCCCAGTCGATCGGCTTCGCCGACACAACCAGCGCCGCACACGCCACCAACAGC
>JAKSOY010000323.1 GCA_024405255.1 Kiritimatiellia bacterium
GGGGACAGACCCCTCGAAGGATGTCATTATAGTTCTCATTGGCATACCTGGCGTGACCATTGAGAACTATAAACATCGGGGACAGACCCCTTCCAACGAGGCTGTTATAGTTCTCATTGGTACGTCGGACGTGACCATTGAGAACTAGAGTGTCAGTCGATTTTTAAGGCAAAACTAAAGAAGGAGTACGAAAAGAAATGAATTGCGAAATGTTTGACAAATTAATGGACGACCTGAAGGCCGCGATGAAAGCGCACGACATGGTGGCGGTCAATGCGATCCGCGGGGTGATCGCCAAAGTGAAGGACCTCACGGTCAATGCGGGCAAGGATATGACGGACGACGCCGTGATGAGCGTCATCGCCAAGGCGGTCAAGCAGCGCGAGGAGTCCGTCGCGCAGTTCACGCAGGCCGGACGCGAAGATCTCGCCGAGAAGGAAAAGACCGAGATGGAGATGTTGCGCAAGTATCTGCCGGCTCAGCTCGACGAAGCTGCCGTGGCGGCCATTGTGAAGGATGTGGTCGCTGCAACAGGCGCGACGGGTAAGAAGGACATGGGGCGCGTCATGAAGGAAGTCATGGCCCGCGTCAAGGGACAGGCCGACGGCAAGCTTGTGTCGAAGCTCGTCGGCGCCGCCCTTCCCTGACCGGCATTCAGGCCGTCACAGTACGGTCCTCTATTCAACACAAATCGGGAGTTCATGCGAACTCCCGATTTTCTTGTCCGTCTCATCGTACGGACGTTGTCCTCCAGAGGGACCAACCTACTTGATCATCCCGGCGGCCGCGAGCGAACCCAGCACGACAAACAACGTACCCACCGCCAGGAATACCGCACCAAAGGCGCGCATTCGGAACGGACTCGCCGCCCGCCAGGCTATCGCCCGACGAATATGCCACGGGTAGAACATGCCGAACATGCCGACGACCGCGCAGGTGTAGGCAAAAATCGAAAGCGCCAACCGCCACTCGGTTTCGCACAGGCGAATCATCGGGAAGAGTTCTGCCGGAAACAGCATGAACAATGCGCAGACGCCGCGAATCGGCAACAGGTTCTCCATCCACGCGCACGTGAGGACAGTCAGTACCGTCGCCAGGATCCACACCTCGCCCGGAAACCGTTTCAGGATGCTGTCGAAAATGTCAATGCCGATCGTATCGCATTCATAGGCCGTGAAAAACCAGCCGGCCGCACAGAGAATCCATCCCGCGACCTTGTTCCGCGGGAAGGCGACCAGCGCCTTCGCCGTCAGATCCGTACACACGAGCGACATCAACCCGTAGACCACGAGCGGCAACCCTAGAATAAAGAACCAAAGCGTCATTTTACGCGCCTTTCACTCACCTGTCAATTTTTGTCCTGTCCGTCTTAGCGCTTCTTCTGCGCAAAGAACCACGCCAACACCGATTCGTCCTTGTAGGTTCGCGTCCAGCAGTCGTGTCCCACGCCCGGATACTCGCGATACTGGATCTTGCCGTTCAGCGCCTTCACGGCATTGAACATATCACGCGAACGGTTCACCGGCACCGCCCCGTCGGCATCGCCGTGGAAGCACCAGATCGGCACGTCCTTGATCTTCGCCGCACAGGCCACATCGCCGCCCCCGCAGATCGGCATCGCCGCCGCAAAGAGGTCCGGACGGCGCTGCACCATTTCCCATGTGCCATAGCCGCCCATCGAAATGCCTGTCACATAGACACGCGACGGATCGACCGGCAACTCCGCCAGGGTCTTCTCGACGAGTTTCAGCAGCAACCCGAGATTCGACGCCGGCTGCGCGTCCATCGTGTGCCGCGTCTGATTCCACGGATGTTCGACCCAACGCTGATGCTCGGGGACCTGTCCGGCAATGAAGAAGATCTCCTGCCCGATCTTATTGGCGTAGCCCAACAGATCGTCCGCGCCGTGGAACAGCTGCGCAAGGTTGTCGTTGCCCCGCTCGCCCGCGCCGTGCATCAGAATGACGAGCGGATACTTCTCGCCCGGCTTCAGCACTTTCGGCGCATGGAAGCGATAGAGCAGCTTCTTGCCGTCCTTCTCGAACACCTTCGCCACCGTCGCCTTCGCGGACGGCTTCTCGGCCACGCGCGCGAGGAACTGCTGCTTCCGCTTCGCGGCCTCTGCCGCACGCTGCTGGCGCTCAGCGGGCGTCAGCGGCTTGCGTCCGTTCGGCGGCGCCGCAAACACGGCCCCCACAAGACTCGTAAGAAGAGCAATCATCACGATTCTTTTCATTTTCAAGCTCCTTCTGTCAACCGTATTTGCAGCACGCGCGGGAATTAGATGCGCTGTTCGCCCTCGACGAACACCGCGCACACGTCGAAGGTCTTCGGATCGAGCACCGCGAGGTCCGCGAGGAAGCCCTTCTCGACCTTGCCGAGCTTCTTGCCGAGCCCCAGCTCGATCGCCTGGTTCCAGCTCGTCACGCGGATGAGGTCCTTGAGCGGAAGGCCCGTCACCTCCACGAGGTTCTTCAGGCCCTTGTTGAGCCACAGCGTCGAACCCGCCAGGTTGCCGCCCTCCACGAGACGCGCCTCGCCGTTCTTGAGCGCGACCTTGAGGCCTCCCATCTCGAATTCATAGCCGTCCGGACAATGCGAGCAGCGAAGCGAGTCCGTAATCATCTGCACATGCGCGAGGTCGCGCTTCCAGAAGACGAGGCGCAACATGTCGTCGCACAGGTGGATGCGATCGCAGATCACTTCGGTGTTGATGTCGTCGAGGAGGAAGCCCGCGCCGACCATGCCGATTTCACGGTGGTGGAGCTTCGTCATCTGGTTGCAGAAGTGCGTGAAGTGGCGAAGGCCCTTCTCATACGCCGGCAGGAACTCGGCCAGCGTGGAACCCGTGTGGCCGCAGCTCGGCACGATGCCGTTCTCGAAACACGCCGCCGCGAATTCGGCACCGCCCAGCATTTCAGGCGCGAAGCTCACGAGCTTGACGGGCGAAATCGCGGAGATCGCCAGCACTTCCTTGATGTTCGGCTTCCGCACGAACGCCGGGTTCTGCGCACCGCAGCACGCCGGATTGATGAACGGACCCTCGAGATGGATGCCGATCACCTTTGCGAAACGCTCGTCCTTCTTGTAGGCCGCCACCGCCTTCGCCGCCGCCTTCAGCGTCTTGTTCGCCACGGTCAGCGTCGTCGGCAGGAAGCTCGTGCAGCCTTCGGCCAGCTTGGCCTCGGCGATCTTCTCAATCGCCTCCGGCGTCGCGTCGCACACGTCGAATCCGCTCGCGCCATGCAGATGCACGTCGATAAAGCCCGGCACGAGATACTTGCCGCGCAGGTCCACGACCGTGTCCACGCCCTTGAACGGAACCTCGTCGGTCGTGACGAGTTTGATCTTGCCTTTTTCAATCAGGACGTTCGCCTTCTTGAGGTCGACATCGGGGGAAATGACATGCGCGTTTTTAATCAGGGTCTTCATGACTTTACCTCTTTACCTTTCAACTCTTTAACCGTTAAAACCTTTCACAGCATGCGCAGACGAACCGGATTTTCGCTGATCACGCCGCTCTCGCAGATTTCAGCCAGCGCCGCATCGATCGCCTTCGCCGGTGCCGGGTGCGTGAGGCACACGACCGGCACGAAACCGCCCGCATCGACATCGGCGGACTTCTGCGCCGCCGCCGAAATGGAGACATCGTGCTTGCCGAGGATGGACGCGATCTGTCCGAACGCGCCCGCACGATCCGCCACGCCGAAACGCAGATAGAAGCGGCTCACGATATCGCCCGGCGCGCGCAGCTTCGTCACGCCCTCGCCGTACGTGGGCACCGCGCGCGTGTAGCGCACTTCGCCATGCGCCATATTGCGCGCGATATCGCCGATGTCGCCCACCACCGTCGACGCCGTGGGGAGGCGTCCCGCACCGCGGCCGTAGAACATCGTGTCGCCCACCATGTCGCCCCGCACCATCGCCGCATTGAAAACGCCGTTGACGCTCGCGAGCATGTGGTCGAACGGCACGAGCGTGGGATGCACGCCCACCTCGACGTCCGTCCCGTGCTTCGCGACCACCGCCAGCAGCTTGATGCGGCATCCGAAATCGGCCGCATACTTCACGTCGCGTCCGTCGAGATTGCGAATGCCTTCCACCTGCACCTGATCGAG
>JAKSOY010000324.1 GCA_024405255.1 Kiritimatiellia bacterium
GAAAAGAGCGAGATTCGCGCGGCGATGCGCGTGCGGCGGAAAGCGGTGACGCCAGTTGCGCGGGATGCCGTTGGAAGGGCGCTTTCGAAGCGGCTTTTTGCAGAGTGTCCGGAGTTGGGATCGGTGATTTCGAAGAAGGGGCTCATCGCCGTCTATTTGGCGTCGAAGGATGAAATCGATCTTGCGGACTTCATCTCGGCCGCGCAATCGTTCGGCTGTACGCTGGTGGCGCCGCGATGGAACGGAACCGAATACGAGCTCGTGGAAGTCGGCGCTCCCGAAACGCTGGTGAAGGGTCCGCATGGCATTCTCGAACCGCCTGCGGGATCGGTCGTTCGTCCTGAAGATGTCCGTGCGTGGCTGGTGCCGGGACTTGCTTTCACGAAGGACGGTGGACGCCTCGGCTACGGCGGTGGCTGGTATGATCGGCTGCTCGTCAAGGCACCGAAACGTGCGGTGAAGATCGGCATCGCCTACACCTTCCAACTTGTGGACGAACTTCCAACTGAACCGCACGACATCCGCCTTACGTCCGTCGTGAATTGCGACGATCTTGCCGATCTGAAGCCGCTGATTGTGTCTCCCGGGGAGGTTGAGCGGAAACCGTCGTTCTGGACATTGAAACTGGGACCCGATTCGCGCGTTGCGGATGCCGCGCAGGCTCAATTGGCGGCGCGTCCGTGTACGTGGGGTGTTGGACTTTGGCCCTCAGATGAAGTCGAGTCCGTTGCGAAGCGGTGCGCGGAGATCCTGACGGGCGCTTTTCAGTGTGCCTCGGCGAATCTTCTTCCGACAGATACGATGGGGGGCATTCATCGGCTTGATTATTGTGGTGACTTGGATGACGTGGAAGCGCTGATGCAGATCGAAGAGGAATTCCAGTGCAATATTCCGACGGACAAATTGCAGCCCGAACAGACCTTTGCCGAGTTCGTGGAACTGGTGTTTTCCGAACGCGGAAAGGCGGTTCGCCCGAAAAAGTCTCACGGGCCGATTTGCCGCTTTCTCGGTAAGATGTGTCTTTGGGCGCTCATCGCAATCTTCTTTGCGTTGCCGGTCATTGTGCCGTTGGATCTCATTCGGCGTTGTCTGGGGGCGCAGAGGTGTTTAACCGATGTCATGCTCCTTGAAATGCTCATTCTCGCCGTCATGATCTGCCTGTTCATCGATTCTCGTCGCAACGCCCCTCAAGAGAAGCGCCGCCGGCACTGGGAAAAGTGTCACTCCGGGGACAGCCCCATTGAATCGCGGGGGAAGTCCCTTTGAGTGCGTATAATTGCGAAACTCGGCTGAAATAATGAGTTTGTTGAGGATTCTGATGATAGTCGTCTTGGGAATGACCAATTTTCAATAAAAAGTCGTCGGGGAAAAGACCAAAATCGGCAGGAAAGTCCTATTGATTTTAGCCAAAATAAATGATATAGTACACGCAAATGAAACGCTTCTTTGTCGATAAACTTGAAAAATGGGCTACTAGTCCTACGCGAAAGCCGCTGGTTCTCAGTGGTGCGCGGCAGGTTGGCAAGACTTGGCTTTTGAAGGAATTCGGACGAACGCATTTTGCACGTACTGCGTATGTCAATTTCGAACGGCATCCAGAACTAGGCGTGTTGTTTGAAGGTGCATTCGATTTTCGTCGTATTCTTACGGGGTTGCAGGCGGCGAGCGATGTTCCGATTGTGGCGGGCGAGACGCTGGTGGTGCTGGATGAAATCCAATTGTGCCCTGCGGCGCTGACGGGACTCAAGTACTGGCAGGAAGAGCAGAATGATTTCGCGGTCGCGGCTGCGGGGTCGCTTGTCGGGCTTGCGCTTATGGAAGGGACTGGGTATCCGGTCGGCAAGACGAATTCGATGACTCTTTATCCAATGACCTTCGGTGAGTTTCTGCTCGCCGTTGGAGAGGGGAATCTTGAAGAACTCGTCGAGTCGGGCGACGCGAAACTCTTGTCCGCATTTGATGCCAAGCTGAGGGACCTCCTCAAAACGTATCTGTTGGTTGGAGGAATGCCGGCTGCGGTCGATGCCTATGCGCGAACCCTTTCACTGGCCGAAGTGCGAGCCGTTCAGCAAGATATCCTTTTGGATTATGCACGGGATTTCTCCAAGCATGCGCCCAAGCGGGACGTACCGCGGATTGCCGCCGTCTGGGATTCGCTACCGAGGCAGCTGGCGAAGGAGGACAAACGTTTCGTGTCGGCCGAGGTCGTCGTAGATGGTGCCAAAGTGCGGGCTCGTGATCTGCACGATCCGTTTACCTGGCTGGAGGCGGCGGGGCTCGCGTATCGCGTGTGGAACGTGACGAAACCGTCTCTGCCGCTTGCCTCGTATCGCAACCACATGTTCAAACTCTTCGGACTGGATGTCGGACTTCTGGCGGCACAGTCTCATTTGGTGCCGTCGGCTGTTGTGGACGGCAATCGCGCCTTTACCGAGTTCAAGGGAGCGTTGACGGAGCAGTATGTCCAGCAGGAACTTCGCGCATGCCTTGAAACCGCGCCGTTTACCTGGGCACCCAGTGATTCGTCCGCCGAAATCGACTTCTTGGCTGAATCCGCCGACGGTATCGTGCCAATTGAGGCCAAGGCCGAACGAAATCTTCAGGCGAAGTCCCTTGGCGTGTACCGTGCGAAGTTCAAGCCGGCGCTTGCTGTTCGGACATCGCTGGCAGATTTGCGTGAGACGGACGGTCTGTGGGATGTTTCGCTTTACGCGCTCGGTCCGATGTGTCGGCGTTTGTTCAAATTCCAATAGAGGGAAACAAAAATGAATGTCATCAACAAGATTGTGTTTGCGTGGCTTGTCGTTCTGCCGTTTGCGGGACTGGCGCTTGATTGGCCGAGCAAGACGACGGCGGAACTCAAAGCGGACTGTGTTCGGTTCGCCCGTGAAAACGGTTTTGCCGGGTTTGCCGATCGAATCGCGTCCGAATCCAACACGACGAACTGGATTGGCGAAACGATCTGCTTCTGTGAAAACCGGTTCAACCTCTCGGCAGGCAAGGACCACACCGACCCTGAGCGGCGCCGCACGTTCCGGTTGCTCGACTATCCGCTGCATGTCGACAATTACGCCCCCACGACGTCCAAGGACGAGATCGCCGCCTATCAAAGCTCCGTCATCGCCTATCTGAGGCGGTCCATTGCCCGCGTTCTGCGCGAGGTGAAAGCGGCGAAGGTTTCGCCGGGTTCGCTTCAGGTCTGGCACATCTACAATATGGCCTACGTGTTGAGGGGTGCGCGAAAGACGGTGTTGGTCGACTTCACGCCGCACCCGTTTTTCGGACGAAGCACCCCTTGGACGGAGGCCGACTGGCAGGCGTTTGCGGAACTGGGCGATCTGCTCGTGATCACCCATCCGCACGGCGACCACACTTCGTTTCCGCTGATGCGGCGGATGCGCGCATTGGGCAAGACGCTCGTGTTGCCCTGCAAAATGCGCGACCGGTCGACGGGCGAGAGCTACTCGGCGGGCGATAAGGTCGTCATACTTGACCGCGACCACGCGGAGCCCTTGTCGATCGACGGGGTGAAGTTCTGGAACTTCATGGGCAATCAGGGCAAGGGGGTGCCGTGCAACACCTATCTCATCGAAATCGACGGCGTGCGGGTTGTAGACAACGGCGACAATTCATTGAAAGAGCGAGAATGGAACCTGGTGAAGTGTCCGCCGGCGGACATCATTATCTCCTCGACCTGGAGCCGCGTGACGAACATCGTCGCCGCCTGCAAGGTCACGCCGGGATTCAAGAAGGATCGGGCCGTCTTCCTGCCTTCGCACGAAAACGAGTTGATGCATACGGTCGATCATCGCGAATCGTATCGTGAAATGTATGAGGACAAGAGACGCCTCGGCTGCCCCGGTTTCGAATGGCCCCACGTCAAACCCCTCGCCTGGGGAGAGAGCCTGACATTCCCCTTGGTGTCTCAAGGAACCAATCCGAAACCGTAACCGAAATCATCTAAACACGCGTAGGCTCGAACAAGAGTAAGGATGGTGAAATGGGTAGACTTTAGTAGGGGGTGGAATGTTGACTTCGTTTCCAAAGATGTGCTATAATATTGGCAGTTTTTAGGATAAAC
>JAKSOY010000325.1 GCA_024405255.1 Kiritimatiellia bacterium
CCGAGCACGTCCTCCGCGAACCAGTCGAAGAAGGGCTTCGCGGGCGGTTCGTCCGGGGCGAGGGCGTGGCCGGCGGCGAGGAGGCGTTTCTGGATTTTTCGGTTCATCGGGTATCAGTATAGCAAAGCGGGCGGGGAGAGGCAAGGGAAAATTGATTTTGTTTGCGGAAAGGTTGATGTGCGGCGGACGGCTGCCGATTATTACTAGACTCGAAGGCCGAGACGAAGGACGCGATCGACTTTCTCATCTTCATCAACGGGCTGCCGCTTGTGACCTTCACGAGGTCGGCGATTACGCGATGGCGGCGGAATCGGGCGAATTGAGCTACCAGCCTTGAAGTTCCTAGACTGCAGGCGCGGATGAAGGGGACGGCGGAAGATACCGCCGCTCTTATACTCGAAGAGTCTTTTTTTACATTGTGCGTGGTGAGTTGAATTTGCTATAATTGCAGTGTTCACTGTGGGTATGGTGAATCATGTGGCTTTGATTCAAGGAGGAACGAAAAGTGATCCGAAATGTATTTGGTGCGTTGTTGGGGTTTGCGGCGGCTGTTTCGGTTGGCGCGGCAGAGGTCGTTTGGACGGGCGCGGGCGGTGATGGCTTGTGGTCGACACCCGGCAATTGGCAGGGCGGTACGGTACCGGGCGCGACTGATACGGCGGTTGTGGCGTCGTCGGACGCGTTGACGATCGACGAGAGCGTGCTGGCGCCGCTTGCGACGCTGCGCAAGACGGGCGCGGGCGAGCTCACGCTTCACGATTCACTTCTTTATTGGCCGACGACAATCGAGGTTTCTGCCGGTACGCTTAAGGTTGGAACGCGTACCACGGTTGCCGCCTCCGCACGCTTTTGGCCCGGTACGGTCACGAAGACGGCGCCCGGTACGCTTCTTTGGCGGAACACGCGCCTTGCGGATGTGAAGTGGATTTCGGGCCGTGCTTCGGGCGGTTTCTTTACGCAGCGTCAGGTGATGCAGCCGTGGTTCTGGAGCAACGACGGCGAAACGGCCTCCGCCCAGTTCCAATTGTGGAACGGGGCCAATACGATGACCGACACGCTCCAGCTTACGCAGGTGGGTGACGACGTCTATGCCTACATTGCCAATGCATGCTATACCGGGGCGAATATCCTCGGTGCGGACATGCATGCGGGCTACACGAGTGCCTATCATAATGTGCCGAACAACTACAATCTTCAGGACATCCAGCCGTTCTTCGATTTGCCCGATGGCAACGTGCGCTTTACCGATGCGCAGGCGCAGAGCGGCGGAAGCGGCGCGGGCGTACTCGTGTGGCGCAGTATTAGGCTGAAAGACGTTGTGGGTGCCGTCGGTGCGGGCGGAGGAGACAACCTTGCCGGCATTGCCAAATTTCCCTGTTATTTTCTCTCCAACAACGGTACGACGGCGACGGCGGAATTCCGGGCGTTCTACTCGGCCGGAAAGGGGACATACGGTGTGTTCGTTGTTTTCACGCAGGTGGGAGACGATGTCTATGCGCGGGCGGTAAACGGATCCTACAAGGGGAGTTCTGCCAATGTAGTCAATGACCGTATGTTCACAGATTCGGGTGCGGTTGCACCGGGGTATTCGGGGGCGACGGCGACGCGGTACAACGTCAAGAACATCCGTCCGGTCATGGCCTTTTCGCCGGATGTACGCGGAACGATTACGGTGGCCGACGGGGCGCGGTTTGATGTGGCGCTTGATCAGGGCGGAAAAGCCGCACCCGACCAAATGGAAATGACGCATGCGAAAACCGTGCGCGTGTGCGGTGCGGGTCCGGATGGCGCGGGGGCGCTCTATAATTCCAATCCGTCGAGCGCCTGGGGCGCCACCTTCGGCCATGTGGTTCTCACAGGTGACACCACCGTGGGCGGTGGCGCGATTGACATTCGTCCGATGGATCCCTCCGGGTTCGCCGTCCAATCGGGCGAGGCGGTTCTCGAAGGCGCTGCCTATACGCTTCGGACGCGTTGTGCGCGCTTTGGCCTCGTGAGCGCCACGGTGGATGTGAAGGGAATTGTGGCAACGAATACGCTCGTCATCGGTTATGTGCTGAAGGGGACGATGGCGGATGGCGTCCGGATGGAGCCTGGTTCGACATTGCACCTTGCGGGGACCACGATGTCGGCTACGATCCCGCTTGCCTTCTCGGCGGGTGAAAAGCCGGTAGACGTCATGACGCTTGATGCGGCGTGCAACGTCGCAGGCGCGGTGAACGTGCCGGTCGGTGCGGCGGTGAATCTTGCCGCGCAGAAGAACATCACGCTCTCGGGCGATGTGGCGCTTGGCGGCACGGTTACAAAGACGGGGGACGGGGTGCTCGTTTTGGAAGGGACGCTCTCTGGTTCGGGTACGCTTTCGGGCGGCAATGTGCGCTTTGGTGGAACGGCGAACCGCTGGGTGGTGCGGGCCGATGACGCGGGCTTCACCGAGAAGGTGGATGTGTCGGGCGTGACAGACGAAAGTTTCGCGGCCGGTCTCAAGAACGTGGAGGTCACCTATACGGGTTTGACGATGGGCAAGATGTTCGTGCTTGCTCCTGCGGGAACGATGACGGCCGAACAGGTTTCCGCGATTGGCCTTTCGGTGGTCAACTATACCGGAGGAGTCATTGCCGGTTGCCGCCTCGCGCTCAAGGACGGCGCGATCGTGTTGATGCTGGGCGATTCGACGATTCCGCGCACGGCATGGTGGACGGGACGGGGAACACCGAATGACTTCGCCGATCCCGCCAACTGGGCCTGCACGAACGATTTCGGTCAGGCGGTGGCGGGCGCGACGCCCACGTTCGAGTCGACCGTGTATGTGAATGGGGGTGCCTTCGACGTCCCGGAGGAGGCGTCGCTGTTCCCGTGCAAAGCGCTTCATTTGCACGCCGTCCTCGCAGGAGATTGCGACTGGTCGGGTCTGGATTTTTCCCGCGTAACGTCCGGCACGCTCGATCTTGCGGGGCACGATCTCGCCTTCACGCTTTCAGCTGTGACGACAAACGCCTTCACGTTCACCGATACGTCCACGACAGGTGGCATGCTTTCGCTCACCGTGCCGGAAGGTGTTACGGTGACGAACGAAAAGATCGCGTTCACGGGGTCGCTTGCGTTCGTAAAGCGAGGGGCGGGCACGTACGTTTCAAAGGTTTCCAACAGCTACACGGGCGGTACGACCGTGGGCGAAGGCCAGTATTGGCTGCATAACATCGGCGACAATGTGACGACCTGGTCCATTCCTGCCGTACTCCATTTCGGCGCCACGAATACGCCGGTGACGGTGGAGGCGGGGGCGAGTCTTGACTTGCGCGGCAATCAGGGCATGATGTACTACCCCGTGATTTTGAACGGCGGGACATTTGCGAATACGGGGTTCAGGAACACGGGTACGACCTCGCCCGGCATTGGCCCGCTCACGCTGACCGCCGATTCGACATGGCATCAGAATCAGCATGCGGTCTTCTATGGTGGCGGACACATCGTTGCAAAGATGAACAATCACACGCTGACGATGAAAATCGACTCTGGCGTGAACTATGCCTACATCAATGACTACGAGTTTGACAGCGGCGTGGTGGACGTGATTACGGGCGGTGGCTTCGCACCGTGTGGCGCTGGCATCGTGACGACAAACGCGCTCCTCCGAATGAATGCCGTATTGGTGCCGTGGGAACATTCCAGAATCGGCGACATGGTCATGCGGTGTCGGGTCAATTCCGCCGGTGGTTCGGCCGGTTCGACGCTCGACATCTTCGGTACCTATACGCCGGAGAGCGACTACCTCCTACACCAGGTGATGCAGAACGGTTCGGCCATCGACTTGGCGGCTCGCGAACTGCCGTGGTCGATTCAAAGCTCGATCATCAAAGGCGAGACCTTGCGCTTTGCCGAGGGTGCGCGCGTCCTTCTGAAGCTGGGCGACCGCAAGCTGCAGACGGGCGATCAGGTGCTTGCCTGGACGAAGAAACCCGAGCCGATGCCGCAGTTCATCTGCGACAAGCCGCAGAAGGGCGGCAAGTTCTATGCGGATGACGAAGGTCTCTTCTACCGTGCCCCCATGATGTGGATTCTCCTGCGTTGATCCCA
>JAKSOY010000326.1 GCA_024405255.1 Kiritimatiellia bacterium
GACCATCACGATGCTCCTCTGGAACACGCTCGAAAGTGCGAAGAAGGTCTGTTGAGGAGACTGTGGGACGAACGGAAGATGAAAAGCGCCGCGAGAACTCACGGCGTTTTTGAAAAGTAGTCTGAGATCAGGGAGCAAATCAATTCGCTATGATTGAAAATTTTCAGGCCATTTGTATTGATACGGTTTATGCATGTGCGGCGTTTGTTGGAACTGCTGTTGCCATCTACGGTCTTACACGCGGTGTGAAAATCCTTTCCGGAGGGGTGAAGTGTCTCGCGGCAGCGTCGCTTGCCGGTTCGCTCATCATCGGCGGAATGGTCGTGACGAACGTTCGTATCGCAGGTGCCAAGACGAACGACACGCAGCAAGTCGGCGGCGACCTTTCTCGTACAAACGATGTCGGGCAGGTTGGTGGTGATGCGGGAATGAATGGCGTAGAACAGGTTGGCGACGACGAGGGAACGAACGGGGTGCCTCGGGTGGGAGGTCTCGCGCTGGGCGCGCTCAATCTCGACGGACCGCAGGAACCATCGGCCGAGCCGACTCTCGACATCGTTTCTGTGGATGTCGATGTGGAGGAGGGTGTGGTCAGGATTGACGCGGAGCTTTCGAACTACGGCTCGACGGTGGCGTTTTCAGATGTCCGGGTGGTGACGACGGACAACCTGACGGACGGGACGTGGACGCCGATTGCCCAGATGGAGGTCGGCGTGATGGGAAATGCCATTTCGGTCGTCGTCCCTGCTGCCGGGGTGATTCGGTTCTATCGGTTGCAGGTGGGGGACGGTATTGGACTCGCGGCCCTCGGGATGTTCAATGTCGGTGTAGGGGCAGATGCGCCCGTGGCGGAGCCGTTGGATCCAGACGGCGATGAAGACGGCGACGGCGTGAGCAACGGCGACGAGGAGATCGAGGGAACCAATCCGCTTGCGCCGGACACGGACGGAGACGGTTTGACCGACGGCGAGGAACTCAGGGTCACGCGCACGAATCCGCGGAACTCGGACACGGATGGAGATGGAATCCCTGATGGAGACGAGTGCGCGGTCGGCAGTGATCCGAATGTCTATTCGCCGGTTTCGTCCTCTGCTCCGGTCTACGAGATGGTTGGAACGTACTCGGTCGACGTGCAGTACCAGACGCCGACCACCGACGGGTTTTCGATCTACGGCATTTCGTGGCCCGGCGGCGCGGGTACGGCCGCCGAGCTCGCGTACGACGTCAACGGCAGATATTGGAGCAACGCTTCACGATGGTGGCCAGTGGAACCGCCTTCAAGGCGCTCAGGAACGGCCGCTATGCGTTCCAGATCGCCGCCGACGATTCCGCCAGCATTCAGATCGGCAGCGGAATCGGTGTGGCCGCGTCGTTCCCGGATGCGACGCCCGGAACCGTGGCGAGCGGCGTCCTCGCGCGGGGTACGAGCCATCCCGTCGTCGCTTCCGCGGCCAGTGTTGGGGGGCCTGCAAAGCTTGAACTGCTGAAATGGGGAGAATATTTCCCGGTGGCGAATCCACTTTCGATCGACGGTGAATGGATCGGGCTCAACCGGACGCTCGTCCCGGCGGGGCAATATGCGTCCGATCCAGTCGTCTGCACGATTTCAAGGGACCCGGCGCTGTCGTCGAGCCCCGTGGTCTGGCGCTACGCGGGAACCTGCAATCGCAGGGCGGAGGCGACCGGGACGTTGTCGCTCTGGACGACCAGCCGGGAGCGCGCCAGCTCCGCCTATCGCGGCGAGACCGTGACGGCCTACGTGCCGGACGGTATTCCGGATTCGGTCCGCTTCACGGTCTTGAAGCTGGATGTCTGTGTCGACGGGCTGGACGAACAGCAGGAGGAGGAGATGGGGGCCTTTGTCGGGAAGGGCACGGCCGACGCGACTGTCGCGTTCAGCTGCGAGCCGGACGATTTGCCCTCCGGCGAATATGTAGTAATTGAGACGACGGGCAGCGCCCAGCTCCTTGAAGTTCTCGCCTCGGGGGAAACTGTGGCCGCGTCTTCCGCCTATCCGGCAAATGAGATTGGAAGCCGTCGGTTTGTGCTGCGCGGCATGTCTGCGTCTTCAGTCGATGGAGATGGGACGGTCAGGATATCCCACACGGCCAGCGGGGCGCAGGACCGTGCGAAGTTCACGGTAGTGGAGGTTGACATCGCCGCGTACGATCTGGATCATGGTTTGCAGCAGACGGTGCCAGAGACGGAAGAGGACACGGTCGGCGCGTACATCCACTATAACATCGATGACGACGATGCCAGCGGAATATGGACGCCGGAATGCGTGAAACGCCCGGGTGCGGACTTTGAACAGGAGTCCATGGCGAGGACCGACGACGACTTGCAGCGGCTGAATGCGACGGTGGTTCCATACGGTGCGAGGGGGGCGCTGGAGTTCATTACGTCAAAAGTCTCGATCTACGGCTTTGATACGTGTAAAAAGGCTGAAAACCTGGTTTGCAAGAACGGGTGGGGCCGGGTCTACAGCCTCGCTAGCCAGGAGAACCTGATGCGTTTCGGCCCCGGCTTTTCCTTGATGGCAGAAGGACGGGCGAAAGGGGAGGGCTACGTCGAGTTGCGTTTCCATGCACCTTACGGCAAGGTCATTTCAGACCGCGTGAAGTATACCTGCATCGCGGCCGACTGCGGCGACCAGCCGTGGGTACCGCCGGCTGATCTGCCTCTAAACGGACCGCCGCAGCTGGAATCGCTTTTCAATCGGCAATACGCGATGGGGGCATTTCAGGATTTGAAGGGCTGCGAATGGAGTGTGGTCGGCGAGGCGTCACAATACTATAACTGCCTCGCTTGGGCTGTGGGAAGAACTGATGTGGTATTTGAGGATGTTGTTTTAGTTAATGGGGAATCGGTTGATCGTGTGGTAGAGGACAATGGAAGAGTTAGGGTTAATATTGATCGTGTTTATGGGAATAATAATGGATTCCATGGCCTTGATGATGTAGATGCGTTTTTCTTGCGTGAGGCGGACATGGTCTGCACGGAGAATCTTTATGAGGCGGAGATTATTTATTATAGTGGCATTCATGCTGCAAAGAGAAGGCGTTGTAGTTGTGGAGAGGGACATTGGCTTATGTTTGAGAGTAAATGTGGTGTAAAAGAAATTATAGAACACTTGCCGTCGCAACTTGAACAACCCTATGGAACGATAAAAAGGATGTACAAACCTAGAGCAGATAATTGACTAAAGGAGATGTCGTGAAAAATGTTGTAACTGTCATTTTGTTCGGTGCTTCCTTGACGTGTGTTGCTTTCCCACGTCCGTCTAAGGATCATGTCGAGGTGTTCAATTCACTGGTGGCCGAATGTGTCGCTTTTCAGCGGAAACCCGAAGTTGCCTTGTCGAGTATGAGTTATCTCCATCAGAAGTGCCCGGCTTATATTGAGTTGAAAGAGCAATGTGGGCTTGAATCACTTGAGTTGATTTATGACGTGTTAAAAAAGTCGCCCAGTAGAGATAGCAACGATTACACACCGCTTATCAGTCTGTGGGGGGATTTGACCCATCACCGTTGCGTCAATTGGATCATCCCGTGGAATCCTGTGGGTGTCGTCTATGTCTGGGAAGGAGGCGCCGAATTCGAGGACGAGCAGATTTCGTTTCTGCTTTCGGAGATGCGGCTCGCGGCGAAGGAAGGGCGGAAGAATGACAAGCTTGTTGTTCAGCAGATCATCTCGTGCGAGGGCATCTTCTCGTTTCCGAAATTGTTTGCCGAACTGGAAGCCGGGCATGAGGACGTGGTCGACATTCTGAAGCTGGTGCGGTGGAGCGAGAAGGAGCGCCCGAAGTCGTTTCGCGTGAAGGCCCTCCTGTCCTGGTGGGCGGAGAACAAGGAGAAATACGCTCTCCCGCACCAGTCGCCTAACTTCAAGAAAACGAAGAACATCCACAATTGGAAGCGCACGGGGAAATGAGCATTCGGAAACCGCAACCCAAAAATCTAAAACCTTTTTGTGTTCGTCTTTGGCCGGCGGTTTTGGTACAATGGAAGGCACTATGAAAAACATTCGAAAGTTCATTGTTCAGTCTGTCTTTGCGTTTGGCGTCTC
>JAKSOY010000327.1 GCA_024405255.1 Kiritimatiellia bacterium
GCGGTAGTATTCGCCCGCGTCGGTGTTGGAGAGCGTATAGCCCACATCGACCTTGTCGTTCCACGGCCACCGCTGTTTCGCGGAGGTGACCGTCACGGACGCGGGCAGACGCTCCGCATGCGGCAACGAGCCGGGGTCAATGGTCTCTCCTTCCGACACCGATTCAATGATGTAGGGATTGTCCTTCACCGCATACCCCTCTTCCGGCACGGCGTAGATGCCGACCTTCGCCCCGATGGGCAGAAGATAGGTCGTGCCGCCCGCCTTGGTCGGCTCAATCTTCGCCTCCGAACCCACCGTCAGGTTCGACACCGCAAAGCCGTAGCCGACAGTCTCGGTCTGCAGGGTGACGGAGACGTGCGTTGGCTTCGCCGTCGGCACATCGTCCGCAATGTTGACTACGCTCTCGTCGCCGATATTGACGGAAACGACAGGGTTGCCATCGAGAACGTAGCCCTCGTCGGCCGTGAAGATGACCCTGACGTCCGTCGTCCCCTTCTCCACGATGAATCCGTTCACGACGGGATTCGTCACGCTTCCCTCCCCGCTCGTCCACACGGCGGTTTTGACGTGCTCCGGCAACGCACCCACCATCACGATCACGTAATCCTGACTGTCGTCGAGCGTCGCCGTCGTCGCCGCTGTGTTGACAGATGCTTTGTAGAAGACCCCGTCAACCGCGAAGTGATAATTGCCGGTCGGCAAGTAAAGGTAAAGCTTCCCGTCAATCGACTCAATATCCCTCGTCCCGTAACCGTCCAGCCCTACAACACTCAACTTTTCACCATCCGTCTTTTCAACTTCCACGGTCACGCAATAGACGTCGGTCTTCCCTGTCGCATCCTTCGGGTGTCCCGCGATCGGTCCTTGATCTTTCTCCTTATAATTCGACCATGCCTTGACGTTTCCGCCGCCGATGCGCGGATCACCGTCCAATCCGTTCCACCCCGCGGCCACGATCGTGCCGCTGCGGATTATCACCGTGCCGCCTCCGACGCCGCTACCAGCGCCGATGCCCTTTCCGCCGCCCTGACCGATTGCCGTCACCCTGCCGCCGTTGATCGTCACGGTGCCGCATTTCCCATTGTTGCCGCCGCCGATGCCCGCGGCACTTGCGCCACCCTCCGCGACGAGCTTGCCCGTGCCTTCCTGCTGGCTGTAGATGGTCAGCGCGTTCCCTTCCGTGACGGAGATTGCCGCTTTCGAGCTCCCCACGTTGGAGATCGTCAGCTTCGCACCGTCGCCGAGGATGAGATGCGCCGAACCGTTGACTACGATCTGGCCGCCCCCGACCTCGCCGTTCACCACGTACCAGCCGCCGTTGGTGAACTCCGTGGTCCCGCTCTCGACCTCCGTGCAGTTGGCGCAGATCTTCTCCTCGAACGCTCCCGTCGTCGCATTGTAGTCTATGTACGGCACGTTCGTCGCACCGAACGCCCTCGCGCCCATTACGGCACCAGCCACCAGCAACCAGCAACCAACAACCAACTTCTTCATGTTCTGTTTCCTTTCTTGTTTCAAATCAAAAGCAAGGGCAACGGCGACGCCCGCCGCGTCCGTTGCCCTCTCCTACCCGCGCCAAGCACAAGGCACCAGGCACAATGCACCCATTCGACGGCGGGTAAGCGACGTTATAGCACACCTCCCAAGGCGTTGCAAACGCCTTGTTCGTGCTTCTCCCGATCCTCTCGTTCTTCAACTGCATAATGAACTACCTGATATTATACCAAATTTTCAATCGCCCCTACGGCGCAAACCGCGATGTGCGGGTGCGCCGAACCGACACATCCGTATACGCACGAACCCGCGAAAGGTTACAGGGGATTTGTTGGCGCGATTTGAAGAATCGCGCATCAAGACGGAGAGGACTGATGGGACGGGTAGGACAAGTGGGACGGGTAACTTATTTCAGCTTCAGCCCGTAGTGCTTCGCCAGTCTTGCCCTGATTATCGACCACTCGCGGAGAACGCTGTCCTTCCCGATGCCGAGGTGCCGTCCGATATCCGCGACCGACTGGCAGCCGTAAACCACGCGATCGAGGATGTCGAGTTCGCGTTCCGTCAGCTTCTGCTTCGCAAGGTCGAAGTCGATCTTGCACACCATCTGCTCGACCGATCCGTAACCGGCGGAGGAATAATGAATCAGGGATTCCCGAGTTGCCGCGCTGTTGCCGTTCATTGTGAGTCATCCTTTCAGATGCACACAGGGGAACAGTCCCGGAACCGCCGAGAACGATCACTTGCCGTCGCATACGGGGGAGAGAATCCCCCTGAGTGCGACCAATATTATAAAAGCACTTTAGTACAGCTTTATCAAGCTACGGGATGACCTATGAGATAGTGAAACAGATCGTTCTGGAACTGTTTCAAGGGACAATTAAAGCGTCCGCCCCGTTAAATCAGGGCGGACGCCTGCCGGTCCGAATGCCCATAGTCGGGCAATGACAGTTCTAATTGTTTTTCAGTTCGTCACGATAGCGGACGGCTATTCTTTGCGCGAGGCCCGAATGACCCTTGGCGTCGTCACCATAGCCATCGTACGTTGGGGTTCCGAACAACGGATGCGTACGGATTATTTGGATCGCGATTTCCCTGAACGATCTTTCCGGGCCTTTTTTTTTAGATCTACGCCTTCCACTATCTGCATCTTCTGAATGCGGGTAAGCTTTGGCCCGGGTTTGTCATGTTCGTTACGCTTCAGGGCGTCGGCGATCCGGTCCAGACTGGCGTTCAGCATCGACCCCTTGCTTGCATTGATGTGAAGCCAGAACGTCGCGCTTGTCTCGCGCAAAAGGCAGACAAGGGCCTTCATGTCCTGTGTGAACGCGCAATCGCACACCTCGTCCGCCGTGCAAATGGTCTTTTGGTGACGGCTGAGAATCCTTGCCATCGCATCAAGCTTCTCGGCAACCGGCGACCCGTGACGGATGGCCAGTTTCAAAGCCGCGTCGATGTATCGCGCAAGATCCTTCACAATCGACAGGCGACAGGGGTTTTCGGGCATGGCCTCCCACTTCATCCTGTCATGGGCCCGCAAGACAAGTTCTTCGTCCAGCGCATCCCCTTTGTACACGCGATAGGTGATGGCGGTTTCCGTCGACAGGATGCGCCGCAGAAGCGGGAAGAAGAGATTATGCCGACCGGAGAACACATACTGGCGTCCCCTGACCATTTCATCGGCGAGGTTTTTCATAATCTCAGCCGCCGCTTGTACAGAGTTGCATTCACTCCCGTCCTTGCACTTGATCGGGGTGGAAAAGACCGTGTTGCGCTTGCGGTAGAAATCGACTTGAAACGCGCGACCAGCGTCCGTTTCCTCCTGCGGCGTCCGTTTCTTCGCCGGACTATTGAGATTGAAGTCGTCATCCGGCTCGACCGGCGGCCAGAGTTCGTAATCCGGCAGGTCGGGGAAGGTGGCATCGGGGATCACATCCATGAGCCGCAGCTCCTCGGCGATGAAGTTCCCGCAACGGAAGATGCGTTCAGCGAGGGCCTTCGCCTGTTCGGGCGTCTGCTGCGAGAAGTCTTCTCGGCAGGTCGTGTATTCCCGGCAGAGGACAAGGCAATTGACGATTTCAGAGTAGATTGGCGAACCGATGCGCCGAGCGATTTTCCCGAGCATCTGGAGGAGATCGCAAAGCCGCCGCGAAACGAGCTGGTACTTGGCACCGTCGACGGATTCGAGCGCATAGGTGACGTTCGGACGCTCGAAGGCCCTTCCGTCCCTTACCTCGAAACGGCGGTACGGGAAGCGAAGCTGCAACGAGAGGAAGTCCTGAACGTCCCTCATTTGCAAGTCGATCATCAAAACGCGCCGATCATAGGCGATGCCGTCCATCAGGAACCTCAGCCACCAGGCGAGGTCGTCCAAGGCCTTTGGGTCCTTCATTTCAGGCAGCCGCCTGAATTGTGCGGCAATCAGCCGCTTGACGCGCCGCATTTCGCGGTCGTTACTTGCCCTGACGGACTTTTCAATGGCCTTAAGATTGGTTTTCATGTGTCCTCACCTTTATGTCAGCGCCTTGAGCGCGGCGATGTCCGCGCCTTCGACCTTCATGGCGCAG
>JAKSOY010000328.1 GCA_024405255.1 Kiritimatiellia bacterium
CGATGTCGGCCTGCAGGATGCGGTCCGTCGGCATCATCTCCGGCGCCGACTCGCTCTCCGAGACCATCTGCTCGGCCTTGATGCGCAACCGCTCGATGAACGTCCGCCACGTGCCGCCGTAGAGCGTCTGAAGCCGCGAAAAGACGATGTGCCACAGCTCGTCCGAATAGTCCTTCGGCCGCGTGTACTCCTCGTTTTCCGCCCAGGGGTACGGTTCCTCGGTGGCCTCGAGCTCATAGACGTCGGCCCCGTACTCGCCCCAAGCGCGCACGCTCTCCTGCCATGCGATCATCTCCTGCCAAGGCTCGTAATGCGGCAGTCTAGCTTGAGTAGGCCCGCGTTTGCGCTTCCCGTTATAGGCACTAGATTTAGGTTCAGGCTTCGGACGCTTCGGCTTGTCGCCGAAGCCGGCGTCGCCCGAGCAAAGCACCTCGAAGTTGAACGTGCGCTTTTCCCACGGCTCCATCCGCCCGATCGGCGAAGCCGCTGAGGTCGCGATGAAATCGACGTGGTCTGTCCATGGATCCGCGCTCGAAAGCCGCAGTGTGGATCTCCGGGACATGAGCCGGAGGTACGGCGAATCGAGAACCTCTTCGGACTGATTGTACCACGAGACCTGCGCCGGATAGACCTGACCGGCGCGGACGGGATTTGGCATCCGCGTAACGGCACAGCGCACGACCTTGTTGTCGATGTCGATGACATCGGAGGGATAGAGCTGTTCGTCCTCGCTATCATAATACCCCTGCGGATTGTAAAGCCGGACGCCGCTGCCGGTCAACGAGGCGCCGGGCTGGCGAAGCTCGAAGGAGTAGTCACCCGCTTCCTCGCCGTAGAGATTAAACTGCGCATAGAGGGAATGGCGGTTGAAGACGCGGAAGTCCTCCGGTTCGATCGTCCGGTCGCCGCATTTGAGCACGCCGAATGTCTCGGAATCGAACGCATTGCCCCAGATTCGCAGCTGATACCGCGCCACGCCGTTCGTGTTGAGCGGGAATTCGCCGAAGTGCGCCTTCATGTAGTCGGTCACCACAACGCGCGCCGGCTTAATGCTTATCCTGGTCTCATGCTTGACCGGATCAACATGCGTGAAAGTCCTGTTCACCTTGGCGAAGTTGGTGTTGACCGCCTGCGAAAGTGCGCCAGCATCGTACAGCTGCAGTCCCGAGCCGAACTTCTCGAACTTCACCGACGCGACGGACGTGCTCGTGTTCTCGATCGTCACGTACTGAGCGCCTTCGCTCAGGTTGAGGAAGTAGAGCCCGCTGCCGCCGTCGACCGCGGCATCGACGTAGTGTGTTGCAACCGGAGCTGCGTCCGAGCCCGTGCGGACGACAAGCGTGTTGCGCGTCCCCGTTTTCAGGACGAGGAAGAGATCCGCCGGATGTGCATCCGTCAGAACGAGCGAATAGGAGCCGCCCGGCGCGATCACCAGCGGATCTTCCCCCGTGAGTGCGGCAAGCGTGGTCGGCGCCGCCTCGACCGAGAGCCCCTCCGCCGTCGCCTGGTTGTTCGCCGTCGCGACCTCGAAGACGTCGCGCTCCACGTTCACCGTGACGCGCGCCTTCACCTTGCCGGTCGGCATGGCGGGGATTCGGAAGCGCATCGTGCGCGGACGGTCCTCCGCCGCGCCCGCCCTCAGGTTGGCCTTGAAGTCCGCCGTGCCGAGCACATACGGCACGCCGTTCTCGGCGAGCAGCTCCAGCCGGTCGCGGCAAAGGCCGACGGCTTCGTTTTCGCCGGAGATATTCTGCACGCGGTAGGTCACCGTGATCCAATCGCCGATCCGCGATGCGCCGGCCGGATTGACCGAGACGCCCAGCACCATGAGGTCGGCCGCACCGACCGCGCGCTCGTCTGGGATCACCTCGTAGATGCCGACGTCCGGGATGCGTCCGTCGACGTTCGGGACGCCGACCGCCAAATCCTTTGCGTTCTGCCGCGGCTGGTCGAACGCATCCAAGAGCGGTGCCGTCAGGCCGTCGGCCGAGTCCACGCAGGCCGACCCGGCGTTGATGCGGAAGTCACCGTTCTCCGCATCAAGGAAGCGGGGATTCGCACAGAAGTTCATGTTCGCTGGCGAATTCGTCATCGCGCATTCCGTCGGCTCGCTGTTCCAGAAGCAGCAGTGGTCGAAACCTATCTTCTCAAGCGGATCTTCGCCTTCTTCCGACAGCCACTCGCGAATCTCGGAGAAAATCGAATTGCGCAGCATCGGGCGCGTTGTAGCTAGACCAACATTGGCGATACTCGCGCAGTCATACCCCACGCAGTTGACGATCTCGCACGAGCCGCCCTGCGGTTTCAACAGCGCCTGATTGATGTGAGAAAACACGCAGTTCTCGGCACGGAACTCGCCGTGAGCGACCCGAATGCCGTCACGGAACAATTCCGTCAGCGTACTGTTCTTCAGAGACGTCAACCCGTAGCTGACAATGACGGCGTCGGCACGTCCATCGATGCGAGTTCCTGCATAGCGAATCACGACATGTTCAAAATCCGCCTTGGCCGTGGACTCCACGGAGAACCCGCGCCAGTCGCCCCAACCAGGCGTCGTGTCTCCGTCCCCGTTCGAATCTCCGCCGACCGCATCATCACGAGCCGACGTGAAATAGACAGGCGAGCCGCGCGTACCGACGGCGTTCAGCGTTCCCCTGACGGCGATCCAGATGTCCCCGGAGAATTTTACGATTCCGCCGGCTTCGACAGTCAATGCCTTGTCCGCCGGAATCACGATGTCAGAGTCAATGTAATGCACATTGTAGTCGCCGGCCCATGTCTCGGACTCCTGCAGCTCGCCGCTATGGTGGAAGATCCGCGCACGGTATGTCGTCGACTCGTCGTCATCGAAGAAACCGTAGATCGTGTAGGAACCCGCCTCGGGCTGACGAACGCCGAAGTCACCGTCCGTATCGCCGCCAATGAGGTCGTCATAGATGTGCGTCAGCGTCACGCCCTTGACGACGAAGCGCCCCTTCGAGCGAACGAGCACGCCCATCCCCGTGCAGAACTTGATGACCGCACCCGGCTCGACCGTCACCGTCACGCCGTTCGGAACCGTAAGCCAGCCGTAGACGACATGCGTTTTGTCGGCGGACCAGACCTCGTTCGTCGCGACCGTCCCCTTGTGCGCAAAGACCGTCTCAAGATTCGCCCAGTCCCGTTCGTCGTCCGCCGTCCACGTCACGCCTTCCTCAGGTTCCGGTATGACGGTGAAGCGGTCGTGCGAAACGCCCTCCCATTCGTCTGCATACGCCGTCGGACGGATGACCGTGAAGTGCTGCTCGCAGATTTGCCAGAGATTCGACACCGGCGGCCCGTCAAAGAACAGGGTCAGGCTGGAAACGCCCGAAAACGCGCTTGCGCCGATATTCGTGACGCCCTCCGGAATCTCCAGGTACAGGAGCTTCTTGTCGTTCGAAAACACGCTTGGCCCGATATTTCTAAGTCCCTCGCCGAGGCGGACGCGCGACAGCGCGGAACACGACGAAAATGCACTGTTGGCAATGTCGGTGACGGAATCCGGCAAGGTGATCTCCGTTAGCTTCTTCGACTGGATGAAGGCATTCCTGCCAATGTATGCGAGACCTTCTCCAAGGACGAACTCCTCAATGTCCGTTGCTCGGAAGGCGCCGTTGTACGAAGAGCCCGCGTCCTGAATGGACTTGACGCCGTTCAACACGACCTTGCGGACCTTGGACGAGTCGAACGCCTTGCCGCCGATCATTGTGTTGCCGTCGCCGTTGATCGTCACCGTGCCGCCGACCGCCGACGCGGCGTGCCAGCCGTCCTCAATGACGCTGCCGCAGTTGTTGATTACGAGATTCGTGAGCGCCGAGCAGTTGTAAAACACGTTCCCGACGACATTCGTAACGGTGTTCGGAATCGTCAGGTTCTCAAGCGCGCGACAGCCGTTGAACGCGGAATTCCCAATCACCTCGGCGTTCGAGAGGTCAATGTGCTCAAGCGCCGCACAGCCGCTGAACGCCTCGGCGCCGACCACTTTCACGGACGACGGCAAGGTGATCGACCGAAGCGACGTGCAGTCGC
>JAKSOY010000329.1 GCA_024405255.1 Kiritimatiellia bacterium
GCCCAGCGAGCCTTCGACCTCGGCTACACCAACGCACTGCCCATGCTACGACGGCCGAAGAAGGTCCGGTAACCCTCATCGGCCTTTCGGGTTCCACGGGGACGAGACCCTGCGCTGCGGATCCTCGCCGCTGCGAGCTACCAACTCGCCGGTCTTACGATCATACTTAAAGCGTCTGAAAACATTTCCGAGATAATCATTTGACCTTGTGCGGACTGTAATCTCCAGACAATCACGTCCTTGGCTGTTGTCAAACGCCTTATCGTCGTACATCCACGGCATAAAGTCTTCCGCGAACCCCGCCGCCTTGCGTCCGGCAAGCCAATCCTTCGCCGTCGCGCAACCACTCTCTGCGGCTTTGCGAATCAGGGCTAAGCCGCGCGGGACGTCTTGCTCGTAGACGAGCACACACTCGACATTCGTCACCGCGCCGTACTGGAGAATCTTGCGTACTCGTACATAAGGTGCGAATGACGGCCCCTTGAGATCGCCCTTCTTGACGACTTCAAGGCGTTCGGGAACCCACTCGTGCATAACCCTGTTCGTCGAGTGGAAATCAAGAAATCCGCCGCGCCCTTGCGGATCGGGTCCAATGACGCCGGTGTCGCCTCCCCACATCATCAACCCAAGCCGGAACGACGATTCCAAGTGCCCACGATCAGACGCACGGCGCAGACAATCGAGCGACCGCCGCGCCAGCTCGACCCTCCGGTTCGGGTCGTCGCCCGACGCCGTTGCCGCCCACGCTCGCAGAAAGCATGCCGCCCAATGCAGTTCATTCGCGTCATCGCCATGCTCGACCTTGCGCAGCCGCTCGACCTGCGCGGCTTGCCACTTCGTTGCTTCGCGCTCGACGGACATCACGAGGTTGCTTTGCCGCTCGTCTTGCTCCCGTTTCACCTTTTCAAGACGCGCCTCGTACTCGCGCCGATACCGTTCCCTCTGCTCGACCTGCTGGCGGTATTTCTCGCGCTCGCGGTCGTTCCGGCAGTCTCCATTCGCAACACGCTTCATTGACTCCTGTTCGGCGCGTCGCCGCGCGTCCTCCGCGAGCTTCGTCCTGTCCAGCCGGTCGAGGAAATTCTCTGCTTCCACCACGCCATTAGACACGGCCCGCACATAGAATTCTCGGGCGCTCGGTTCGTCTTCGGGATAAAGACTGTAGAGGATTTCATCACCGCGTTCGGCAATCAGCGCACGGTGAGGCGTCTCCTCGCAGATCGACAGCCCTCGCTCCTTGTAGGAGCTGTTGAACTCCCCGCACCAGCCAAGAAGCAGTGAAGCATACCCGTAGCCGAGATCAGAGGCCTTCTTGAAATACTCGTAGGCCACATAGCGATTCATCGGGACCTGTTGTCCGCAAAGGAACATGACACCAAGATCGTAATTCGCCGCGGCGCCGTTCTCCTTCGCCCGATTTATAACGTTTGTCACATCAAAGCGGACGCTGTTCGGATCGAACCCGCAAACCCTGAAAGCGGGCGTACCGGCACAGACCTCTGCCGCCGCAAATACGGCGACACAACCGAGAATGGCTTTCCAATGCGGCATTCTCATGGCAGAACCTCCGTAATGACACAGTTCGCACCCGCCTCATGCCAGGGGGTCTTGTAATGCTGGGCATACTGGGGATGCTCGAAATACTCGTCCGAAACGGATACGACCCGTCCCTCTGCATCCTTGCCGATTTTGCGCTTCACGGCCGACGCAAGTCCGGGGCGAATCACAACTTCCTCGAAAGAGACGGCTTCCTTACCGGCAACCGCAAACCCGTCCTTCGCCAAAAACCACCTTGGCATCGAGAGGTCGCACTTATTCGCCTCATGATCCCCTATCCACGACCTTGCCCACGGATCTCCCGCGTCGGCCGCAAGTTTCATCATGCGGACGCCCTCGACCGGATCACGCGAATAGACGCGGTAGAAGGTCTTCACGGCGTTTGTCTCCGAAAGGAGAACGTCAGCCGGGACATCTGCTCCCTGAAATGCCGCGGGACTGACATAGGCATTGTCCTTCGGCACGTCAGGCGGCGGACCGCTCCAGAAAAACGGACCACCGTGACCACCCCCGCAACTGCCGTCAAGGAGATGCCACGCAAGAGACTCTTGCGCACGGGGCGAACCCGCTTTCGCCGACTCACGCAACCACTTGAAAGCCTCGGCAGCGGCCCGCGCGGCTTCGACGTTGCGATCGTTCGCGGATAACTTCCTTGAATAGGCTGCGTAGTAGCAGGAAACCAATCGACCGGAATCGGCCTTCCCCTCCACGAATTCCGCCTTGTATTTCTCGACCCTTTCCAACTGTTCGCGCTCGCGGCTCTGCCGACTCTTGGTTTTCCATTCCTCCCGCTCACGTTCGCACTGTTGCCGGTACTCTTCCCGACGCTTCGCATCGTCCCTCGCCCTGCGTTCGTCCCTGAGCTTTCGCAAGTTCGCCTCCGACTTGGCGATGTCGAGATCGGGATCGATCCAAGAGAAGCTCGGCACGGGCACTTCCTTGCGAATGAGATCAAGATTGGACTTTAGAACAGCCTCGGCATCCTGACGATACGCCACGGGTCTGTAGGACTGGCTGTAAATGGGATTGTCCCTGCTGGCATTCACAAATCCGCCATGCGAGACATAGAGGATACGAACCGCCTGCTTGGAGTAGACCGTGTAATGACGACCCCACTTCTCCTTGCCCCTGTAAAGAAGTACGCGGTTGATGTCACCTTTCATTGCCGCAAAGCTGACGGTCGTGAATTCGCCTGGCTCGCGGCTCCTGAGCGTCACAGTGCCGTCACCATCAACGAGCGCAAGTTCCACCCAGAAATACTCCGCCGGATCGCCGTCTTCGGGAAAACTGCCCTCGTTGACAAATGGTCCGCCATAGGGCAATTGAGCGTCAGAACCGCCGATGGCGGCCTGCGTAAAGACCAGCGCCAGAAGGACTGTGAGAACGCCCTTCAAGTCAACCCCTTACTTGCCTACGAACGGCCCCTGCCCAACGTTGAAGACTAACGGCCTCTGGATGCGCACGGTCTTGTCGCCCTTGACAAGTACCTTGATGTCGGGCGAACTCTTCCCCACGACGGACACCTTGCTCTTCGTGGTCACCGTGTACGGCTTGCCGATCAGGAGAATGACACGATTGGTCAGACCGCCCTTGGTCTCGAATTTGGGATCAGGGAGATTGCACGGGCGGTCACCCGTGAATACGACCTCTCCCGCATCCTTGGTCACCACATCGACCCAATAGTAGGCGTTGGGGTTCGCATTGGCCGGGAACTGGCTGGCGTTCACGAACGGCCCGCCCTTGGGCAGGTTTGCCTGTGGAGCGTCTTCGGCAAAGGCGAAAGCAATGCTACAGAGCGTCAACAAAAGAACTGAGCACTTCAACATTTTCTCCTCCTCGGAATTGGATTCACATTTTCGGTGACATTATAACACAAAACCTCATCGGCATCTGAAATGCCCCTCGATCGCATTGGCAAAGAGGTATGAATCCTCTTTTGTTCCCTTGCCGATATTGTGGATGACGAGCGGCACCCCGTTCGTGTCGCTTCGGTCGCTTACGATCATCACATGCGGCAACTTGCCGGACACTCGGCAGGTGACAATATCGCCGGGTAGAAAGTCGCCGATCGCATTGGACGCAACGATCCAGCCGTGTCTGCGGAAATAGCATTCCATGTTCAACACTCGCCGATGGACGATGCTCGAATCAAGCGCCTGAACAATTGACTTGAGCGGATAGGCCCATCTGTGCCATTTCATGTCCTTGTAGATGAGCGGCTGCAGGTCTATTCCGCGCGAATCGCGCAAGGCCCGTATCAACACGTCCGTGCAAACGCCTCGCGCCCGCGGCACATCGCCGTTCGGATATTCGATTGCCTCGTATGCGGGGGCGTACTTGACCGTCACGCCAATTTGCGAACGCGCCGCCGCAACGATGTCCGCCCCGGCATTGCGTTCGCTGGGTTCGGCCGCCCCAATGCCCAGCGCACACATCACCGCAGGGTAATACATGTCTGCGGCAATCAG
>JAKSOY010000033.1 GCA_024405255.1 Kiritimatiellia bacterium
CTGGCGCGTAATCCGTGCCATCCGTGGACCTGGACGGCCTGGCGCGGTGAATTATTCAGATGCGCCCGGTGTGAAGTAAATCTGTTGCCTTTGGGCGCGAAATCATCTATACTATGTCTATCCTTAGAAAACAAAGGGAATAACGTATGGATATGACTCGTCTCTCGTTTACGGGCCTTCTCGGGGCCCTGTTCGTCGCCGTTGGCTGCGGTGGGCTTTCTGCCGAAATTCCAAGTGATCCGCCCGTGGATCCTTCGGTCGTTCGCGTGGCCGTCTTCACCGACAAGGGCGCGCGCTCGATGGGCGCCTTCCGCCATCTGCAGATTGCGACCTTCGCCAAGAACGTTCACGGCTTCCCCGTGGACGGTAAGATGGTGGCCGAGGGCGCGCTCAACAAGGCCGACGTGCTGATCATGCCGGGCGGCAGTTCCGGCGCCGAAGCGAAGGCGATGGGACCCGAGGGCGTGAAGAAGCTCGAAGCCTTCATCCGAAACGGCGGCGGCTACATCGGCACCTGTGCGGGCTGCTTCCTCGTGAGCCAGAACGACAAATCCCATTCGACGATGATGGGACTCATCCCCTACAAGAACAGCGTGAGCGGCGGCGGCGCCGACATGCTCATCCGTTTCACGAAGGACGCTGAAACGATGATGGGCATCAAGCCGCACACGCACCGCGTGGACTACCATAACGGTCCCGTCATGGTGCCCGCCAAGCCGGTCGAGGGCGCGGACTTCAAGGTGATCGCCACCTACTATTCGGACGTCAATGCAAACGAAAAGCCGCGCGAAACAATGGCCGGCAAGGCCGCCATCGTCGCCGGCTCCTACGGCAAGGGCCGCATCGTCGCCATCGGACCGCACCCAGAAAAGGACGTCGGCGACCACAGCATTCTCAAGGGCGCACTGCGCTATGTGACGCATGGTCGCGCCGGCGAATGGACTCTGCCCCACCGCAAACCCGGCCAGCTCGCCGTGGGCGTGGTGGCGGACAACGCCTTCAGCGCCCAAACAGCGCGCTTCGCCCAGAAGCTGATGCGCCTCGGGGAATTCGAACTGCAGCCCCTCTGCGCATCCCTGATCGAAGAAGAATCGGCCCGCACCGTCGACGTGATGCTCGTGCCGCCCTGTGCCGAAAAGAGCACGAGCAAGGGCGGACTCGGGTCCAACCGTAACGTCACGCGCGGTTTCCTCAAACGTGGCGGCCGCGTGATCGTGTGGGGCGAGATGGCCCCGCACTATGCGAAACTCGGCGACGGCGTCACCGTGGTCCAGAACGAAGAAGAGGCGCTCGCAGCCCTGCGGGCCCGTGCAAAGGAACCCGCCCCCGCCCCGCGACCGGCGGTCAAGAAGGTCGAGAAGCCCGTCAAGGTCGCGTACTACACGGACCGCGGCGGCGGTTCCTACCCGATTGCGGAACTCCTCGCAAATGCACCGGAATACCAGCTCGACATCGTCAACGCCGAAGACATCCGCAACGGCGCGTTGAAGAACGCCGACCTCGTGGTGATGCCGGGCGGACTTTCCAACGTGCAGTACAACAACCTCGGCGCCCTCGGACGCGAGGCGATCACGAACTTCGTGAACCAGGGCGGCAAGTACTACGGCATCTGCGCCGGCGCCTATCTCGCCTCGCAGACGGTTACGTCCAAGAGCCTGCGCCTGAGCATGGTCCCCTTCAAGCACGACGGCGAGTCGTATCGCGGCTGGAAGTCGACACGCATCAAGCTCACGGACGAAGGCCGCAAGGTGTTCGGCACGAAGGCGAAGAGCCGGATCGTGGAGTATTGGGGAGGTCCCGTACTCGTACCGGGAACGCCGATCCCCAATACGGACGTCAAGACGCTCGCCACCTACACGGCCAGCTCGATCAGTACCTGTTCGCCCGATGCCCGCAAGCCGATGACAGGTAAGACCGCTTTTGCGGCCGGTACCGTGGGCAAGGGCAAGGTCTTCATCTCGTCGTGCCACCCGGAATGCTACGACCACAGCATCGACCTCGTCCAGGGCATCCTCGCCTACCTCACGGGCGTCAAGCCCACATGGAGTCCGCGCCAGCGCCAGCTTGGCGACTACGTAGTCGGCTATGAGTCGCACAAAGACCGCGACTTCGCCCGCTGGTTCACAAAGGATCTAATGCACGCCCCCGGCTTCTTCGCCTGGGACATGCACGACCGCCATGTGCCGACGGACCTGCTCTCTCTTGATGCCCTGCTGGTGATCAATCCCAAACGCGACTATTTCGGTCCACTGGTCACTGGATTCATCGCCTCGGGTCGTCCCGTGATCGCCATCGCCCGTACGCCGGAACAAGTCAAGGCCGTCGAAGGCCTCAAGGGTGTCACGGTCGTACGGTCGTACGAAGAAGTTCTGCCCGCCTTGAAGAAGTTCAAGGCGGCTGCAACGCACTGACGCGTTTCATTCAATGCCGAAGAAGTCTTCGGCGCTCATCCTTCCACGCAGCGCTTTATACGGGGCTTTCAGGAAAGTAACAATGCGACGCGGTGGTTTGGTCATCGACGAGGAGGCATCGTCCTCCTCGTTCTTTTTTTCTTCTTGCCGCTTTTTATCCTTGGCCCGGATAAAGGCTTCTGCCGTCGCGCGCGTGACATGGTGGACCTTCATCAACAGAGCAATCTTCGTCTCATGGAAACGTTCCTGCGGATCCATCTGACGAAGCGTTTTCGTTTTTTTCTGAGTCGTTGTTTTCATTTTTTTCTTCCTCGCGTATTTTAAAGGAAATCCATCACATCCGTCGCCCCGTAGCGACGCTTCATTTCCAAACGCAGCTTACGCAACGCGCTCTGCTCGATCTGCTGTACGCGCTGCCGTGTAATGCCGAAGTGACGAGCCGTCTCCTCGAGTGTATGTGAAACACCGTAGCCAATCTTCATTTCTTCACCGTCCATTTTAAACCTCCTGTTATTTCCTTACATGAGGTTAAACGGAAGAACTTCGTACCATCTTACGGGACGGTACGAAGTTTTTTCGTGTTTTTTCGTTTCTCGTCCGCCGATTAGAACCCGACCGTTGCGACCTTCGGACCATCCTTCTTCAGCAAACTTTCCTCACGCAGGGCCGCCAGCCGGTCCGCGTTCGTAATCGTACCGCCGAGATAGAACTGTTCCTGACGCACGGTGCGGAAATCGCCCGGTGCCAGGTTGGGAATCGATTCGAGCTCTGCCTGTTCGGATTCCGACAGTTCCGACTTGAACATCTTCTCGAAGAAGACCTTCTTCCCGGCCGCATCAAGGTAGCCGAATTCCAGCTTGAAGGTGAAACGACGCATGGCCGCCGCATCGAGATTCTTCGAGAAGTTCGTTGCGGCCACCAGAATGCCGTTGAAGTTCTCCATCTGCTGCAGCAGTTCGTTGACCTGTGTCACTTCCCACGAATGGTCCGCCCCCGAACGGTCCTGCAGAAGGCCGTCGATTTCGTCCAAGAACAGAATCGCATGCTCGGCCTCCGCACGACGGAAGGCCGCCGCGATGTTCTGCTCCGACCCGCCGACGTATTTCGAGAGCAGGTCGGACCCCTTCATCACAATCACGCGGCGGTCGAGTTCCTTGCCGAGGAACTTCACGAACTCGGTCTTGCCCGTGCCGGGGGGCCCGAAGAGCAGCACGTTCATCCGCGGCTTGTCCTCGGCCTCGAGATTGTAGGTCGCGTCCAAGAAGTTTCGTGCCGAGGCGACGATCTTCGCAGGCGACACCTTCCCCTTCACGTTAAGACCGTCCAGCGAGTAGCCCTTGGCCGGCATGAACTTCTCGTCCGCCGTGATGCCCATCAGCTTGCAATGCGGCTTCATCAGCGTCGCCACAAGTTCATCGACCTTGTCCGCCGCCGGCGCCATGCGCTTCACATTCTCGAGGACAATCGAGATACCACCGGCGCTCGTCTGGTACTTGTCGGCGTAAAGCGCAATCTTCTCTTCGGGAATCCGACGCTTGAGGCCGAACTTATTGATAAGATTCCGCCAGATGGCCCGGCGCTGGGCATTGGTCATGCGTTCGAAGCAAATCGAGTAGTCGAAACGACGACGGACACTTTCGTCCATGTGTTCGGCCGGTGCATTCGAAATCCAGATGGCCGGCAGCTTCATCTCGTCGAGCAGGGTGTTCATCACCCCCTTCTCGGTGGACTTCCCGCCGCTCAAGGAAATTCCGAAGAAACTATAGGCCGATGTGCTACGCAGCAGTTCATCCGCTTCGTCGACAATCAGGATGGTTTCATTCGGATCCTCCTTGCTGTTCGCAACCTGGATGCCGACCATGCGGCTGGGTGCATTCATATTGCGCCCGTCATCATCGCCCTGCTTGATTTCGAAACCCGTGTACCCCAGTTCACGAATCAGCGCCTTTGCGAAGCTCGACTTGCCGGTCCCCGGTACACCATAGAGCAGGATGTTGCACTTCCCCTTGCCCTTGCTGGCCGCAATCATCGATTTGAGGAGTTCGCCGTCTTTCGTCGCCAAATCCCCATAATACGACCAGGGCAGCGTTTCGCCCTCGACCTTCTGATAGAAGCGACGCTCGACGGCTTCATTGTCAGACCCGTTCAGATAACCGCCATAGTTGCGATAGAAGAAGTCCCAATCGTCATCAAGAAGCTCGAACTTCCTCAAACGGCCATTCGCCGCCAGCATCTTCTGGACCTCCTCAAGCGAACGGTCGAGCGCCATCGCGAAATAGAGCGGTTTGTCACGGTCGTCGATGCGAACCGGCCACGAGAAACACGTCTGGTTCACAATGTAGGCGAGGCAGAGAATCTCGCTCTCAAGTTCGTCCAGTTTCAGGATGCGCGTGAGTTCCTTGAAGCGGCGTTCCATCGGTTCATTCTTCGCCGATACCATATCCGCCAGCACGAGATCGCGCAGGGCATAGAGTACGAGGCGGCACTTGCCACGTGATTCCTCGTGATTCCAGAGCACCTGGAAAATGTCATCCAGCGGGTCGTCGAAGTCCAGCCGCCCCACGCGCGAACGTCCCTCACGCATCGTTTTCAGTTCGTCTTCCGAATAGGCCGTTTCGATCAGTTCCACCGCCTGATCGTGGTCGCAGCTGTTGCGGATGATGTCGAAAAAGTCATCGTCACGAACATCGTCGTCATAGTTTTTGACGACGTTACTCCAATACCCCATCAACTTGCGAATGAGATACGACTGCGGTACATGTTTGAATTTTGCCATTTTGTCTTTTCCCTACTTCTTATAACGGTTCAGCATGTTATTTCCTTACATGCGTTCGAATCCAATCGAGAATTATTTGCTCTTCTTCAAGATGGAGTGCATTTCCCATGTCATTGAACCCTTTCATTTGACCCTACATTCGATTAAACGAACAAGCGACGGCCATCTTACAAAAAATCATCTACTACCGCAAAACCCAGATACTGAAATGACAAGGTACCCAAATGCTAGGGCGCCAAAATGCTAGGACGCCAAAATGGTAGGGCGCCAAAATGGTAGGGCGCGCTCTCCGAGCGCGCCGCAATGCCGGGCAGAATAGATTACAATTCACAAGACCCGAAATGGACATTGGAATGGCAATCACCCGGAAATTACGGCGCGTTCAAAGAACGCCGCCATGCGGGCTCGTGCGCGGACCGACCACACACTTGCCGAAAAAGCCCGCCGGATTGTCTTAATGCGCGTCGAGCCAGTTGGCGCCGACACCGACGGAGACTTCAAGCGGCACCCCGAGGGACATCGCCCCTTCCATTTCGCGCTTGACGATTTCCTTGACCTGTTCCACTTCGCCCTTCGGCACATCGAAGAGCAGTTCGTCGTGGATCTGCAGGATCATCTTCGCCTGAAGACCGGCCGCCTTGAGCGCGCGATCGACTTTCACCATCGCGAGCTTGATCAGGTCCGCCGCCGTTCCCTGCACGGGCGTGTTGATCGCATCGCGTTCGGCGCCTTGACGCGCCGTCGCATTGCGCGAGGCGATGTCGCGTAGCGTGCGGCGGCGTCCAAGCGCCGTGACCGCATAGCCCGCGTCGCGCGCCTTGGCGATGGAGGTATCCATGAACGCGCGGATCTTCGGATAGAGCTTGAAGTAGGTGTCGATCAATCCCGCCGCCTCCTTGCGCGCGACCTGCAGGCGCTGCGCGAGGCCAAACGACGAGATGCCGTAGATGATGCCGAAGTTGACCATCTTGCACTTGCGGCGCATGTCGTCCGTCACGAGAGGCGGCATCACGTCGTAGACGCGTGCGGCCGTTTCACGATGGATGTCGGCGCCTTGCGCGAACGCGGCGAGCATCGACTGGTCGCCGCTCATCGCAGCCATGATGCGCAGTTCGATCTGCGAGTAGTCGGCCGAAACGAGGACATGGTCCGCATCGCGCGCGACAATCGCCGCGCGGATCAGCTTGCCGCGGTCCGTGCGCACGGGGATGTTCTGCAGATTCGGGTCGGACGAACTCAGCCGCCCCGTCTCGGTAAACGCCTGGGCGAACGTCGTGTGGACGCGTCCATCGGCACGGTCGATGCAGCGCGGCAGCTTGTCCACATAGGTGCCCTTCAATTTCGTGCACGCGCGATACTCGAGGATCTTGCGTATGACCGGATGGGCATCGACGAGCGACTGCAGGGCCTTCTCGTCTGTCGAGAACTGGCCCGTCTGCGTCTTCTTCGCACCCACCGGCTTGAGTCCGAGCTTGCCGTAGAGCAGGTCCGCCAGCTGCTTCGGCGAATCGATGTTGAGATCCGGCATGCCGGCTGAAGCGCGGATTTCCGTCGCGTAGGCGGCGATTTCACGTCCCAGCTCGATCCCGAATTTCTCCAGCGCCGCCGTGTCGATCTTCACGCCCGTCTGCTCCATCTCGACAAGAATCGGCACGAGCGGCTCTTCGCTCTGCTCAAGCGCCGCGAGCGCGCCCGCTTCGACGACTTTCGGACGCAGCACCGCATCGAGCCGCAGGGTCACATCGGCATCTTCCGCCGCATAGTCGAGAATCTCCTCGGGCGACAGATCGGCCATGTTCTTCTGTTCCTTGCCACGTTCCTTCTCGCCGATGAGCTGCGTGATCGGAATGGGATTGTAATCGAGAAACTCGCGCGCGAGCGTATCCATGTCGTGACGCGCGGCCGCGTCGATCACATAGTGTTCCAGCATCGTGTCGCGCACCTTAGAACCGAAGGTGATGCCGTAGCGTCCCAGCATCGTGCGGTCGAACTTCGCATTCTGCGCGATGAGCGTCTTCGACGGATCGGCAAAAGCCGGCGCGAAAATCTGCACAAAGGCCTTTGCCGCCTCCAGCGCGGCCGGCTTGGACGCTTCCAGCGCCGCCGCGCTCGCAAAGAGATCGTCCGCCGGTGCGGCGGCCGTACCGGATCCGGTCCGATGCGGCGGCACGGCGACATACCACGCCTTGCCGGGTTCCGTGGCAAAGCTCATGCCCACGAGATCGGCCGTCTGCGCGTTCGTGCCGGTCGTCTCCGTATCGAACGCGAACTTGGGCGCCGCCAGCAGGGTCCAGGCGAGATCCTGGGCTTCCTTTGCCGTCTTGACGAGCGTGTAGGTATGCGGCCAGTCCTTCAAGGTGGTGAACGTCTTGACCGGCGCCGTCTCGCCGGCCTCGGACACGGGGACCGTCACCGTTCCTGCACCGATCTCCACCGTTTCGCCCAGCAGGCGTTTCGCGAGCTGGCGCAATTCGAACTTCGTGCACACGGCACGGACCTTTTCGGCATCCAGCGTACCGCGCGCGAAGGCATTCCAATCGACCTCGAGCGGCACGTCGGTGCGGATCGTCGTGAGGAACTTGCTCATCTTCGCATCTTCGGCACCGGCGGCGACCTTCTCCGCGAGCTTGCCCTTCAGTTCACCCGCGTGCGCGAGGATCCCTTCTACCGTGCCGTATTGCGCGAGCAGCGTCGTCGCGGTCTTTTCGCCGACGCCGCGAATGCCGGGGATGTTGTCCGCCGTGTCGCCCGCGAGGGCGAGATAGTCGATCATCTGCGCCGGCGAACTGAGCGACCAATGCTCCTGAACCTTCGCCTCGTCATAGATCTCGGGGCCATCCTTGCCGTGTCCGGGACGAAACAGGTGGATGTGTGGACGCACCAGCTGCGCCGCATCCTTGTCGGGCGTAGCGCAATAGACCTCGAATCCCTCGGCCGCCGCCTTCACCGCCAGCGTACCCATCACGTCGTCGGCCTCGAAACCGTCCTGCCGTACCACGGGAAGTCCAAGCGCCTCGGCGACCTCAAAGGCATAAGGGATGTTGGCCGCGAGATCCTCCGGCATCTTCTCGCGCTGCGCCTTGTAGGGAGGATAGGCCGTGTGACGGAACGTCGGTCCGCCCGGGTCCATCGCCAGCACCGCATGCGTGGGCTTGTATTCACCGAGAATCGACGTGATGCCGTTCACGAAACCGATCAGCGCGGAAACGTTGAGACCCGTCGAGGTCATCCGCGGGCTCCGCAGGAACACGAAATGTCCCTTGTACAAAAACGGCATCAGATCGATAATGAAAATACTCTTCTTCATGCCGCCTATTATAGCATATTTTCCCAGCCTGCGGCGATTGGGAAAATGTGACTGGTCTCTGTCGCGGCGACCGTGACCTCTCTTTCGAGTCGAATGCGGGTGCGCCTCAGGGACGGAAACGCCAGGCGTCGAGTTCGCCGAAGGTTTTGCCGGGGGGGCAGGCGAAGACGAACTTGACTGTCTGAATGCCGGCGGGCATCGGCTTGGAGAGCGGAATCGTCACCGTTGCGAAGGTCTTGCCGTCACCGGACGGAATCGTTCCTGTGCCGTGTTCGCGACCCGTGCCGTCAAGGACGGTCACGGTTCCGCCGGCGGCGCTTTTGACGGTGAGTTCAAGCGAGGCGGCCGGTTTCGTGAAATTGAAATACCGCCAGAGGGCCGTGTCGCCCGCTTGGATTTCCGCCAGCCGTTCCTGTTTGTCGGGGAATGTGACGATGCGCACGTTGCCCGAAAGAAGGCACGCGAGACGCGCTTCCACCGTCGTGAACGGATCGAGCGGCGGTTCGGCACCGTTCGAGGTCATTTCCACAGGACGGATCAATCCCTTTTCGTCAAAGGTGATCGGTTCCACACAGGCCTTGCGCATCGTGTTCGACCCGTTGGTCGACCGATGGTAGAAAATGTACCACTTGCCGCCGAATTCAACGAGACCGCCATGGTCGTTCCAGGTCTTTGGATCGCACCCCGTGTTGTCGACGATCACGCCGCAGTAGGTGTAGGGTCCGAACGGCTTCTCCGCCGTCGAATAGCCGATGCGCGCCGCCGAACGCGGACCGTCGGTCTTGAGGTCCGTATAGACGAGATAGTAGAGTCCCTTGCGCTTGAGCAACTGGATACCCTCGTGGAAGTGATGGCCCGCCTCGTCGATGATCCGCGTGTGAAGCGTACCGGGGACGAGTCCCGACAGGTCGTCCTTCAGCACGGCGCCGTTGAGGGCGAACTGTCCCCAGTTGTAGTAGAGCGTTCCATCGTCGTCGCGGAAGATCGCGGGGTCGATCTGCGTACAGGCGGAGAGCTTCTGCACGTTCGTGAAAGGTCCTTCGGGTTTCACCGACGACGCGATCCCTTCCATGTACTTGCGCGAGGGCGTGCAGAAGAAGAGCCGCCATGCGCCGTTATGATAGAGCGCATCCGGCGCATAGAGCACCTTCACGCCCGGCAATGAAGCCGCCGTGAACACATCGCGGTGGACCTTCCAGGTCCGCAAGTCCGTCGTTTCGTACGCATCGTTTCCCGAACTGCAGTAATAGCGCGGATTCTCGTCCCGCGAACCGAACACCCACAGCTTCCCGTCAGGACCCACCCGCGGCGCCGGATCAGACAAAAACTCGCCCTCCGCCGTAATCGGATTCACCGCACCGGCAACGCCCGCAAGCGCCACCACCATCGCAAAAATCATCGTATTTTTCATACGGAAATTATAGCAAACCACCCCACCCTCGGCAAGTCACAAGGCAACTGGAGTTTACCCATTTTTCAACCTCCCACTCTCGCGGCCACACGCGGCTATGTGGACGAATCAGAGGAGAGCACGGAGGGCGCCGAAGAGGGCGCAGAGGAAGATGGCGGACATGATGGAGAGCTTGCGCGTGAGGAGCGCGGTCGCGGCGAAGGCGGCGAGCAGACACGCGAAGGGCTGCACGCAGCCCTGCTGCCACACGCTGAGGCACGCGAAGGTCAACAGCGCCTGGAACATGAGCGCGTTTGTCGCCGGACGCACCCCGAAGAGAATGCCCTGCACGAACTTGCTGCGCTTCCACTTGTCGAGTCCGCCCAGCGCCGCCGTGAGCAAAAAGTACGACGGCAGCAGCAGGGCCGTCGTCGCGAGCGCCGCCCCGCCAATACCGCCCAGGCGATACCCGAAGAACGTCGCCGCATTGACGCTCACCGGTCCGGGCGTCGCCTGAGTGAGCGCCATCAGGTTCGAGAACTCTTCCGCCGGCAGCTGCAGGAGCGAGGCCGCCTCGCCAACAAACGTCTCGAGGTAAAGCGGCACAAGGACAAAGCCGCCGCCGAAGCCGAGAAGCCCGAACTTGACGAACGTCCAGAAAATCGTTCCCGCCACAACCGTCACCACGCCCGCCGCAACAAGGCACGCACACACGCAGACGAGGCGTCTCGCCCGCGAGAGCGGTGCGAGCGCCACCCCCGCGCCCCGTTCATCCGGCGGCGGCAGCGCACCGCCTGCGAAAGTCCAGACAAGCCCCGTGGCCATCGCCCCCAGAATCACCGCGACGACGTTCACGTGAAAGCCCACCAGCAGGACGACCGCCAGCGCGAGAACGGTCCAGCCGTACACGCCCTTCACACTCGTACGCAGGCCCTTCACGATCGTCCCCAGCACAATGCCCGTCAGCGCCGCGCGCAGACCCGCCAGCGCCCCGGCGACGAGCGGATGGTCCACGGGAAGGCCGCCATATCCCATCGACACGCCCAGAAAGATCAAAAAGGACGGCAGCGCAACCCCGAGGAGCGCAATCGCCGCCCCGCAGCGGCCGGCCGTTTTGAGTCCGACATAGATCGCCGTATTGCCGGCAATGAGCCCCGGGACCATCTGAAAGACGGGCAGTTGTTCCAAAAGTTCCCCCTCCGCCAGCCATTTGCGTTTTTTCCCGAAGATTTCATCCGCCACGACAATAATCGCATACCCGCCCCCCACGACGAAGAGCGAGATCTTGAAGAATTCCCAAAAGAGACGAAAGTATTTCACGCGCAAGATTATAGCACATTTCAAATGGAGAATGGAGAATGGAGAATGGAAAATGGAAAATGCCCCTCGCTTGCGACTGAAGAAGGGAGAATTTTAATAATGTCCTTAACTGAAGACTTAATTTTCCCCGCGTTTTATGCTATACTCTCTTCTCCTATGAATAGCACCCCTCAGCCCGGGACATTTGAGGTCCAAGCAAAGGACGCGCGCTCACGCGCGCGTGCGGGTGTATTGTGGACGGCTCACGGTCCCATCGAGACGCCGGTCTTCATGCCCGTCGGCACGCAGGGCACGGTCAAGGCGCTGGAGCCGCGCGATCTCGAAGAGAACGGCGCGCAGATCATTCTCGGCAACACCTACCATTTGAATCTGCGTCCCGGCATGGCGGTCATGGCGCATGCGGGCGGTCTGCACAAATTCATGGACTGGCACAAGCCGATCCTCACGGACTCGGGCGGATTCCAGGTGTTCTCGCTCGCGAAGATGCGCAAGCTCACGCCCGAAGGATGCTGGTTCAATTCGCACCTCGATGGACGCCGCATCTTTCTGGGTCCGCGCGAGTCGATGGAAATCCAGCGCATCATCGGCAGCGACATCGCCATGGTGTTCGACGAATGTCTGCCGTGGCCCTGTGAACGCGACCGCGCGGTGAAGAGCGTCGAGACCACGATCAAGTGGGCGAAGATGAGCCTTGAGGCGCCGCATGCGCCAGGACAGCTTGTGTTCGGCATCGTGCAGGGCGGCATCTACGACGACATCCGCCGCCACTGCGCGGAAGAGCTCGTGAAAATGGATTTCCCCGGCTACGCGATCGGCGGCGTGTCGGTGGGCGAACCCGAAGAGGCGATGTACAAGGCCGTGGAGGCCTCGGTACCCTATCTGCCGGAAGAGAAGCCGCGCTATGTGATGGGCCTCGGCGTGATGACGCAGATGGCCGAATGCGTGGCGCGCGGCGTGGACATGTTCGACTGCGTGATTCCCACACGCGTCGCACGACACGGCACGGCATTGACGCGCCACGGGAACGTGGCGATCAAGGCCGCGAAGTGGGAGACCGACCTCTCGCCCGTTGAAGAAGGCTGCACATGCTATTGCTGCCAGCACTTCTCGCGCAGCTACGTGCGCCATCTCATCCACGCCGGCGAAATCCTCGGCTTCCGCCTGCTCACAATCCACAACGTGCATCGCCTCTGCGAATTCTCGCGCGAGATGCGCCAATCGATTCTTGACGGAACCTTCCTCGACTGGAAGGAACAACTTCACAAAGACCAAGAAGGAAACAACAAATGAATACTCCGATTCTCTTCGCACAGGCCGCCCAGCCGGCCGCTGTTCAAGCCGCCCCGGCTCCTGCCGCAGCTCCTGCGGCCGCCCCGGCCACCACGGCGACGGAAGTTCAGCCGACGACGGATGGCGCAGCAGCACCGGCGCAGCCCCAGCAGCAGGGCGGCGGCATGGGCATGCTCATTCCGATGATCCTCCTCTTCGCGATCTTCTACTTCATGATGATCAAGCCGCAGCAGCGCCGGGAGAAAGAGCGCCAGAAGATGATCAATGAACTCCGCGCGGGTACAAAGGTCGTCTTCGCCGACGGCCTTATCGGCAAGATCGTCGAAGCCAAGGACAAGACCTTCCGCATTGAACTCGCGCAGGACGTCATCATCGAGGTCGCCCGCTCCTCCGTGCAGGCCATCGTGACGGAAGAGCAGCCGGCGGCCAAGTAAATCCTTTGCCATGGCATTCTCACGGGGCAAGTATGGGGTGGAATACCACCGATCCGAAACGGAGACGCATCATCTCCGCGGATTCGTCATCCTTGCCCTCGTGCTCATCGGCGTCTCGTTTGCGAGCTATCGTATTTCGCGGTGGTGGCGGTCGCGCAACAACGTCACGCCCTCCACGCCGACACATGTCGCCGTGACGCCGCCACGTCCACCCGAGCCCACGACGCCACCGGCCGCGAAACCCGACACGCCCCCCGCCGTTTCATCGACGTCGACCAAGCCGCCCCAACCCGTTCTGCCGCCGCCCAAACCCATTCCGACCGTGCCGCCGACCGTACGACCGCTCGTGCAGGAACTGCTGGAATCGGAATCGGCGCGTCCGCAAGTCGACCAGATTCTCATCCGCCGCTATGCGGAGGCCGAACGTCAGGGCAATGTGCGCAACGCCATCGACACGATCAAGAAACTCTATGACCGTCCGTCCATGGCGGACCAAAGCGACGCGCTCAAGCGTCGCCTCGGCGATCTCAATCTGCAAATACTGCTTTCGGGGAAGGCCACGCCCTGGACCAAGTTCGTGACCGTGCGGCGCGGCGATGGACAGGAACGCATCGCCCGCGAACACCGAACCACGACGGCGGCGTTGATCAAACTGAATCCTAAACTGAAATGGGAAAGGCTGAGTCCAGGCGATACTGTCAACGTACTGGATTTCCCGAATGCGGTCCTGGTGATCCACAAGCAGTCCAACACGGCGGACCTCTCGCTGCGGAACGAGAAATTCTTCCGTCGCTATGACATCTCCATCTCGAAAACCGCCGCCTGCGATATCTACCCCATTACGCCGGAAACCGGCGCCACCCTGCATGCCCGCTACCGTGAACTGGGCATCAAACTCGCCACCGCCGATCGCAATGAACTCGAGATGTTCCTCGGCCCCGGCGCGCGCATCGCCGTGACAGAACAGTAGAGTTAAAGATTAAAGATTAAAAGTTAAAGATTAAAGGTTAAAGGTTAAAGAGGTAGGGCAAAGGTTATAGGTTAAAGGGTTGAAGGGTGATTAGAAGGCGAGGCCGGCGATTGGGGCGGAATAGGCGCGCGCTTCTTGCAACTTGGCCTGATAGGCCGGATTCTTTTCGGGATCGGGAAGTTCCGCCGCATGGGCCTTCTTCCAGTCCTTGTGCTTTTGCGTCAGCTCCTGCATCTTCACCCGCAGCTGGGAAAGCTCGTAGGTCGCCTTGCGATTCGCTTCGCCATCGGCGTTCTTCATCCGCTCGACCTCGGCGGCCTTCTCCTTGAAGGCGCGCATCGCGGCGGCGGCCTGCTTGCCGTATGGACTGCGCAGCGCATTCTCTCGCAGCAATTTGGACTTAATCGCCATCGCCTCGCCGCGCAATTCGTAATACTTGCGCAAGCAGTCGCGCTGACGCTGCGAAAGCGAATCGGGCTTGCCCGAGAAGCAATAGAGATTCATGGCCGGCACGCGCACGGGTTCGGCCATCGGCGTGGGCGTGAAGTTGCCCACGAGCACAAGACCCCTCTCGCTTTGCTCGCGGCTCTCGATCAGGAAGAAACGTCCACCCGCGACCGCGCCCTTCTCTTCGCCGTCAAGCCCTGTCACCGTGGTGATCTGGTTGAGAACGCCCCAGCTCGCCGTCTGCGCATCGGCCTGCATGACGCCCTTAAGCGACGGCAGATCGTCCTCTTCTTCTGTCTGAGGAACAGCCGGCCGAGCAGCGGGTTTCGCCGCTGCCGCCAGAGGCTGAACGGTCTGCTTTTTCGGGGCAAGCGCCTTCGGCGCCGCGGCGCGCTGTGTCACGAGGGGTTTTACGCCCGACGCCGCCGCAGCCGGAGCTGCCGGCACGGTGTCGGACGCTTCTTTGACCGTCTTCCCGAAACACTTCGCCACCACATCGAAAATGGCCGCGCGGCTTGCCGGGGGAATCTTCTCACCGAGGGCTGGAGCGTATTTCCAGGTGGCGGCCAACGAGAGCGCCGCCACGATGATGTAAATCGGCCAGAAGTTCTTTCCCATGGCAAACCCTTTTCGTCCTTACTTGACCGGCACCAAGCGGTCCGTACCCATATACGGACGCAACACTTCCGGCAACAGCACGGAGCCATCGGCCTGCAGGTGCTGTTCCAGCAACGCAACCACCAGACGCGGCAACGCCACGCCCGAGCCATTCAACGTGTGAACGAGCTTCGTCTTGCCATCGGCATCCTTGAAGCGGCAGTTCAAACGGCGGGCCTGGTAGTCGGTAAAGCACGAGCAGCTGGACACTTCCAGCCACTGCTTCTCGCCCGGCGCCCAAAGTTCGAGGTCATAGCACTTCGACGCGCTGAAGCCCATGTCGCCCGAGCTCAGCATCAACACGCGGAAGTGAAGTCCGAGACCCGTGAGCACATCTTCGGCTTCCTTCACGAGAACCTCCAGCTGCTGGAAGCTCGTGGACGGATGGACGAAGTTCACCATCTCGACCTTGTCGAACTGATGCACGCGCAGCATGCCGCGCGTCATCTTGCCGGCAGAGCCCGCTTCACGGCGGAAGCACGGCGTGTAGGCCGTCAACTTGACCGGCGTCTCCGGCGTGATCTTCGGCAGGTTGATGCCGTCGAAGATGTCGTCGCGATAGAAATTCGTCACCGGCACTTCGGCCGTCGGAATCATCCAGAAGTCATCCGCATTGGAGTGATAGAGATCCTCCGCGAACTTCGGCAGCTGGCCCGTACCGGTCATCGACGCCGAGTTCACCATGAACGGCGGCAGCATTTCCGTGTAGCCCTGCTTCTGGCAATGGAGGTCGAGCATGTACTGAATGAGCGCACGCTGCAGCTTCGCACCCTGCCCGAGGATGACCGGGAAGCCCGTACCCGTGAGCTTCACGCCGCGCGGGAAATCGAAGATGCCCAGCTTCTCGCCGATCTGCATGTGGTCTGGGATCTCGTAGTCGGGATCCTTCCACTCGCCCACAAGGCGCACAACCTGGTTCGTGCTGGAATCAAGGCCCGTGGGAATCTCCGGCGCCGGCAGGTTCGGAATCATCAGCAGCGTTTCACGCAGCGACGTCTCAACCTCGGCCAACTGCTTGTCGATTTCGGTGATACGATCGCCGATGGCACGCATTTCGGCCTTCGCCGCAGAGATGTCGCCACCCGACTTCGCCAGCACGCCAATCTGCTTTGACGCAGAGTTGCGCTTGGCCTTGAGCGTCTCGGTTTCAGCGAGGAGGGCGCGGCGCTGCGCGTCGAGGTCGCGAGCCTTCGCAACCTTCTCCTGCTCGACGCCACGACGCGCCAACTGCGCGACCGTGTTGTCGAAATCTTCGCGGATCTTCTTGATGTCGATCATGGTTTTCTTCTTTCTGAAAGAGGGTGTCTCCACACGCCTCCTATTTCAAAGGGATTAATATTATATCACAAGGTGGGGGCACATTTCAATTTTCAATCTTCAGTCTTCAATTTTCAATCTTCAGTCTTCAATTTTCAGTGTTCAGAGTTCCCCGCCCGACGGCGAATGTGCCGTCACTCTACAGCCACGCACGGAGCATCCATTCTCTATTCACCATCTTCAATTTTCAATTTTACATTTAAGATGGATTGCCCCTTTCATCCAGAAATGATATAATTAGTACTTCACTTATTTTGTAAATCGCAAGACAGAGATTAAAATGAGTTGGTGGAGCCGAAAAATGGACAAGAAAGAAGAACAGAAGACGTCCGTCGATCCGACGGCGGAAGATAAAGCCGAAACGAAAATAAACGAAACGACGCCGGAAGCTCCGGCTGAAGAGGGACAGACCCCCAAGGCCGAGGGACCCGCGGCAGACGCGAAGTCCGAAGAGGGACAGACCCCTGCGGACGCGAAGCCCGAAGAGGCGGCGGCATCGGCAGACGAAAAGGCCGCCGAGGAATCCGAAGCCCCGAAGGCGGAAGAAGCTGCCGCCGTGCCGGACTGGAAGGACCGCTATGCGCGGGCCATGGCCGATTTCGACAATTTCCGGAAGCGTACCGCGCGCGATCGTGAAGATCTCGTGAAGTTCGCCGCATCCGACGTCATCAAGGAAATCCTGCCGACCGTGGACAATCTCGCCCTCGCGCTCGACAAGGCGAAGGACAAAGCCGAGGATCCCTTTGTGGCTGGCGTCAAGCTCGTCTACGACGGCCTGCTCAAGGCGCTTGCCAACCAGGGCGCCACGCCGCTCGATTCCGTCGGCGAACCCTTCGACGCCAATTTCCACGAGGCTCTGGCCCAACTGCCTTCGCCGGATGTCGACGAAGGCGTGATCATGAACGAGGTGAAACGCGGCTGGCTGCTCCACGGCAAGTTGCTGCGCGCGGCACAGGTGGTTGTGAGCGCCGGCAAGCCGAACGCGTAAGGAGTTTTGCAAATGGCAGAAAAGAGAGACTACTATGAGGTACTGGGCGTGCCGAAGGACGCCAGTGCCGACCAGATCAAGAGCGCCTACCGCAAGCTCGCCATGAAATGGCATCCGGACCGCAACCAGGGCAGTGAAGAAGCCAAGGCGAAGTTCCAGGAAGCGTCGGAGGCATACGAAGTTCTTTCCAATCCCGAAAAACGCCAGCGCTACGACCAGTTCGGCCATCAGGGCGTGAACTTCGGCGCCGGTGGGTTCGACTTCAACAACGCCACGGCCGACTTCGGCGACATCTTCTCGCAGATCTTCGGCGGCGGCGGCGGCGGTTTTGCCGACATGTTCGGCAACATGTTCGGGGGCGGACGCCGTGCCCAACGGCATGACCCGAACGGTCCTCAGCACGGCGAGGACATGACGATGACGCTGCAGATCGATTTCGACGAGGCGATTTTCGGCAGCCAGCGTGAAATGGACCTCAACCTGCCCGATCAGTGTCCCGAATGCCATGGTACCGGCGCGGCCGAAGGCGCGAAGCGCGTGACCTGCCCGACCTGCCATGGCCACGGACAGGTGATCGCCGGCGGCGGGTTCTTCCAGATCCGCCAGACATGTCCGAAATGCGGCGGCTCGGGTACCGTCATTGAAAAGCCGTGCCGGAAGTGCCACGGTACCGGCCAGGTGCGTGTGCCCCGCAAGATTTCGCTGCGCATCCCGCCAGGGGTTGATACCGGTTCGCGTCTGCGCCTCAGCGGCAAGGGCGCGGGCGGACTTCGCGGTGGCGAGCCAGGCGACCTCTATGTTGTGCTGGACGTTCGGCCGAGCGAGATTTTCCAGCGCGATGAACTCGACTTGCTGGTCAATGTGCCCGTCTCGCCGATCCTTGCGGCGCTGGGCGGCGAAGTGGAAATTCCCACACCTGAAGGAATCGCCACGGTGAAGCTTTCCTCGGGCACGCCGAACGGCCATCGTATCCGCCTGCGCGGCAAGGGCGTTCCGAATCTGCGGGGCGGAGCCGCCGGCGACCTCTACGCCAATATCGTCTTTGAAGTGCCGAGCCGCCTCACGAGCAAGCAGCGCAGCCTCCTCCAGGACCTCGCGAAGTCGCTTGATGCGGAAAACTTCCCCGAGAGCCGGAGTTTCTCGTCCAAGACCAAAGTCTTCTATCAGCACAAGGACAAGCTGCAGAAGACAAACGGAAGGTAAGCCCGATGCACCGTCTTCTGGTCGCGTGCGAGATCCTCTCGCAAGATGAGGTCGGTCTTCCCAAGGAGGCCGCCCATCATCTCAAGGTGCTTCGTCCCAAAACCGGCGAACCGATCGAACTGTTCGATGGCCAGGGGCACACGCGCGTCTACCAGTGGAACGGTGCAACAGGCCGGCTCGACCGGCCACAGGGTTCTGTCGTCTTCCATCCCCGCACGGGCCTGCCGCTCACGCTCTTCGCGTGCGTGACGAAGGGGTCGCGTTGGGATTGGACGATCGAGAAGGCCGTGGAACTCGGCGTTTCACGGATCGTTCCGGTCATCTCGGATCGCGCGATCGTGCGCCTCGACCCGAAAGAGCGTCCTGCCAAGGCAGAACGCTGGATGCGTGTCGCAGAAGACGCCGCTCGCCAGAGCGATGCCGTGTGGCTGCCCGAAATCGTCGCGCCGCTTGATTTCGCGGACTCGCTACCGCTCGTGCGTGCCTGCCGGGCGGTCTTCGTCGGCGCGCTGACCAATCCCCCGCCGCCGCCTTTGCTGGAAGCCGTTCAAAAAGTGCGGACGGCGGAAAAAGAAGAAGCCCCGGCGACCGCGAACGGTCTGGGGCTCTATGTTGGACCGGAAGGCGATTTCACGCCGGCGGAACTGGACGCGCTTCTGGCGATTGCCGTTCCGACCTCGTTCGGTCCGACCATCCTGCGTGCAGAAACGGCGGCGATCTTCGGATTGTCCGTTCTCGCCGCCGCCTGTCACTGACTTAACTTGTCACGCGTTTGAGTTAGCGCTCCTGAAGGTCTTCATACCGACCGCTCCGATACTGGAGCTCGTGGCCCGCGCACAGCTTTTCCGTCAGCTTCTTGAGATCGATCGATCCCTTCTCCGGCACGAGGAACTTGCCCACATGGCCGTCGACGAATGCGACGTGTCCCGCCCAGTGGCCGACCTTCTGCTTGTGGTTGAAGCCGATGAACTCCTTGTCGTGCTGCAGCACGGAGTCGCCCTTCTCGCCCTTCTCGTTGAGGTTCGCGACGAGACGGTATTCCGGATCGTCAATGCCCTGGATTTCTGCGAACATCAACACGCGATCCGGCGCACCGAAGCTGCCGTGGCTCTTGCCCGTCCACGACTTGAGCGCGTCGTTGCCGTCATAGGCCCAGCCGAAGTCCGAGTTCATCACATACGACCAACCCGGATAGCGATGGTTGCGCTTGTAGCAGGCTTCGGCATGAACCGGGCACTGATAGAGCTTGCGGCTGCCGTTCAGGCGGCTCCACAACGTTCCCGCCGTCAACGCACGGCGCAGACCGTTCTTCGCATCCTTGTTCTTGAACGTGTCGTCTTCCGAGAACGAAATGATGGAACCGACCTTCTTCTCGCCACGCGGGTTGCGGGCGATCCAGCCGCTCTGTTCGTAGTACTGAAGGCTGCCGTTGTACTCCATCCACACGAACGAACCAGCCGCCGGATAGTGTCCGTACTCGTTCTGCATCGCGTAGTTGTGCGCCGCCGTCACGAGCGCCTTCATGTTGTTCATGCAGTGCGTCGCACGCGCGGCTTCGGTCGTGCCCGAGAAGAAGCCGAGCATCACTGTCATGAGAATGCCGATGATCGCCACGACGACCAGCAGCTCGACCATTGTAAACGCCGATTTGACTTTCTGGTTCATTTTGCCGACACTTTCTTACTTGATGGATCCCAGCGCGATGATCGTGAAGACCATCGTGAAGATGGCAACCGTTTCGACGATACCCAACGCGCCGAAGTAGTTGGTGAGGCCCTGGCCCGTCTCTGCCTGCGCATCGCAAGCCGCCGCCGCCGCACGTCCCTGGAAAAGCGCCGAAAGGCCGATGCCGAGACCCGCGAACAGACCCAGCAGCACGCACGCAAAGCCCGCACCCTGCACGCTCGTCTTGCCGAGCATGATGAACATGAGAATCATACCATAGAGCGTCTGCGTGATCGGCGCACCCACCAGACCGAGCAGGATGAACGGCGCCGGCTTGTTCGCGGCATAGCACTTCTTCCACGCCCCCACGGCGGCCGAGGCCGCAAAACCCGTACCAAACGCAGACCCCGCCGCGCTGAGACCCAGGCACGTAATCGCACCTGCAACAATCATCGGATCCATACTTTTTACTCCTTCTTTTCTTTCAAATTCAACTCCCGTGTTTCATAAACGGACGGAACGCCCGCCCGGCCCACGAAACACCCTTGTGATTGGAAAACTCAAGCGTGTTGAGTCGTACCGCATGCACAAGAATCGAAAGTCCCGCCATCGCAAGATTGAGCCCATGGCCCACTACAAGGATCGCCACCATCGCCACCGCCAGCAGCGCATTGAGCCACCAGGCCTGTTCGGACGAGAGAAGTCCCGTCGCCATGTGGTTGAAGTTCTCCGCCACCTTCACCGAGGCAAGGCCCACCGCGAAGAGACGCACGTACGAAATGATGTCGCCGAGCGCGCTCATGATGTTGAGCGGCAGCATGCCGAGTTCGATTCCGCGGCTCTTCAGCTCGTTCCCCTTGAGCGTAAACCCGAACACCAGAACAAGCGACACGCCGAACAGCCAGTAGGCCCAGGTCGGAATGCCCGAGAAGATGCCGACGATCGAATTCGTGACAAGGTACATGAACAGCAGGATGCCCGCCCAGCCGAACTGCGCGAGACATGTGCGGTCGTTGATGATCTGAATGCCGCTCCAGATGCGCGCCAGCATCAAATGCGAAACACCGATCGTGAAGCACAGAAGCATCATGTTCTGATAGCTTGGATCGGCCAGCCATTTCACCGTCGGCCAGTTCGCCGCGAACGGGAAGCCGGCGCCGAACCAGGTGTTCGAGAGAAGTCCCCACAACACGGTGGCGGACGAAAACACCGTCAGCAGACACAGCCAGCTTTTGACCACGCGCGGCCGCTTCGCCTCGCTGCCCTTTTTCGGCTTCGTCTTGTACCAGCCGAACAGCGTCGCCGCGAGGAAGATGAGTCCGTACGCGCCATCGCCCACCAGCATCGCAAAGAACAGCGAGAAGTAGCACATGAACGGCACCGAGACATCCGCTTCCGTGTAGCCCGGCGAAATGCCAAGGCCCTCGAAAAGCGCCGCGACCGGACGGAACAGCTTCGGCGGACGAATCAGCGTAGGCGGATTCTCGCCTTCTTCTGCATCGCGCACCAGAAGCCCCCAGGCCTTCGTAACCGCCTTGGCTCGCACGCGCGGAACATTGTCAAGGCTCACCCAGCCCTCGATCCAGGAGACCACACCTTGCGTCTCGAGCATGTCGCGCGCCGACTCGAATGCGACGCGATCCTTCAGTTCTGGATAGCGGGAGGTGATCCACGACTCGTCCGTACCGGCGAGATCCGCCGTACAGGCTTTCACCCTCGCCATCTGCGAGGCAAGTTCCTCACGCATCTGGGAAAGACGCTTCTTCGGCAGAGGATCCGGCAGCGTACACACACGCGACAAGTCGATGCCCTGGTCCAACAGGCTTCGCGCCAACGCGGGATCGAAGTCGCCATACGGCGCATAGACATCCACCTGACGGCGCAATTCGTCTGCCGCCGAAGACGCCTCCGCACGCGTCTGCACCAGGCGTTCGATTTCCTCCACCGTGCGCCGCTGGGTGTTCGTGCCCACCGGCAAGGCGTGGTCCCGCTTCGCCTTCTCGACTGTCCGCACGGCCATCACGGCCTTTTCAAAATCACCTCGCGCCGCAGCGAACTCCGCCGAGGACGCCGTGGACGAAAGATCCAGATGCACGCACCCGAGTTCGCGCAGCTCTTCCAGCGCCTTCTCCGCGTCCTTCGCCACGCACAGAAGCGTCAGATGTTTCATCGGAACGATCATGCTGCACCCTCCTCGCCCGTTCCGTCGGCCCCGGGTGAACGGCTCTTCGCGATCTTGCCGCGCGTCACCGCCGCCGTCTGTTCATCGCCGATCGCAATCTTGATGACGCGGATGTTCTCCTTGCACGCGGGAATCTTCACCTTCTCGAAAAGGTTCACACGCTGGGAGGTCGTACGCAGTTCTTCCGTGATGAGCTCTTTCTGCTTCTGCAGAATCAGGCGCTCGCTTCGCAGGGCCAGGATGTCCGTCAACGCGACAACGGCATCGTCCACCCACGCCGGCGTGGACCACAAATCGATTTCCTTCACCTCGGTGTCGATACCGTCGAACACGGGAATCTCCACACCCGCGATGTTCGCCGTCGAGCGGCGGATCTCCTTCACGCGCACGAGCCCCTTCAGGAGATCCTCGCCCGTCGCGAACAGCGACACCCAACCGTCGAGACGCGTCCGCACCGCCTGCTCGCGCGCCACCACATCATCCACCTTGGCGACAATACCGGCAATCTCGCCCTGAAGCTGCTGCTTCTTCAATTGCAGCATCGGCAAAAAACGACAGAAGCGTTTCAACGCATCTGTCTGTGCCTTCAGCTCTGTTTTTGTAAGTTTAATTTTCGCCATTGAGGAATCTCGCCAAAATTTCAGTTGATATTATACACAATTTTACACTAAAAAGGCAAGACTCTAGACAATGAGCATGCAATCGCCGTAACTGAAGAACCGATAGTTCGCCTTCACCGCCAGCGCGTAGGAAATGAGCATGCGCTCACGACCCGCCAGCGCGCTCGTCATCATCAACAGCGTGGACTGCGGCAGATGGAAGTTCGTGAGCATGCAATCGCACACTTTGAAACGATAGGGCGGATAGATGAAGATGTTGGAGGCCCCGCTGCCTGCCACGACGAGCAGATCCTCGGGACCTCGCTCACGCGCGGCCACCGTCTCGAGCGTACGCACGCTCGTCGAGCCCACGCAGAACACGCGCCCGCCGCGCGCCTTGCACGCATTGATCGCCGCCGCCGCCTCGGGCGAGACGGTGAACGCCTCGAAATCCATTTCGTGGTCTTCGATGTTCTCGGCCTTGACAGGACGGAACGTACCCGGCCCCACATGCAGCGTCACCGCCACGCGCTGAACGCCCTTCGCATCGAGCGCGGCGAAGATCTCCGGCGTGAAGTGGAGTCCGGCAGTCGGCGCGGCCACACTGCCCACGTGCTTCGCATAGATCGTCTGGTAGCGTTCGCGATCGGCGCGCTCCTCTTCTTGCGTGCCTTCGCGATGCACATAGGGCGGCACCGGGGTGTGGCCGAATTCGTCCAGAAGCGCCGCAAGCGGACGCGACGAGACGAAACGGATCTTCCACATGCCGCCGCCCATCTTCTCGAGCAGATGCGCTTCCAGCTCGCGGTTGGGTCCGAACACGGCCACCTGTCCTGCACGCGAAGGACGCCCCGAACCGACGAGGCACGTCCACTCGAGCTGCTCCAAAAGGCCGTTGCCTTCCGCGCCGACGAACTCCGCAGGATCCGGTGCCGGACCCTCGTTCGCAGGTGCCGGATGCACCATCAGCACTTCCACGGCGCCCGGCGAATCGCTCCAGGTGCCCACAAGACGCGCCGGGAACACCTTCGTGTCGTTGACCACCATCAGATCGTTCGGCGTGATGTAGTCCGGGAAGTCGGTCACGCGTTTGTGTTCGATGAAACCGGTGTCACGATGCAACACCATCATTCGATCATCGCCCCGTTTCTCGGACGGATGCTGCGCGATGAGACGTTCCGGCAACGGATACCAAAACTGCCTTGTCTTCATTTCTGCGCAGTCCCCTTTTCCGCGCGCAGGGTGGCCACAAACTCCGCCAGACGCTTCATCGCGATTTCGATCTTCTCATAGCTCGTCGCATAGCTCATGCGGATGAAGCCCTTGCCGGAGGCGCCGAACGCAGAACCCGGCACACACGCCACCTCATGCTCGTTGAGGAGACGGAGGCAGAAGTCTTCGTCCGAAAGTCCCGTCGACGCAATCGACGGAAACACATAGAACGCCCCCTTCGGCATCACCGTGGGAAGTCCCATCGCGTTGAGCGACGAAACGATCAGATCGCGCCGGCGCTGATACTCGCGCCGCATGCGTTCCACATCGTCATCGCCCCGGTTCATCGCCTCCACGCCCGCATGCTGCGCGAGAGTCGGCGCACTCATGATGCCGTACTGGTGGATCTTCATCATCGTATCCACCACGTCCTTCGGACCGCACGCGTAGCCGAGCCGGTAGCCCGTCATCGCCCATGCCTTCGAAAAGCCGTTCAACAGCACGAGGTTGTCGCGCAATTCAGGGAGGCTCGCGAACGAGAGCGGCTTCGGCGCCGTACGCGCACCGGCCTCAGAATAGACGAGCTCGCCATACACTTCATCCGCGAGAAGAAGCAGGCCGTGCTTCAACACGAACTTCGCAATCGCCTTCAGGTCGGCACGCGTCAGCGTGGCACCCGTGGGATTGCACGGGAAATTCAACAGCAACGCCTTCGTGCGCGGCGTCACCTTCGCCTCCAGCGCCTCCACCGTCAGACGGAAAGCGTCTTCGACATGCGTTTCCACGCACACGGGCACGCCATGCGCCATTCGGATTGTCGGCGCGTAGGAAACAAAGCACGGTTCGTGATAGAGAATCTCGTCACCCGGCGACGTGATCGCGCGAATCGCGAGATCGATCGCCTCGGAAACACCGACGGTCACGAGGATCTCTTTCTTCCAGTCGTAGGTCGCACCGAAACGGCGCGTCACGTAGGCGGAAATCGCCTGGCGTAGTTCGGGCGTACCTAGATTCGACGTATAGTGCGTGGCACCATCCTCCAGCGCCGCCACTGCCGCGCGCGAAATGTGCCAAGGCGTATCGAAATCGGGTTCGCCCACACCCAGCGAAACCACGTCCTTGCGCTGCGCGACGATGTCGAAGAACTTGCGAATGCCACTCTTCGGCAACGCCGCCACGTGCGGCGCGATAAATGTCTTGCGTTTTACCGGCATCCTAACCTCTTGAAACCGATGACGGAATCTTAAACGATCGGCAGGCGCTGATCGCCGGCGAACTCGGCCAAAACGCCTTTCGCCTTGTAGGTCTTGAGCATGAAATGCGTCGCCGTCGAGAGCACGCCCTCCAGCGTCGACAGCTCGGCCGACACGAAGTGCGCGACATCCTGCAGCGACTTCCCGCTCACAAACACCAGCAAATCATACGTACCGCTCATCAAAAAGCACGCATCGACCTCGGGGTACTTCGCCACGCGCTGCGCGATCTTCGTGAATCCCGTGTCCTTCGCCGGCGTGATCTTGAGTTCAATAACCGCCGTCACCTTTTCTGCTGCTTTCTTCATCGTTCTTCTCCTTAAGGCGAATATTATACCATATTTTCAGCCCGATTA
>JAKSOY010000330.1 GCA_024405255.1 Kiritimatiellia bacterium
GCCATCCGGTGGACGGCCGCGACTGAGAACCCCTCATGCGAATGGCCGAGGTTGTGCACGATCGTCCGTCCGGCCTCGCACGGACACGCCTCCCAACCATCCTGCATTGTCGAGGGAAGGCCGTTGCTGTCCCGTGGCCAGACGATCCACCAGCTCGGCACCTTCATCGACTTGTGGAACGGCCCCTTGACGAAGGTCGAGTTCGCGGGATCCGCCTTTGCATTCGGATGCCGGTCGCAGAGGTAGATCATGCAGGCGCCCTTGAACCTGTTGTCGACCGCCGTCACACAGGATCCGTACCAACTGCCCCAGGAAAGGCCCACATAGACCGTACGCGAAGCATCCACTTCGGGGAAAGACCGGAGCAACGAATGCGCGAGCACCATATTCGCGACGTTCGCAACATGGTTCTGCCGTTTGCCGCCCGCGAGCGGAATGCGCGGCGTCGTGCATTCCCTCGGGGGGACATTGGTCAGAGCCGGAGCCGGACGCTGATTGTACCAGTCAAGCGCCAGTACGGCAAACCCATCCTTCACGAATTCGGCGACATAAGTCGGAAAGGCCGTCCCGCCGCCGCCATGGACCAGCAGGAGTCCGGGGAACCCACCTTTCGGCATTGCACCCTCCGGCTTTGCGAAATACGCGAAGAACTCGGCATTCGTCCCGTCGGGTCCCAGCCCCTCGACCAACATAGCCCGCATGCCGGGATAGTCACTTTCCGGATAGGGATTCGCACGAAAACGCGGCGTCTTGAAAAGTTCCTGCGCGTTCCAGAAATCCGTAGGATCCGCATCCACGCAGGACTCCCGGGCGATCACCGAAAAAGCAACACCAATGACGGCGACTAAAGAAATCAATCTCATTCCAAACCCCCGTCCAACAGGCCTTTAGTTCCTCATAAGTCCTTGCCGACAATGGCGAAAGCGTCCGCCACGACAATGCCCTGGGATTTCCCTGGAACGATCTTGAGCCGCGCGCCGGGTTCGAGTTCGAACATGCCAAACTCATGCCAGACCCCTGGTTCATACGCCTGATTGAAGGTGAACTCGACCGACCTATTGCCAGACTCAATTACAAATGCAGTGATAGATCCGGTCGGCGTCGTCCGGACGAACGGTATGCGTCCCATAAGCGCATAGCGTCCTTTCACCGTAACCGGAAGAGGATAAACCACCTCGCCGCACACGGGCACCTTCTTCGGATCGGGTCCCCAAACAGAACCTCCCGTGAAATGCGCATAATCGCCATACTGCTCGCCCAGTGCGCAATGCGTTTTCACCCAGCCCACTCCAAATGACACTCCTTCCGTCTCGTCGTCGACGATTGACCACCCGACCGTCATCGGGTCAGGGCGTCCGGGAAAATCCCCGCCCAAACGGTCCTGAAGTTCGCGTACATGTCCATCGGCGTAGACACCCCGAGGCATGATTCCATACTGCCTGCACAATGCCGCAGCCTCACCTGCCGCGACACCGAGCTGTGACAGCGTGTTGATGACGCGGGGACCGCCTAAGCCGACATGCGTGCAACTAAAGCAGCGCCCAATGACAAAGAGATTTTGGACGTTGCGCGAATAGATCGAACGGTAGGGAATCCAATACCGTCCGTAGTGCGGCTGATTGCAGGTCGTGAGATAATCGACACCTGATTTGAAGGTATCGTAATGCAAATCGATGCTCCAGGACCCTGCCGCAATCGCGTCAACGAACTGGCGTTTTTCGCTGACATCCCTTTCTGAATAAACGTAGTCACCCATCAGCCGACGGGATTCGCGCTTGCCGAGAATGAACGGTACGAAATTGAGCACGCGGTTGGCATTCTCGGGGTTCTTCTTCGCAAGCGAGAACGAACCGTAGATCGCCAGAAGCAGTCGATCGCGGATTGCCTCGCCCTCGGCAATCATATCGCGATGAATGCCGTACTCCCAGTTCCACTCGCCATTTACCTTAACGATGCCCTGCGCATGAGGTTCTGCCCACGGCGCGGAAAACGGAATCGGCGCGTTGCCGTCCGCGCTTGTCCACATCAGCGACGCCCCGAGCGTATCACCATCCGCCCTCTCCGGCGCAAACGATTCATCAAACTCGTCCTTCGCCTCTCGCCCCATCCGCGACTCTGCTCCGGCATAGAAGCCGAGCCAGCCATCACCCGTCGCGTCCGCAAACAGCGGCGCCGAGAACCGGACGACCCGGTTGCGCTTGAGGTCAAGCGCCTTCACCGCGGCAATCGAACCGTCTGCGGACTTCTCCGCCGCGAACACGCGATAGGACGTCCGGAGATCTAGGTTCGGCTCGTGGCGGAGGATATCCATCCGCCGCGCATCCGAAAGCGACGTCGCACCTTCCATGTTCATGAATGTACCGCGAAGCTCGCGGACGAGCGGATACCGCGCCTCTCCCGCGCACCAGACCCGCACTTCCTGCGAGGCGTTGCCGCCCACGACTGGACGGTCTTGCAGAAGAATCGTCTTCAGCCCGCGCCGCGCTGCCGCAACTGCCGCACACGTTCCGGGGAGTCCTCCGCCCACGATGACGAATTCGGCCGTGAAGTTTTCCATGACGGGTTCCTGCCGCATGTCCAAAGGTTCGGTCGGCTTCTCTCCGTCCTTGACCAGTGCGATGCCGCCGCACCGCCCGTCGAATCCCATCAGGTCGTTGAGTGAGACCGCGACCGTTCCCGCTGAAAGCGAAACCATTCCGCCGTCCTCCCAGCTCCAGTCGGACGAACCGGCGCCAAACACCTTGTCGAGTCGCTTGCCGCCGACGGAGACCGCGAAACGTCCCGGTGCACCGTCCGCCCAGTTGCGGGCGTAGACCCAGACGCGGTACTCACCCGCCTCAACGACATCCGCCGTCGTCGTCGCATCCTCCACACGATTCCCAAGCCCGTGAGCCAGCAGATACGGAGTTCCGATCACATCCATAAACTGGCCATCGAGCTTCCACCCTCCAGCGTCGAAACATTGGGCGTACAAGACAATGACAGATGTCGCAATCAGGTTTCCTATCATCTGACTACTCCCAGTCGTAAACCAAAATACCGTTTGCCGTGCGCCAAACGCAAGACATGGAATTTGCCTTCCAATCCAGCGGTTCCGCGATTTGCCTCGGCACGGCTGCGAGACTGAAAGCGGCAGATATGGCGGCACACACTTCGGACGTCGCCAATTCTTGCTTCCAGGAAATGAAAAACGGCGTACCGCTTCGACCAAGGAGATCGATCCACTGCCGGTTTTTGACCCACGGCACAGCATCCGCATGGGCGAGACCCGCGCAATCGGCGTCGACCGCGAAGAAGATGCGGTCCTGAATCGCACGCATTGAAAGCGTATTTACTCCATTCTGCCGCGTCTGTTCCCACTTCCAGCCGCTCGTGTCCCCGCCCGTGCGCTGGACTTCGAAAAGTCCCGCGACGAGATGGTTGAGCGCATTGCAACCGATGATCACCATATCATCGCCCGCCGCCGTACGCATTGTCCGAAGAAGGTCGAGCATCACTTCCGCGGACGTACGTGTATCGTCCGCCCAGTTCATGTCCTCGTGAAACACCCGGTCGCCCATGGACAGGCCGTAGAGTCCGCAGAGATCCTTCGTGAGATAATCGATCTTCACGAGGTCGAATCCCCACGCGCGGAAACGGCTAACGTCCTCGAAAATCATCTTCTTTACGGCTGGTTTCGTCGGATCGAAGCACCAGATGTCATTATCCGCCTTCAGGTCCTCCGGCGCACCCGGCCACGCGCGGTACGGACGGTACCAGAGCCCCGGCTTCGCGCCGAGCGCCTTCACCTTCGCGGCGAATTCGGACATCCCCATGCCGAACTGCGCGCTGGACTCGTTCCACGGCCCGTAGCCGCTCCCGCCGGGGCCGTTATCGAGATACGCCTTGATGACCGGCGGCGAGTTCTTCTGCCAGCCGTCGTCCATCACCACGTAGGGACGGTTCTTCAGCCCTTCCGCCAGCGAGCAGACGAACGCCGCGTCCTTCAGGAAGTTCGTCGCCGT
>JAKSOY010000331.1 GCA_024405255.1 Kiritimatiellia bacterium
TGAAGTTCTCGCCGCCGCCAAAGCCACCGTCCGTATGGAGCAGGATTGGAGATGGTCTGGAAGTCGCGGCGCTTTGGCTTGTGCTTCTCGTCCTCTACTTCTGCGTCATCATGGGGGCGGTGTTCTGGAGCTGTGGGCAAGCGGCCCAACGGCATGGGCAAGCAGATTCTTGCAATTTTGCAAGGCGGGCTGTCGAGGAACATTTGTTATAATACTGTTTGACAATTGGAGAGGTTTGAAAGAATGTCTAAAATCGGAAAATTCCTCTATGGTAACTGGTATGGTTCGGCGGTTTGCTTTGCTGCCGTTCTGGTGGCCTTGACGGGACTTGGCTTTGCGGAGGTCTACTTGCAGTATTCCATGCCGGAGTGGCTTGGCTATGTGTCGAATGGCCTGACAATTCTGCTGGCGGTGACGTTTCTGAACGGCCTCGCGGCAATCATCGTCTCTCTCGCTCAGAAGCGTTGGAAGAGGGCAGTCATCCAAACGTGTCTTGGAATCTTCCTGATCCTGGGCATGATTTGCGTTATGGCTGTTTTGACCTTCCTTGGGATGTTTGGCCCGAGCGATGACCATTTTGCGGACAATCTCAAGATGCCGACCGACGTCAAGGTGTCCGTTCCGATAGATCTTGATCGCGAACGGAGAATGCCGGGTGCGTTGCCCAGGGATGATGCGTATTCTCTGGCTCTGTATGCATGCGCGACCAATGCGCTTATGTCTCGCGGAAAGATCGTGTGCGACATTACTCCGCTTGATGAGTTGGCGCACGACAACATGGATCTCCTTAAGCGCTACTTGGTGAGTCACCCAGGATGGGATATCCGCGATGATCGCTTCAGCGGGTTGGTTGCCAACAGGAGGACACGACAATACGGACGTTGGGTGGCGGGGCATGACAGCCAGTGGAGCATGGATCTTCCCGTTGAGCCTGACGGCGAAGAGTGCTTTAATGACATCTCAGCCTACTGTACGATTTGCTTTGGCAAGGTGCGCTATGACGGCATCAAGTGCAAGTCAGGAGATGAGGTCAAGGTCAAACTCGAAAAGAAGATCGACTCCATGAAGCGATGTGAGATTGTCTGCAAGGGCGAGAATGTCACCGCAATCGTCTCGGAGGCGTCCCTTTACACGTCCAGCCGCGTGATGCAGCCGGTTTTTGATTTTACGAAGGCGGAATTTGCGGCTGTGAAGAAGGCCGGCAACTGGGAGGAGGTGAAGAAGCTGCTCCCGCATGATGCGATTCGGCGGGGTGAGGCGACGTTTGAACTCTACAAGGGATCTCAGGGCGGCATCTACAATTATGCCGCGTGGGTGAATCCGGGAGAGCCGGGCGAGGTCTATTTGAAGGCGTATGAGGTTACGAAAGGGACACGTCTGTCGGAAGGACGGCTGGGCGAACGGACACGTGGGTATGTTGGCTGGAGCGCCGATCCGGAGGAGAAGTTTTCCGTTGGGTCGGAATTCACCATTTACGAGGGTGACTGGGAGAAGTATTACGCGGCGAGGATCGAATTGTGGTTTGTGCCTGCCAACGGGGGCAAGGAACGCAAGCTGACCGAGCGCGTATTCAAGGTTGAAGGGTGGATGCGATGAAGATGCGTTACGAACTTGTCGGAGCGATGCTTCTTGTGCCGCTGGCGTTGATCGGCGGCTCTGCCGAAGATCAGCAAGTTGCCGATTTCCTGAAACGTGCCGATTCGGGCGATGAGCCGGCCATCCTTGGCGTGGCAGGCGACCTCTATCTGAAGGGACGGGGCGTGAGCCCGGATTGGGGCAAGGCGATGAACTACTACCGTCAGGCGCTCTCCAATGGAGTGGACGAGGTTTCGGGCAAGCTGGCGTTCCTTGAGTTCGTCCTTGCCGACCCCGATCTGTTCGCCAAGGATCGTGCCAAGGCCCTCGCGGCGGCGATTGCGCGTGATGCGGAGAAGGCGCAGGAGTTTGCCAAGAAGAAGTTTGGCATTCCGCAGGTTGACGAGGTATTGCATGAGCTGGCTTTGCAATTGACGCCTCACGACGGACATTGGCACGGCATTGAACTTGCCGACGAGTGGGCGGCGAACATCCGCACCAACAAGAATCTCAAAAGCAGCTTGGACTTCTGCGAGCAGGACTGGGTTCCGTTCGTCTGTCGAGAATGGTTCGGCGATAAGGACAGGGATGCGGCCTGGTATCCTGATGCGAAGGCGATTGTCGAACGCGCCGTGAGGAACTGGTGGCGGGCGCGTTCGCTTCGGATGCGAGAGGAAATCTACGCCGATGCGATGAAGCTGGTCAAGGGCGGATGCGATAATGTGGCAATCCGGTGGCTTGCTGGGTTCAGCCTCAAGAAGGGCGAGGCGCTCGAATGGTTATCGAACATGGAGGCGGATGTCGAAAAATTCCACTCGCCGGAGCTGGGGCGGTTCCTGATCGCGATGGCGCGGCGGCATTGGCTTCGCTCGGACGAGGCGCGGCGCAATTCGGTCGACCGTGCCATTGACTGGATCAAGGCGCGAAAGTTCCCGAAGTCCGAATCTCGCTGCGTGTATCGCACCCTTGCGACGATCAATCATCCTGTAAAGCCGCAGATGGCAACAGAGCTTCGGTTGCTTCCTGACGTAGACCCTGCAATCGCCGACGCCCTGGACGAGAAAGCTGACGGTTTGCCGCCTTTCCCCGAGTTGGGCGGACTGTGCGTGAAGGAAGCACCAGGCAATGAGGGTGAGGCGGCATTTGCGGCTGCCAGCGCGGGCATGTTTGACGACAGCGACCTCAACTTCAAGTACATCTTCTACAACCTTCTGCCACGGTGGGGCGGTTCGGTCGAACTTCTCGAGAAGTTCGGGAACGCCTGCTATGACGCGCAGCGCTTCGATTCGATGTTGCCGATCACATTCCTCGACGCGCAGTTCTTCCTCGCGACGGAGCAGGACATTCCGTTTGAGCGCCATTTCGCGGACAAGGAGCGTTTTGCGAAGTGCATGAGGTGCTGCGACGCCCTTGTCGGGAACGAGAAGGTCTACACTTACGTTCGGTTTGCCGCGACCTACTACAAGGCGATGCTGACCTATTGCGCCGGCGATCTGTCGACGCTGAAGACGTTCTTCACCGATGAATATGTCCACAAGATGATGCCGCCCGTCTACATGATCGAGGTCGCCGAGAATTACGGAGGGATGGTCGGGGCGTTGGCGGCACTCTCCGGCGCGGATGCGGATCGGCTCGTTCCTCTTCATCAGAAGTTCCGGGACGGCCAGTACGACGGATTTATCGCGGAGTCCAAACGGATCGAAGAGCAGGGCGGACTCGGACGGGAATCCCTCGACTATCTGCACATGTATCGTAAGATTTCGCAGTTGAAGTCGCAGGGGTATGATGGATCGTGGGTAGAGGCGGATCTCGTCACGAGTGCCGCAGAACTGTTTACGCGCTTCCCCGACTGGCATCGTGATGGCAAGGGGCAGGGTTGGTTTGTGCCGCCGAAGCATGGCAAGCTGACACCCATCAAGTGGAACATGCCGCTTGGCGACAACTACGAGCTTGAGGTCGGGCTCAACCCCCTGATAGGCAGCGGATATTCCAAGGCGACAATACAATATTGGGTTCCGCATTACCAGAATCAGCCCCTGCCCGAGCTGAATTGCGAGTTCGTGAAAGGGAAGGTCAATGTCTGGTTGAGTGAATCGGGTGAGGACGAGGACCGATGGGAGTCGAAGGTTCTCTCGACCCAGTATAAGGGCGGCATTACGCGGGTGCGCATTCAGTACCTCAACGGTAGTGTGTCGGTGTGGCTTGGCGATGGCATTGCCGCAAATCTTACAACCGACCGGTTCGCGTCGTCCTTTGCCTCGGTCAAAGGGCGTGGCGGCAGTTCTGTCATTTGCGCAAAGGGCCTCTGCGTTCGTTCTTGGAAAGGGCGCAAAATCAAGTGAACACGATAACCAAGAGACTGTTGCATTACCTCCTGCTGGCGGTGACGCTGGT
>JAKSOY010000332.1 GCA_024405255.1 Kiritimatiellia bacterium
GGAAAAAGGAAAATCCTAATATGAAAAATCGTTTGTTGATGGTGGGCGTTTTCGCCCTGGCTGGAATCATGAATGCCATGTGGGCGGAAACGCGCGTGCCCGAGGGGTATCAGGAGCTCACGTTCATTGAATCGTCTGGCCACGCATGGCTTGACACGGGATTTGCGACGACGGAACGCACCGCCATCGACATCGATTTCACCGTGACAGGCGACTTCGGCAATCACGCCTATTTTTGCGGCGACTGGGCCGATCTCGGACATCTGCTCGTTCTCAAAAATCGCGCATTGATGGAGTTCTACGGATCGTCGGAGGTCGGACCCGACTCGCTGCCGAAGACATTCGTGAGTTCGGCCGTGGGGAAGCGGCGCTATCGCCTTGCCGTGGTGCCGGGCGGCTCGCCTTCGATTTTCCTCTACGACGACGAGACGGGGGCGCAGATCGCTGCGGCCCAGGTGTCGCTCGCCCGCAAGGGGAAGGGCACGATGACGCTCTTCGCGGCGGACCGCACGGGGCGTTACGCTGCCTCCTACCGTCTCCACGGCTTTAAACTCGTCGAGGCGGGAAAGACTGTGCGCGACTACGTACCGGCACGGCGTGTACGTGACGGCGCGGTGGGGTTTTATGACCTTGCGACCAAGGCGTTCGTCGCAAGCCAGGGACCTCGTCCGTTTCTTGCGGGCGACGTCGTGGCGCCGCCGCCTGCCGCGAAAGGCGCCTATCGCTTCTACCGTTTCAAGGTGGACCCGATGACTGCCGACGGTCTGCAGATTTCCGAAATCAAGCTTTTCAACGGTACGACGGATGTGACGCGGCAGGCGTGTCGGATCCACTACGATGCGACGACACGTGCCAATGCCAACTATGTCCTGCGTAAAAATTATGAACCCGTGCTGGCGTTTGACGGTGATCGCCGCACGAAGTGGTACGACGACCGCGCGGGCAACCCCGCCGCCCAGGGTGCGTTGTGGGTCACGCTCGAGTTCCCCCGTCCCATCGAGGTGACGCGCTATGAATGGTATACGGCCGATCTCGTGAAAACCTTTGCCGCGCGCAGTCCGTCGGACTGGTGCTTCCAGGGGTCGAACGACAACGCGACCTGGACCGATCTCGACGTTGTGACGGGCGCTCGCACGACGATCAAGGATGCGACGCTCGCCTATCGTTGGGAGAAGGGGAAGACGATGCCGATTGTCACGGCCTATTCGCTCGTCACGCGGGACGGCCGTCGGCTCGTGGCGCGCGACATGGGAGGCTCGCTCTGCTATTCCCTCGTGCCCACGAATGCGCTTCCGGCGAACCTTCCACCCGTGCGCGAGTGGAAGATCTACTGCCTCACCTCCTCGCATACCGACATCGGCCTCGACCGTTCGTCCTACTGGAAGCGCCATGGGTCGGTGCTTTACATGGATCATGCGCGCGAACTTGTGAAGGCCGATCCCAACGACGCCGATCCCGCCGCCTACCGCTATACGGTTGAAGGCGCGTGGTTCTTCGGCAACTATCCGCAGGAACGGGGCGAGGCGGCCACGCGGCAGTATGTCGCGGAGGCGATGACGCGAAACCGGATTGGCACCTCGGCGCTGTGCGCGGGCAATTTCACTGAGGTGTACGGCTTCGAGCAGATGTGCCGTTCGACCTACGCGCGCAAACGCTTCGAGGACCGGTGGGGCCTCGCGCCGAAGACGATGTTCATGGCCGACAACCCCGGGCTTTCGTGGGGACTTGTCCAGCCGTGTGTGGAGGCGGGCGTGGAGAACCTCGTGTTCCTGCCGAATGTCGGCTGGTGGACGCCCCACTGCGGCGTGCGGGGGGATGTGAATTGGAAGTCGTCCCTGCCGATGCTCTATTGGTGGGAGGCGGCCGACCGGTCCTCGAAGATGCTCGTGTGGGCCGTTGGCCACTACGGAAGCGCCTCTCAGCCGTTTGGCGTCGGCCGCGGGTATTCGCGCATCGGGACTGTGGCGGCGATGGAACGGATGATGCCCACGCAGCTCGCGGCGATGGAGAAGCGCTATCCCATTGACGTGTGGCTCATTTCGCACTATGAGGATTTCGAGGATCCGAACACGTTGGTCAGCGACCTGTTCAAACGGTGGAACGCGAAGTGGCGTTGGCCCGAGATGCACACGGTCGCGAGTCCCGACGAACCCTTCGACCTCGTGCGCGCGAAGTGGGGCGACAAGATCGCGACCCTGCGCGGCGACATGCCGAGCGGCTGGACGCAGTTCGTGATTTCGATGCCCGAGTGTTTCGCCCGCAAGGTGACGGTGGACCGCGAACTCGCCGCGACGGAGGCCGAGGCGGCCGTGCGTGCCGTCACGAAGGGCGAACCGTATCCGCTCGAAGACTTCTCCCGCGCCTGGTGGGGCCTGGTGAAGAACGACGAGCACAGCTACGCGACGCCGGCTTTCTATCAAGGCCGCCGCACCTTTGAAACCATGATGCAGCACATGGATTGGGTGGAAAAGGCGGAGCAAACCGCGGAGCGGTTTGCAAATGGAAAATTGAAAATGGAAAATGTAAAATGGTTTGAGGAAGCCCACCAGAGAGCCCATTCGCAAGCCCCTGTCCTGTGTTCGGGCGTTCACGCCCGAACCCTCGAGAACCGCTACTACCGCGTGAAAGAGGAGAGCGGCCTCATCACGTCGATCTACGACAAGGAACTGGACCGCGAGCTGTTGAACGCGCCTGCGAACGATCTTCTCTACACGCGCGACTTCCACAAGACGTGGGAAAAGGACGCTGCCGCCGCGCTCGGTGCCGAGGTGGTGCGCAGCGTACGGCTCGATCCCGACGAGAAGCGCATCTGGGTGGAGATCGAAATCCGCCATGCGAAGAACCTGCGCTGCCGCAGCAAAGAGCGCTACAACCGCTACGGCTATCTCGCGTTCCCGTTCGACGTACCGGGCGGCACATTCTATGCCCAGCTGAATGGTCCTGTCATGCGCCCCTATCTCGACATCACGGGCCACACGTCCGATTCGTATGTGGTCGCGCGCGACTGGGTGGGCGTGGAGAATGGTGCGTTCGGCGTAGCACTCGTGCAGTTCGATTCCGCGATGGTCGAGTTCGGCGAAATCCATCCCGACAAGTCGTGCTACACCGGGAAGCCGCCGGCGGGCAAGACCGCGATCTACCCGGCACTCTTCAACGACCAGCTCGCAGAGCACAAGCCGGACGGCGAAAGCTTCAACCTGCGCTACCGTTATGCGATCACCAGCTACAAGGGCACCTGGCAGGCGGCGCACGTGGGTGTATTCGCCGCGCGCACGGTGAACCCGCGCCTCGCGGCCGTCTCGGCGGCACACGTGAAGACGGACGTGCCGGGCGTCGTGTTGAGCGGCCTCAAGGTCGCCGAGGACGGCAAGGGCCTCATCGCCCGTTTCCGCGAAACGGAAGGGCGCACGCTCACGGCGCGCGTGTGGCAGAACCTCCTCCCCGGTGCGAAGGTCGAGCGCAACACGATTCTTGAAAAGCCGTGGATGGATGGTCCGGCGGATGTGCTGGCGCTCAAGCCCTACCAGTATGCGACGGTGCGCATCTCGAACGGGAAGAGCTTCGCCCTCCAGCCCGCCGACGACAACGCCTTCAAATACACGGGCCTCATCTCCGAGCCAAAGGCGATCCACGGCGAGCGACTCGGCCAAATCTATCTCGAATGGGGACTCGACCCCTCGCCCGCCTTCGACCACTGGGAGCTCTACCGCGGCGAGTCGGCCGACTTCCCGCGCGATCTGGCGCACTTCGTCGCGAACGTGAAGCCTGATGTCATCAAGGGACTTGCCTTCGCGGTGAACCGCTTCGACGACCGCGGCCTCAAAACGCACACCCGCTACCACTACGCGATCCGCGCCGTGCACACCGACGGCACGAAGGGCGCGTTCCACACCTGCAGCGCCCTCACGCGCGACGTGCCGGAAGGCGTACTCACCACGCA
>JAKSOY010000333.1 GCA_024405255.1 Kiritimatiellia bacterium
GCCACGGCGGACTGAATCGTGGAGAACGGGTTCTCCCTGCTGCCGTCGCCGCGCTGGCGATTCTCCCCGTCGACATACCAGTGACGGCCCGTGAACTCGGTGGCAACGGACTTGTCGGACATGCAGGAATTGGCCAGACGAGCGTAGGTCGCATCCTGCAGAATCAGCGCGCGCGGAGCGAAAGCACCACGGAACAGCACCACGCCATCGCGAATCTCGGTTTCCGTGCGGTTGCCCATGTGGTCGGACATTTCCGCGCGTTTCGCATCGGTCGCAATCTGCATCGCCCATTCCCGGTCGGTCGAACGATCCCACCCCGCAAGGACGATGCCGTCGATCGTGTCCTTCAGGTTTTTGCCACGGTAACGGAATATCTTCCGCTTGTCCAGTTCATGGACCGTTCCGTCAGCGTCGAGGCCCTCGAAGATGTCGGTCAGCGCGGCAAAGGCGGCATAACCTGCACGAGGATGGTAGTCGGCGGACACGAGGCCGAAGCCGGGCTCGCCGCCATCGAACCAGCCGGTCGCCTTGAGATTATACCAGATGTAATCACGCGCGCCGCGATTCCACGCGAACAGCGTCTTGTACCAAACGTGAACTCCCTGGCTGTATTCGTTACCGTAGGCGCTGGTGATGGCACTCTCGCCCGAGACCCACGGCTTGACCCCTTTCAACTTGCCGTTCAACATCGGCAAGAGGTAGGCGTCGATCATATTGGAGTAGATTTCGAAGTTCGAATGAACGTGAATAAGCCACGCGTCAAAATATTCGGGATGGTCCGAAATCGTCTCGGACAATCCCCAATTGTAGTTCGGATCGTTGTAATTGCTCTCGTTGTAGGATACGCCCACCCCGGCCCATCCATTGGGGCAGACGCAGGCGTTCGGGTCGCCTTTGTGAAGCCCCGTATAGGCTTCCTTCTGCATCCGCAACCCTTCCTCATGCGAAAGCGTGACACGCGGCACGATATCCCACTCGTTGCCAACCTCGTAGTAGTCGATCTTACCCGCATAATGGCGACCGAACTCCTCGCAGAACTTCTCGAACACCCCCTCGATCATCGGACGACAACCCGAGCGTGAAGCCGTGCGCCCGGCTTCGGATTGGTTCCAAGTGGCATTGGGATCTTGCGCCCAGCTCGGAGCAGAATAAATGATAATCTCGGTGCTGAGGCCGGCCTCGACCAATTTGTCCAGCAGCAAATCGGGCTTTTCCCAATACCACTTGCTGACGCTGTTCTCGAAAACTGACCGATAGGGGCAGACATCCCCGAACATGAAGGAATAGTCGGTGCGGGGGAACTTCGCACCCGCCGCGACCAGCGCCGAAATGAACTTGTCCGTCTCATTGGGCATATACCTGGTCCCGTGGTTGTGGATGCCGAAACGGAATTTGGAACGGTCCATGCGCGGCGTCACCTCGTGGCGCGGAATCCACGCGAACTGCGTCGTCTTCACCGCCATCGAGCCGTCGTCTCCCGCCACGCGCGCGTTCACATACCAAACGCCCATCGCCGGCAATGGCCACGGCAGATCGACTCGCACCATCTCACCGGGTTCGACTGTTCGGTCAAACGGAATGCGAAACGAACGCTCAAAGGTGTCGCTGACAACAAATTCGGTTTTCCAGTGGAGGTTCGTGACCGACGGGTTGCGGATGAGGAGCGTCGGACGTTCGGACTCATCGCGGCAGATGTGCAGGTCGTTTCCGGTATCCACTTCAAGCCGCATCGCCTCGGACTCCGTCTGACGGAAATAGCCGATGCAATTCGTGGGATAACAAGTCGACGAGATGTCGAGCTTGTAATAATGGTAATGACGGGACGGGTCAAGATCGAGATTGAACGTAATCGAATCCGAGCTCATCTTCTCATAAAGGTTGGTCGCCTTGCCGAACGTGACATAATGGTCGGACTCCTCGTAAAGATAGAGCACGGTGCCGCCATTGTACGGTTTGTTCGTCTTGAAATCCAGCCGAAACGGACCTGTGAACGGCGCCGCGCCCGGGAATGTGGTGTCGAGCGAGACCGGCTCGATAACGACCACGTCCCTTCTGACGTCGCTGTCGTCCAGCGAAACCACCTTTCGGAAAGTCACCTCGCCGATCGAGGCGGCGATGCCGGTGAAGTGAACATTGACCGCCGTAAAGGACATCGGTGGCTGAACCACACCGTCACCATCACCGCCCCAATGCCCAGATGCATTGCGCCCGTGGCTATTGCGGTAAACAAGGTGCAAATCCCCGTCTTCCATGTACTGCCGCGAAGGATCGTACTGATAGGTCTCGCCGTTGGCATCGGTGAGATTGATTGCGATGTTGTTGCCGTCCCGGCCTTTCGGAGCTCCCGCCATCACCAGCTCGAAATCGCGTTCATACCAGTTCGTGACAGCGCCGACGATCGGGCGGATGTTCATCGTGAACCAACCGGAATTTGGATTCTCCTGCTTCCCGGGATCGGAATACACCGTCACGCCGTCCGCAGACGTGACGCACTGCTCATCGGCATATTTGGCGGCATAATTGCCGGCACCAATGGTATACTCGACGCCCTTCGTGAACGTCGTGAAGTCAATGAGCGTCTCGTAGGCGGCATCGGCGCAAAATGCCAAGCACTGCGTGCTGAGCACCAAGCACCAATTCGTCAAGGTGTAGACATGCTTGACTGTTTTCACTTCTCCTTTTCCGATTCTTCGAGGAAACAGATTGTGCGGGGGGGTAACTGAATGGCGCAACGGCCCTTCTTCTCCGCGTAAAGCGGTGCGGACTCGCCTTCGATCTTCACCACCTTCATGTGCTTCACTCCCGTTGGAAAATCAAAAAGCGTCCGCTGCGGCTTGCCCGCCACGTTCACGATGCACACCCCACGCTTGCCCGTGCGCCCGTTCTTCCACACCGCTCCAATCAGCCCCTTCTTGTGCATGTGCTTCACCGGTATCTCCCGCTCCCCAATCTTCTCCCGGAAAATGTAGTCGAATACCAACTCGTCTACCTTGCTCAACGGACGAAACTCGTCCAACAACTGCCCATACGCAAAGTAGTCCTTGAACTGCATGCGCGCCTTGCACAGCCGACATACCATGTCCAGCTTGTCGCCCGTCGGAATCTCCCGATCATACCAACCGAGCGCCTGACCCCACAGGAACTCGTTCGCCTGCACCGCCCAAAACGAATCGTCCGCGTCCGAATCCTTCTGCGGCGAACCGTAATAATACGTGTACCCCGAATAAACCGCATTGTAAAACGGAACGTCCTCGTCCGTCAAATCGGTGACCGTGAGGAATCCGTCGTAAATCGCCATGTAGGCCTCGCCCGTGCCCTCGGTGGTGAAGACGCCGCCAATCTTGACAAGCTCGTCGCGGATCGGCTTCAACATCTTCTTGTAGCCCTCGTACCACCAGTTGCCACCCCCCACGGGATGCCCATGCGCCTCGTTGTAACACGTCCGCCCCGGCGCCGCCCCCGTCTGATCCTCGTAAAGAGAGTCCGACTTCAATTCGGTGATGCACCGCAACGAAAACTCCTGCACCTTCTTCTGCCAAAACTCCGTCGCCGGACACATCACCGCCTGGACTTGTCCGTTGCCGTAGATCTCGGTGTGGAATCCGTACGCATTGAACGCCTTGGCCGTGAAGGCCTTGGCACGCTCCCAATCGCCGACGCCGACCGACCAGAGCTGGCTGTCGAGATAGAGATTGCCTTCCACATCGAGCAGCTTGACCTCCTGCACCTGCTCCACCACACCGGGACGCGGCGGGAAATATTCGGGGTAATCGGTGCAATGCGGCGGCGTGTGCCATTGGTGCCAGTGCAAACCGATGCGGAAATCGGGGAGTTGCGCACGCGCGGCGTTCATCTCCGGGGATGGCGTCGGACTGTGGATGTTGATCCAGTACGGAAT
>JAKSOY010000334.1 GCA_024405255.1 Kiritimatiellia bacterium
TTTTATCAAATTCCCGTTCCGGGCGCAATAACAACTGCGGCACTCCGCGTAATCGACGGAGCCGATACCGCGCAGGTCAAAAAAAATAATATGAACGGCGCGGTTGGAGGCCGCGCCGTTCGCATCCGTTCCCGAAAACGGGATTTACATCAGACAATCAACATTAGAAGTTGTTCGCCTGCAACTGGAAGTAGGCCTTCGGATGATCGCACACCGGGCACGTCTCTGGCGCCGAGGCACCCTCGACGATTGCACCGCAGTTACGGCACTGCCACTTGTTCTCGCCGACGCGCACCCAGACTTCGCCGGACTCGATGTTCTTGGCGAGCTTGCGGTAGCGCTCCTCGTGATGCGCCTCGACCTCCGCGACCTTGCGGAACTTGAGGGCGATGTCCGTAAAGCCCTCGGCCTCCGCCTCTTCGGCGAAGCGCTTGTACATGTCGGTCCACTCTTCGTGTTCCCCGGCGGCGGCGGCGAGAAGGTTCTCCGTCGTCGAACCGATGCCCGCGAAGAGCTTGAACCACATCTTGGCGTGCTCCTTTTCATTGAGCGCCGTTTCCTGGAAGATGGCCGCAATCTGCTCGAAGCCTTCCTTCTTCGCCTTGGAAGCAAAGTAGTCGTACTTATTACGCGCCTGCGATTCGCCCGCAAACGCCGCCATCAGGTTCTGTTCTGTCTTGGAGCCCTTAAGTTCCATTTGAGTTTTTCCTTTCTATGTGTATTGATGAAAATTCCTGTGCGGAGCCTTCGCCTGTCGTCAGACCGTCCGCGGCGCGCGATCGGAATCCGTGGCGATGAGTTTGCGCACCCATTCCACGTTGGGGAACTCGTCGGCCAGATAGGACTTCACCATCGTCCTGAGGTTCGACGCGCCGTACGCCCATTGCGCGCTCTCGGGCCAGTCGCGCCGGATGTTCGTCTGGTCGAAGGTAATGTCGCTCGCGAAATACGGGAAAAGGTCGCCGATGAACTTCGAGAACAGACGCTCCTCGGGCGTCTCGCATGTCCGCTTCAGTCCGATCGTCATGCCATCGATGCGGAAGACGCTGCACGTCGCCTCCAGAATCTGCGCGGTCGTCACGGGGTAGGCGCCCGTGACATGATACGTCTCGCCCATGGCCGGACGCTGGAAGAGCGTGGCAATCGCCGCCTGCACATAGTCGATCGGCACGAAATAGATATGCTCCGATGTCTTTGTCGCGCAGTTGAGGTTCAAATCGATCCAGTCGGACGGGTCCTGCCCCGACTGGACGGCCGAATGGCTCTTCATCTTCTGCATGAATTCAAGAATGCGATAGAACGCGAGCGGCTTGCGGATGCGTCCGTCCGTGCAGCGTCCGATGATGATGCCCGGACGATACACCGTGAACGGGATACCCGCCGCGCGCACCAGCAATTCGGCCTTGCCCTTGCTCTCCTCGTACGGGTTGTTGAATCCGTTCGCGATCTCCGGCGCGCGCTCGTAGGCCGTGCCGACCAGCTTCCCCGCGACATAGGCGGTGGAGACGTAGTGGAACTCCTTCACCTGCAGCAGCTTGGCCAGCTCCACCATGTGCGCCGTACCATCGTAGTTGATGCGGAACACACGACCGGTCGGGTCCTTGCCGAGGTTGACATCGGCGGCGCAGTGGAAAATCCTGTCGACGCCCTTCAGCAGCGGATGTTCGGCGAGCGCCTGCGGATCCATCGTGGCGACGTCGCCATCGATGACGGACACGCGGCTCATCACCTCGTCCGCGCATTCGGGGCATCCCTCGAACGCACACTCATCGCGCAGGGCCGCCTCCGCGCGCTCCTGGGCGGTCCGACCGCCACTGCTGCGCACGAGGCACACAAAATCGTATCTCTCGGAAGCCTTGGCCAGCGCCACCACGACGGAGCTGCCCACGAGACCGGTCACGCCAGTCAGGAAAACACGATTGGAGGTGTTAAGGTCGGTCATCTTGTTCTCAATACTTCAGATTATAAGGTCCTGATTGAGGTAATTTAGAAACTCCTTTTTCGCGTCATCGGCGTTTCGGAACCATCCGACCCAACAAAGCCGTATAACCACAAAAGCGTTCCAAAGAACCTGTTCGAAGTATTATAACAAAATCCACCGCAGGGTGACAAGAAGAAACCTGGTTACGGCGTAGTGCGGTCAACGAACGGGGAGTTGGAACGCTGACCGATTACGTTATTCACTTTTTTATTCGGAATCTCGCCGAACAGTTTGAGGCAGCGGCCACATGATGGTCAGGTCGTCCTTGCCGCGACGGTCGTACCAGAATGCCGTCCCCGCCGGGATGACCGTCTGATAGGTGTAGCCGCTCTGCTTCACGCCGTTCACAACCCGAGTCACATATTCGCGCCAGCCCTTCCCGGACACATAGACGAGGTCGCGGTTGAGGCCGTCGGCGACATGGATCTTGATACGGTCGCCCGGATCGATCGTACCGGCGAACACGAGACGATTGAGCACCACATCTTCTGCGTAGGAGTTGCCGAGCAGGGTCGACTGGACCGTATTCGTGCCCTTCGGCGCGGAGACGACGGTTGTGACTTCGGTCGTCACGCTCTGTCCGTAGAGCCAGATCGGACGAATGTTGCCCGCCTCATCCAGCGGCTTCTGCCGATAGAGCCACAGGCCGCGACCGCGTGCGATGCGTGTCGACTTGGCATATCCTGCTTCACCCGCATCGTCGTCCTTACGGAACTGCATACGTCCGTAACCGTCGCCGTCCACGCGCACCACCTGCACGGCCGACCAAACGGCATTGGTGTAAACGGTTCCGTTCGTTCCCGTTACTTCGTCACGTTCGACCATCCACGCCGCGTATGTGTCGTTGTCGATCGGCGTGTAGACCATATCGCCCACTTCGAGGTTCGTGGTCTTCAGCAGTTTCTTCACAGGAATGTCCTCGGCGGTACGCTGAATCTTCGAGTACCAGGTCCACGGTACCGCAACCATTGTATTGGTGGTAGGAACCGCGACTTTGAGGATGCCGAAGGTGTTGACCGAAACGGCGCCGTTCGTACCAATCACACCCGCCACGCCGTCCGGCAGCGAAACACCCTGCAACTGCGGTCCGTTCGTTTTGGACGCGTAACCGAAATCATCCTCCGCACCGGTAAGATGCCGCGCGGGGCCATCGATCACGATGCGCCAGTAACCCTGTGGATCAACTACGGTCTCGCCAGATCGGACCACATCCCGCAAGGCGACCTTAAGCCAGACTTTCTCTTCTTGAGGTTCGTGTCCAGGCTTGTCGGAGAGTACGGCGGCGACCGGCTGGCAGTCATCCGCCTCCGCGCGTGTGCGTCCGTACTTGACCTTGAGCTTGCCCTCCTCCGCAAAACGCGCCACCCAGGCGTTGTCCTCGCTGCGGTCGAGAAGCTCAGGCTCGAAGGCCAGATAGACATAACCGTCGCCGGGATCTTCGTGGTCAACGATCCAGAGCGCCCGGGCCTGTACATTCACTTCGAATGGCCAGCCAACGGCCGTCGACGCCTGATCCTCCGCAAGGATTCTTCCCGCTTCCGACACCATCGCCACCCGCACCGGACCGTCATTCGGATCCTTTTCCCACAACCCAGTCTGTTCATTGTAGGTGGCGCCCTCGCGCGAGCGGAAGCGTCCCGTGTCGGTGACGGAGATTCCGAGTTTGAGCCACGTTTCAGTCGTCACATTGGAAACGGCAATCCGCACACCCTCCACATCGGAGTGCGTGAGCTCGTCCGCACGCAGACGCGTCCAGCCCTTCTGTGCCGCCGACCAGTCCGCCGCCTTCAAGGTTGCATTCGTCGTCCAGTAGCCTTCCGTCGAGGTGATTTTGAGTCCGGTCTCCAAACAGACATGGTCTTCAAGCCGCAAGGTGGCGACGGTCGGATCGACGATGTCCTTCAACACCTTCGCGA
>JAKSOY010000335.1 GCA_024405255.1 Kiritimatiellia bacterium
ATCGCCGGCGAGAACGCGCCGTCCGACTTGTGCCAGAGCCCGTCGTTTCCCTTGTAGCCCTCGGGCGAGAGGAGGTGCGCGTCAAACCCCTCCCGCGTCGCGACATCCGCCGTGTACGCAATTGGCGCGGCCGGGCGCGCGGTCGGCTCCGCCGTCGTCGTCGAGATGTGCGCGAAGACATCGGCAAACGGCGTCACGAAAAGCGGATCGCCCGTGTAGATGTGATCGCCCTTGACCAGCGTCGGGGCGTCGCCGTTGAGAACGCCCGACAAATAGGAGTCCGTATTCTCCGCGAAGAACGAGTAATCGACGTCGATCGTCCCCGTGGCAGATTTGTTGCAGACATCCGCACCGACCGAGCAGGTCGAAGGCACCATGTTGCCGAAGAAGATGCAGTTCCGGACAAAGACGGACAGCATATTTCCGGATTTCGCCCCCGTATTGACGATCGCCGCCGGGCAGGCCGTGGCATTGGCGATGTTGTAGGCAAACGTGCAGCTCGAAACGGAATGCTGCACATTGTAATCCGAAGTGAACACGAGCGCGGCGGCATTGCCAGCACCCGCCGCGCCTTTCAGCGCAATCATCTCATTGCCAAGGAACAGGCAGTTGTCAAAATGCGCCGAGGGCGTGCTGGAAATGTAAACGGTTCCGACCGCGTAAGAGCCCCTGTTCGCGATAAACCGGCACCTTTTCACGTCGAATGCGCCGCGAGTGCGGTAGATGGCCGCCCCCGTGACCTCGGAGGCGCTTATGGATGAAATCGTCGGCTCAAAGCCGTTGCCGACGAAATCGGTGTCCTCGATGAGCATGCTGGCATTCGAGGAGTGAAGCGCCACGCCCCGATTGTATTTCTTTGTGCTCGAGGGAAGGGTGTTCCCGCGGAATACGCAATTGGAAATCGTCATGGCGCCCCACGCGCAGTAAAGCCCGCGTCCATGGCAACCGCCGCTATCCGCATTGGCGCATCCGTTCGTCAGTATCTGGCACGAAAGGAGATCGAGCCGTCCGGCGCTGTTGCTTGGAAGAACCCTGTAGATGGCGTGTGCGTAGGCGTGGCAGATGGCGAAACGCTCAAGCGAGGCGATTCCGGTCGCATTGGTGAAGGTGAAGATCGTCGGCGTGATGTCGCCGCCGTCAAGGCGCGTGACGGGATCCGCCGCCAGCGCCAGCGGATCGGCGTCATTCCCCGCGTAGCCGCCGCGCACCCGCACGCCGTACGCGGTCGAATAGCCCGTCGCGTTGCCCGAGATGTCGTAGTCCCCCGCCTGGACCATCACCACGTCGCCTTCGACGGACGCGTCAAGCGCCGCGCCCAGCTCCATGGCATCGGCCCAGGTCGCGCCAGTCGTACCGGTGCCCGCCACCTTCGCGAATCGTCCAATGCGCATGTGGAAGCGCTTGTTGACGACGCCCGAATACGCGCCCTTCCCCGTCACCTTCACGGTCGCGAAGCCGCTCTTGTCGTTCGCGAGCCAATCCACATCGTAATCATTGTCCTTGGAAAGGACGGTCTCGCCGTCGAGCGCCGTCACGACCGGCAGCGGAGTCGCCACCGCTCCGGGGCCGAAAACCAGCTGCTCGGGAATGTCCTTCACGATGAAATTACCCGCGTCCTCGCCCTTCGTGAAGGCGGCGTCAACGGCCAGGAACTCGTTGCTCACGACGTCGTAGAGACCGACGGCGGAGTCCTCCGTGCGGTAGCAGGGCACGAGATCGCGCACCAGTTCGCCGCCCTGCCGCATCCTGAACGAACGCAGGGCGAACGTCGAGCAGAGGGCGTTCTTTTTATTTGAGATTCCGCAGAACAGGCGCGTCGTGTAAGCCGTCGTGTTTGTCAGCGCGACCGTGGCGACGCACTCCTCGCGCTCGATCTTGTCAACCGTCATCCGCACGTTGTCAGTTGCGTCCGAGGTGATGACCAGCGTCGCCTCGCAGTTGTTCGTAAAGGAACACAGGACGTCGGCCGCGCTCCCGTAAAGGACGTACTTCCCGCCGTTCTTCGCATGCCCGAAGGAATAGGTGTTCACCCCGCTTCCCGAACCGAAGAAGAACGTCGCGGTGCCGGCGGGCAGTTCGCCCGTGTTGAACGTCATCTCGATGGCCGTGCCCGCATCGGCCCTGACGCCCGTGTCGAGACCGTGCGCCCCGTCGGATCGGATCCACTCCACCTCCCGGTATTCCGGCGGCAGGGTGACGCCAAGTGAAAGGCCTGCGGACATCGTCACGCCGACAAGAATGCTTGCGAGTTTCATTTCATTCCTTTCGTTTTGCGGATTCGCGAATGACCAGGGGCGCGGGCAGGTAGATTTCCCGCGCGGGAGCCGACGGATTGTCGATGCGTCCGAAAAGCGTCTCGAAGGCCGCCGCGCCGATTTCCGCGCAGGGCTGGTGGATCGTCGTCAGCGGCGGCGTCATCAGCGACGCCAGCTGGATGTCGTCAAAGCCGGCGAGCATCACGTCCGCGGGAACCCTCAGCCCCGCCCGCTCGAGCGTCAGCTTGAACTTCGCGGCCGTCGTGTCGTTGGCGCAGACAAAGGCGTCCGGACGGCCCCGCCGCAAGTGCCGCCTGAGGGCGTTGAGGTCGTCCGCCTCGGCGATCAGCGTGCGGAACCCGGTCTTCCCCGCGCCCGCCATCGCCGTCGCCACGCCGTTCATCCGCGAATGGACGCTCCACGCGCAATCGGGACGCATCATGAAATGGATGCGCTTCGCGCCCGCGGACAGCAGGTGGTTCGCCAGCCGGAAGCCCGCCTCGTGGTTGTTGATGCCGACCAGGTCGTAGCCGCTGCGACCGGGCGGCGGCACGATGTCGTAGTCGATGAGCACCAGCGGAACGCCGGCCTTGTCGAAGATCGCCGTAATCGCCGCGTTGAGCCGCGGGGCCTCGGCAAGGAACTCCAGCGGCTGGAAGATGACGCCGGCGACCCCCTCCTTCACAAGCTGCTTCGCAAACGCCTTCGCCTGTGCGGCGCGGCGCTTCGGACTTGCCGAGGTGATGTTGCCGAAAAGCAGCGTGTAGCCGTTCTTCTGCGCCAGCCGCGAGATTTCGCCGACAATCGGCTGGAAGAACTCGGCGTAGACCGTCCCGGGGACCACCAGCCCGATCTTGCGCATGCTGCCCCGCCGCGTCACGAAAGTGCCGCGTCCTTGTTCGCGGGAGATGAGACCCTGGGCAAACAACTCGTCGAGCGCATGACGCACCGTCCGATCCGACAGCCCGAACCGGCGAATAAGGCCCCTGACGCTCGGGAACGGCTCGTTCGACGCGTACTTCCCGCTTAAGATCTCCTTCTTAAGCGCGTCAAACAGCGCACTGTATTTCGCATCACTCATTCCGACAGTTCCCACCTGCAAAAATAATATCAAATCTCAAACGGAAAACCAACGCCAATTCGCACTGTATGCACACACTTTTTTCAAGACGCCTCCAATCCCCGTGCTATAATCCGCGCCGCCTTTCCACGAAGGCAAAAAGAGGGCGCAATCTCCCGATTCGCACCCATACGAGGTCTTGGCCGACCCTATCTTGAATGTTACTCGAAAGACGCGCCCAAAGGAGCGCGTCAATCGCGTACACATATTCAAGATATGATAATCGGCCAAGATTTCGTATAGACACATGCAGCGAATAAACGCTAAAGATAATACGGTCGAGGGTGGGGATGCCCGACTTCGCCCGTGGGCTTCGTCGCGACAAGCCAGTTCTCGACCTATAGCTCCGGCGGCGGGGCTTTCGCCTCCCCGACCGGCAGGAAAGAGTATAGCATATTCCGCGGCAGTTGGGGACGAAGCGGGCGACTGCGAGT
>JAKSOY010000336.1 GCA_024405255.1 Kiritimatiellia bacterium
CCTCGTCCGGGAAGATGTCCGTGGAGCGCTGACGATATTCCGACTCCAGCTTGTCACGCAGTTCGGCCGTCGCCTTCTCCGCCTCCGCGGCGATTTCGTCCGCGGCGGTCTTGTACTCCGCGTTCTCCTTGCGGGCCTTCTTCTCCAGCGCGGCGAATTCGGGACGCTTGTCCAGCTTCTCCAGCGCGGCCTTGCGCCGCTTGTCGATCTTCGCCAGTTCGTCCGCCAAGCTCCACTTCTCCGCGATCTCGCGTTGCAGCGACTCCTTCGCCTCGCGCAATTTCTTGCTGAGCGACCACGGACGCTTGCGCAGGAACAGCACCGAGCTCTTCACGCCCGCGCCCGTACTCATGAACGTGGTCTGCGGAAGCGACACCACCGCCAGCACGCGGAACTTCTCCATCAGCCAGTCACGGACATACTGAAGCGAGGCATTGGTCAGGATCCCGTCCGGAATGACGATTGCCAGATAGCCGCCTTCAACGAGGAAGTGCCAGCATTGCTCGATGAACAGGATTTCGGACGCCACGCCCGGACGCTGAGCCGCCTTGGACTTCGGATTGAGCCAATCCACCCCACGCTCGGAAAGACCGTACAAGTCAAGGTAGGCGTGTTCCGTCTGTTTGATCGTCGAACCAAACGGCGGATTCGTGATGATGCAATCGAAACTCTCGTCCCTAAAACCGCGGTTACCCGTTTTCTCCGCTATTATGTGGATGGGCTGGAGGCCATCCGCCGCCACAACGTTAGTATGCCCATCATCATGGATGATCATGTTCATCTTCGCAGTACGGGCGATCTGCTCGTTGATTTCGATACCGAAAAGTCGTTCCTGCGCGAAACCGTGCCAACTCTTGTAACAGTCAACCGTATTCGCCCCATATTTGATCTCTGCCGCGCGTCGGACTTTGTCGAGCGCATGAAGGAGAAAACCGCCCGACCCGCAGGACGTATCAAGTACCCGCCAACGACTCGTGATCGGCAAGACATCGACGATGAACTTCACCACTGCCCTTGGGGTAAAGAACTGACCGAAATTACCTCGAAAGAACGATGTCATGAACGTCTCAAAGGCTCGGCCCTTCGAGTCAAGGTCCGTCTCCGTGAGGTTGACGTCTTCGAGATAGGAGACAACCGTGCGAACCTTTGCGGCGGAAAGACGGATGTCGTCCTTGAACACCTCGGGGGCCTGTTTTCGTCCCTCAGCATAAATATCCTTCAAGCGCTTCAACAACGCGGCATTGGTCTGTTCCTGCGTATCTTCAGCGATGATCTGGAAGGCATAGGGATCACCATCTTCACGATCCTCCTTGCGCTCGTCCCATATCTTGCAGAAAATCAGCTTGTCAAATTCGTCAAACGCATCGGAGGGATTGAGTTCACCTCCACCCCACAACGCCTGATGCGCCTGGGCGAAGCGATGGGTGAGTTCATCTTCCGTAACCTGCTTCAGCGCAAACGTCTTCTGGCCGCGTTTCCCGATGCCACCATTGACGCCATAGCGATAATCTGAAATGAACATTGAACCGAAATGCGGAAGATCCGCGACCGTTCTACGGGCCTTGGGACGACTGTCAGGAACCTCATAATATTCATTCTTGATTCCCGATGTCGTCCACACATACTTCGCACCCTCCGACACCGCATAGCTGAATGCCTGTTCAACCGCCTGACGGAATTCGGCTTCGGACACCACTTCCTTCTTACACTCGACAATGATGATCGGCGTCTCATGCTTGGCATCGGCATAGACCTCAATGTCGGCCTCACGCAGAGACGATCCGATCGTCACCGGTGCAAACAACTGAATGCGGTCGTCAGGATATCCATACTGCAACACAAGCGTCAAATAGGCTTTGGCTTCGACAATCGCCTCTGGCTTTGTCCAATCACGGGAAATCCCATGACGAAGATATTCTATCCGCTTCCCGTCAGCATCAATGTGAATCAATCGACTCTGCCGGCCCAATTCAATCAAATCATCTGCATGCGATGAAAGTTTCGCTTTAATCATTTTCTCTCTTCCCGTTCTCACCCCGCCGCGCGGCCGGTCCATCGTTTATTCCTCAAAACACATGTTGATATTGTACCAAAACCAAGCCAGATTGGGCAACCGAAAACTCTGAAAGAGATTTGTGATTTAAGAACTTATCGACCATCACCAATACACATTTTTAAGAAGATACATTATGCCGTCAATACACATTACGAAGCCAATCCTCTAGAAATTATGGCGGCGATCCTAGGCGATAGCAACAGGAAGAATCCATGGCAGGCCCAAGCCCGGTACGAATCGTGAACTGAAATAGGAATGATCATTCTTTTTTACCAGAAGAACGCGATCGTATCAGCGACTGGCAATACGACCAAGTCAATCAAATCTTCAGCATGCGATCAAAGTCGCTCCCGGATTGGAGATTCCTCGACCTCCAACAACCAGTCCGCCAAGGGGACGACTTCAACCACCTGTCCACCGGCCAGTTTCACGCGCTCCGACTCGTCTCTGGTCACGACGACCATCCGTTTGAGCGGATTGCGGTCGTTCAGCTTTTCCAATGCCCTGAGTTCGCGCAATCTCGTTTGGGGATCCATCATCGACCAGCAGACCTGTACCGCCAACCCATCATCCGGCAAGTAGAAGTCAACCTCCACATTGTGATTGTAGAATCGCAGTGCATCCCCATAGACACGATGCAACGCCACCGCACAGGCGTTTTCCAGGAGCGCACTGTCGGGATTCGTCAAGAAAATGTCCAGGAGCCCGTTATCGATGAAGTAGTGCTTTTTGACCGACTCGCGCTCGGCGAATTTCGCTGCGGCATTCGCAACGGAGAACACAAGACAAGACTCGCGCATGAAACGTACATAGTCCCTCACGCTCGCGGTCGTGGTCGATGCCCCCGCCGCCTTCACGAGATTGGCAATCCGATTGTAAGCCGCCGGCTGGCCAACACTCTCGGCAAGCTTGCGGACTGAGAGCCGAAGAGCCTCTTCGTTCTTGATGCCATTGCGCACAATCATGTCGCTGAAGAAGATGCGTCCGTAAAGTCCGTTGAGCCACGCCCGCTTGTTGGCGTAGTCCAAAACCTCCGGGAACCCACCATACCGAAGATAGTTCTCGCAAAGCCGAGTTACGGCATCCGCCTCGCGTCCATATTTCCAGTTCTTTCCAAGCTTCACCCCGCAAGCCCGTACATATTCGCCAAACGAATACGGCATCACCTCCATCGTCAAGTATCGCTCGCCCAAGGTCGTGGCGATTTCACGGCTGAGCATTTTTGCATTCGACCCCGTGATGAACACAAGATATTTCTCATTCGCCAGACGTCGTGCAAAATGCTCCCATCCCGCCACGTTCTGGATTTCGTCGAAAAACAGAATCGGCGTTCGGTCGAACAGCGAACGATAAGCCGAGAGAATCCCGTCCAATTCCTCCGCCTTCATTCCAATCAGCCGTTCGTCGTCGAAGTTGACATAGCAGAACTCCTCGACCACGTGTCCAGCCGCCATCAACTGACGTGCCCGCTGGTAGAGCAAATAAGACTTACCCGCGTGACGAATGCCGACCATCACATATTTGCCCTTGGGTTCGAAAGCATACGCCCGTTCCTGCAATTCCACCGTCTCAAGGAACTGCTGGTATTCGACAATGACTTTCTTGATTGTTTCCCTAGGAATCATCTTTCTGCTCCTTGTTTAATACAGATAAATAAAATTATATCATTTTATTCATCAACAGTAAACATAAAAGCCAGGGCTGACCAATTTAAAATTGAGTCCAACCTCTGAAAGGCGTTGTGCCGCA
>JAKSOY010000337.1 GCA_024405255.1 Kiritimatiellia bacterium
GTGAGACGCGAGCGGCTCCAAAGCAGGTTCGTAATTGCCATGTTTGGAGCCGTTCAATGAAAAAGATGCATTGAGACGCTCCAAAGGTGGTAATTTTTGGTATAATTTGGAGCGTCTCAAGGAGGTGTAGGTGAAATGATTGGCAGAAAAGATGAGATTCGGCGGCTGAATCTGGCGTTTGAGTCAAAAGAGTCAGAGTTTGTCGCAATTTACGGACGGCGTCGCATAGGGAAGACCTATTTGGTCAACGAGACGTTCGGAAGTCGGATTTCCTTTCGACATGCGGGCGTTAAGAATGGTACGCGCACGGAACAGCTTGAGCAGTTTAGGTTCTCTTTGCGACGGCAGGGGCATTGGGATTGTCCCAAGTTGCGGAATTGGATGGAGGCATTCTTTGAACTGGAATGTCTTCTCGAACGAATGCCTGAGGGGAGGAAGATCGTCTTTCTTGACGAGATGCCGTGGATGGATACTGTCCGTTCGGGCTTTCTTATTGCGCTTGAGGGGTTTTGGAACGGCTGGGCGTCGGCGCGGAAGGACATTCTGCTGATCGCCTGCGGTTCGGCAACGTCGTGGATCGTAAAGAACATCTTGCGCAACAAGGATGGCCTGTACAACCGCGTTCGGACGCGCATCAAGATGTTCCCGTTTACGCTCGGCGAATGCGAGGAGTATGCGGACGAACGCGGGCTGGCCTATGATCGTCTGTCTATTGCCGAATGCTATATGGCGTTTGGCGGGGTTGCCTATTATTGGAGCTTGCTGGAGAAGGGACTCAGTCCCGAGCAGAACTTCAATCAGCTTTTCTTCGGTCCGCAGGACGGGTTGCGTCTGGAGTTCGACGAGCTGTATTCGTCGCTCTTCGCGAATCCCGAACCCTATCGGACAATCGTCGGCGTCCTTGGCGATCATCGCTCGGGCCTGACGCGAGACGAGATCGCCGCGGAAACGGGAATCGCGAGCGGCGGCGATCTCACGCGGTATATCGAGAATTTGGAGGAATGCGGCTTTATCCGCAAGTACCTGCCGGTCGATGGCGGCTTGAACGGCGGCACCTACCAGCTGATTGACAACTTCACGTTGTTTTACCTTCAGTTCATGCGGGACGAGCCGTCCCGTTCGGGTGACTTCTGGACCGCTCGGGTCCCTGAAGGCAGGAAGAACGATTGGCGCGGTCATGCATTTGAGCGGCTGTGTCTCGAACATGTGGCGCAAATCAAGACCAGACTCGGCATTTCCGGCGTGAGCACGGAAGTCTATTCGTGGTATCGTGCCGCGTCAAAGGATATGCGCGGTGCGCAAGTGGACTTGCTCATAGACCGGAAGGACGGCATTGTCAATTTGTGCGAGATGAAATATGCAAGCGGCGGGCCGTATGCGCTGGAGAAGGAGGAATTCGAGAAACTGCGCAGCCGCATGCAGGTCTATCGCGAGGTAATCGGGGTGAAGCGTTCGATTCACCTGACTCTGGTCACGACTTTCGGCTTGGCGCCAAGCGCCTACAGGAACCATGTGCAGTCCGAGGTGACGCTTGATGACTTGTTCAAGATGTAATATGATATAACCCGACTTTGCCACTTCGCTGACTGAATAAAACACACGATCTGCCTGTCCCTATTGCCCGAAGTGCACAACATATGGTATAATTTAGATGTGGTTGCTAAATTGCTATATCGGAGGGTGTCGTGCACATCGAGAAGTATTCCGTTGCGGGGATCAGCTATCTGAGGCTTGTCGCATCAAAGCGCGTGATCAACAAGCGCGGCAAGTCCGTCACGGGCAAGCGACTTGTCCTCAGCCTCGGGCCGCTGTCCAAGCACGACGACGGGAAGCCGGACTACCTCGAGAGGCTGCGCGCCTCTTTCAGCGCGGGCAATCCGCTGATTGAGGAACTCGGGCCGTACGTGGGAGACGCACCGAAAGAGCGGTATACCCTGACCTTCGACGCGGGCGACAAGCTGTGCGTCGGAAATCCGAAGCGCATGGCCACGTGCGTCCTCGATCCGGTGTTCAGAGCGCTTGGGCTCGACGAGTTCTTCGCGAGCATCAAGTGTACCTCCCGGATCAAGTACGACCTTCAGGGCATCGTCCGGCTCCTGGTCTACGGAAGGCTCCTCGAGCCCGCGTCGAAGCTGGCGACGATGGGGCAGAACGACGATTACTACGTGCCTCTTGTGAAGAGCACAAATCAGGACAACGTCTACGATGCGCTCGACGTCATCTACGCGAACCAGAAGCAGATCGTTCAGCGGATGAACACCTGCATTACGCGAGGCGTCGGACGCAACACGCACATGATGTTCTATGACGTGACGAACTTCTTCTTCGAGATCGCGCAGCCCGACGACGACTTGCTGGACGACGAGGGCAACGTTCTCGAGAAGGGTCTTCGGAAGATGGGCGTCAGCAAGGAGAACCGCAGGCAGCCAATCGTCCAGATCGGCCTGTTCCTCGACGACAACGGCATCCCCGTCTCCTTCGAGACGTTTCCAGGCAACACGCTCGACCACCACACGCTCAGGCCAGCGTTGAAGAACACGCTCGGCGACTTCGGACTTGAGAGGTTTGTTCTTGTCGCGGACAGGGGCATGTATTCCGGCACGAACATGTATGCCGTGCGCGAAGCGGGCAACGGCTACATCGTCTCGAAGAGCCTCAGGAAGACGGACAGGCGTGAGCGTGCGTGGGCGACGGACCCGAAAGGATACACCGTCGTCAGTGCGGACTTCAGGCACAAGTCGAGAATCGTCAAGCGCACGGTCACCGACGAACGTGGCGGCAAGCACGAGATCCAAGAGAAGGTCGTCGTCTACTGGAGCAGATCGTTCTACGAGCGCGAGAGAAACGAGAACAGGTCCTTCATGGAATTCCTGCTGAAGCTCAAGGAGAATCCCGGCAGCTACCGCATCACTGCGGCGCAAAGCAAGGGTCTGCGAAGATTCCTGAAGCGCGAATACTTCAACAAGGTGACGGGCGAAACCGTTGACTCGACAAACCTGATACCGATGATCGACGAGGAAAAGTTGAAGGAGTTCAACGGCCTGATGGGATACTACCAGATCGTCACGTCGGAATTGGCGCTGAGCGACCGCGAGATCATCGAGAAGTACCACGGGCTCACGCAGATCGAAGACCAGTTCCGGGAGATGAAGGGAACACTTGAGACGCGTCCCGTCTTCGTCAACACGCCCGAACACGTCAAGGCGCACCTGATGGTCTGCTTCATCGCCCTGACGATGTTGCGCATCATCCAGCGAAGAATCAAGATGACGACCAAGGGCAGGAGGGAATCCCTTGCCGGATGGTCGTACGGGCTGAGCGGCGAACGGATTGCGGAGGCGCTGAACGGGTGGAAGGTCCTCGAGCAGCCAGGCGAATACTATCAGATGCTGAATTCAGGAGGAGACGACCTGTACCGGATCCTGAAGGCATTTGGGATGGAATTGAAGCCGAAACTATACACGCGTGGGGAAATCCGCGACATGAAGGCGGCGGCCTGCCCGTTCTGAATGTAGGTGCTAATTATTATGGAGGCGACATGCGACGCGCCCGCGTCGCTATTGGGCGAAAACGCCTTTTTTAATATTTAAAGTGGCAAAGTCGGGAAGCGGAAGGGATTCCGCTTCTCCACTGTAGTGGCCCGCTTCTCCGTTCCGCTGCGTATGAATGGCTTGGTCGGCTGTTGGTGTCGGTTCCGGACCAACGGCGGTTCGCGGGCCGATTGCACTGACGCTGTTTTTGGTATAATACGGGCATGGCGGCGAGAACGGATTTGAAGATACCCTACGGCGTTTCGGATTT
>JAKSOY010000338.1 GCA_024405255.1 Kiritimatiellia bacterium
CCGAAGAGCGAAGGGCTCAGGAACCTCGCGAAGGAGATGAACATCGGACTCGACGCCATTGCCTTCATCGATGACCGCGAAGAAATGCGGGGCGAGGTCCGGACGAATGCGCCGGAGGTTCGCGTGTTCGCCGCAGAGGAGATGGAAGGGCTCCTCGCGCGTCCCGAATTCAATCCGCCCGTAAGCGCCGAGAGCGGGAACCGCCGCGCGAGCTACCGGGCGGAGATGGTCCGGCGGGGCGCAGCGAAGGCATTCGGCGGCGATTACGCGGCGTTTCTGGCGGCCAGCGGACTGCAATTCGAGCTCTTGCCGGTGGAAGGCGATGCGGTTACTCGATGCCGTGAACTGGTGCAGCGGACGAATCAGCTGAACCTGACGGGACGACGGTATGGTGAAGCTGGTTTTGCCGTGCTCCTTCGGGATGTGGATTGTCGGGCGGTCCGCGTTTGGGATCGCTACGGTAACTATGGTATCGTCGGATTCGTGGCGATGAAGGGTTCGCATATTGTTGAACTTTGCTTCAGTTGCCGCGTGGCGGAGAAGGGCATTGAAAAGTGTGTGCTGGAGAAGATTGCCGCGGGACGGAAGCTGACGGCCGACATCGTGGTAACGGCAAGGAACGGAAAGATACGAGAGATCGTCAAAGAGTTTCTGTCATGATGATGCGGAAGACCGTTGGATGGGGAGTGGCACAGGCCTATTGGCTTGTGGGCGCAAGGATGCGGGCAGTCGCGGCCATTCGCAAGCCAGGTGTCATTTTGCCAATCGTCTTTCATGCGGCGAAGGCGGAGGAGGTTCGGCGGATTCTCGGTTGGCTTAAGCGCGTTGGCTGCCTTGACCATTGCTGGTTGAGCTTTGACGATGGCTGGCGGGAGTTCAAGGATACGATTAAGGTATTGGAGGAGTTCGAGAAGCCCGCAACGCTCTTCATTGCGCCTGGAGAGACGATGCGCGGCGACGTGTGGACGGATGGATTGACGGTCCCTGGGCGGCAGAGGCTGTATGGGGTGAGTGAACGGGAACGTGATGTTTTTTTAACACAGAGGCACAGAGGCACAGAGGGATCGTGTGATGCCGCGGATAGAAAGTTGCTGACGGAAGAGGAAGTTCTGGAGGTGGCGAAGCATCCGCTGGTTCGGATCGGGAATCATACGTGGAGTCATGTGAGTTGTACGCATCGTCCGGTCGCCGAAGTGCTGGACGAGGTGGATCACGCGCAGGCGACGCTGACCGAGTGGTGCGGGTATGCACCGACGGACTTTGCGTATCCGTTTGGACGGGGGACGGTGGTACTGGACAAGGAAATCAGGAAACGGGGGATGGTGCCGCATTATACGCGACAGGGGCTGGTGACGAAAGAGACGCTGGGCGCGGCGAGAAACATGGTTTACGAGGGAATGTCCCTTGCCGAGAATCTGGGACGCATTCTGATGGCTTGGCCGAAAGTGGGGGTGACGCTGTGAGGATCCTGCACATCGTTCCGGAGATTGACGAGGCCAATGGCGTGTACAAGGTGGCGCGGATGCTGGCGCGCGAAACCGGCGATGAGGTTGTCGATGTCCGGCAGTTCCAATCGGACAATCAGAACAATCGAACAATCGAACAATTCTCCGAAGTCTGGGTGCATGGCATGTGGCTGCCGCGGGAATGGTACGCTTGTTGGAGGGTGTTGAGAAACGTTCGAATGTGTGATTGTTCGAATGCTCGACCGAAGTTGGTGCGAATGACGCATGGAAGTCTGAGTCCGATTTACCTTGAGAAGCAAGGAAAGTGGAAGAAACGGCTCGTGGCGCCGATTGAGCGGTGGCTGTTCAAGCGGACGGATCGCGTAGTCGTCACCTGTGAGGCGGAGAAGAAGTGGTGCCAGGCGTGGGGATTGGGGAATGAGTTTGAGATCTTGGATTTGAAGAAGTTTTTCAAGTTTCAAGTTTCAAGTTCCAAGTTTCAGGTTTCAGGTGAGCGGACATTGCATGTTTTGTATCTTGGACGGCGACATCCGTTGAAGGGCGTGGAGTTTTTAGAACGAGCCGTCAAAGAAATCGAACAATCGAACAATCCGAACAATCGAACAATAGATTTTCGAATTGTGAGCGACCATTTCGGCGAGGAGCTGGAGAGGGATTGGGCGTGGTGCGACGTGTTGGTGCTGCCGACCTTAAGCGAGAACTTCGGGTTGGTCGTTGCCGAGGCGCAGGAGAGAGGGAAGCGGGTTGTGACGACTGATGGGGCTCCCGTTTGGGGAGAGGGGGAATTGTTCGATTGTTCGGGTTGTTCAGATTGTTCGATTGGATATGGAGGACGGTTGATTTACCTGAAGGGCTATCGGGATGGGACGGATGAGGAACGGGTGGAGCTGTTGAAAAACGCGATCGCCACTTTGGTATAATATTGGGCGAATGAAAGTTTCGATTATAACTGCCTGCTATAACGCAGAGAAGACTATCTCGGATGCGATGGAGTCCGTTGCGAGGCAACGGGTGGTTGGTGATTGGTGCTTGGCGGATGGTGGGAAGTTGGAGATTGAGTACATTGTTGTGGACGGCGGGAGTACGGATGGGACGGTGGGGCTGATTAAGGAATGGGAGAAGAAATTCGCCGAGAAGTCTGTCCGCGAGGGCACGGACAATACGGTGTTCCGGTGGGTGAGTGAGAAAGATCGAGGGATGTATGACGCCATCAACAAGGGCATTCGGATGGCGACAGGGGATGTGATTGGGATTTTGAATGCGGATGACCGGCTGGAGGATGAGAAGGTTCTGGCGGACATTGCGCAGGTGATGTCTGTCGCTGAGGGCAGCGACAGTACGGAAGCGGCAGTTGATGCGGTGTACGGGGACATTCGGTTTGTGCGGGGAGAGGGCAAGGAGACGGTGCGGTATTATTCGTCCAAGCCGTGGAAACCCTGGATGCACAACTGGGGCTATATGCCGGCGCATCCGACTGTGTACGTGCGCCGCGAGGTCTTCGAGAAGTTCGGCGGCTACAAGCTCGGCTATGACATCAGTGCGGACTTCGAATGGATGACGCGCGTTCTGTGCCGGCACAGGATCAAGGCGAAGTATTTGCCGCGGTGCATGGTGACGATGCGCCTTGGCGGCAAGTCGACCGCCGGACTGAAGGCGATGCTGAAGCTCAATCAGGAAAACGTCAGGGCCAATCGCGAGAACGGCTACTTCTGCTGTCTGCCGATGATGCTGCCGAAGTACGCGTACAAGATCCTTGGGTATTTGAAGAAGAGGTAATGTTTGGCGAGGCAATTGCAAAACCTTTGCGTTCTGTCGCGGGCGAGACGCCCCCCCCCAAAAAAAAGACGCCACTTCGTGGGGCGGGGCCGTCTCGGCCGCGCAGATTGAAAGGTTTTTTGCAATTACCTCTGGCGTTTGGCGAAGACGATTGCGTATTTCAGGGCGTGACCCACTTGCGCTGAACAGAGCTAATTTGATATAATTTCCACTTCCATGCCCAAAAACGGGATGGACGCGGCAGAAAACCGCGATCGTCAACAAACAACAAGTAAAGAAGCAACATGGCTATTAGAAAGCCCACGGCTCCTGCCGACAAGTCGGCTGCGATGGCGGAGATGCTCGCCACGGCCAGTCAGGAGACCAAGTACAAGAACGGCAACCTCGTTGAAGGTACCGTCAGCGCAATCAAGAATGACGACGTCTACGTTGACATCGGCTACAAGTCGGTCGGCGTCATCGGTCTCGACGAGTTCGCGACCATCGAAGGCGAAGCGCCCGTCGTCAAGGTCGGCGACAAGGTCACCGTCATGCTCGTCAAGCTCGAAGACGACAAG
>JAKSOY010000339.1 GCA_024405255.1 Kiritimatiellia bacterium
GAGTTCGGCGTCGTTTCACCCCTAACCGCTCGGAGAAAGTTCCTGTAATGATCTTCTACGGGCTTCTCGTAATCCGGCGCATCCTTATTGGTCTCTCCGACACGGAACATCGGTTCGGCGTGCGAACATCCCTGCCACACGACACCGTCCTCCATGTAGATCTCCTTGCCGGGACGCAACTCCTTCGTCCGGGCATCGTCATATGCCTGTTCGCCGCTTTTCGGAACCGAACCATCCCACCCGCTAGAAACAAAACCCTTCGGGATGTCCGGACGATTGACGACCCCCTCCCACCACTCAAGGACAAGCGCCTTGCGCCCCTCCTTCGCCGGAAACCTAAAGTCCAGCGTGTTCTGCATCGGGAAAACGAACTTGTTCCAGCCCTTTACATTTCGGATCGCGACCTCGGTCGGCAGCCCCAGATCGAAGTACTCATGGATGCCGTCGAAGACATGTGCGCCCCAGTCGCCCAGCGCACCGTTGCCGAAATCAAACCAACTTCGCCACTCGCCATGCGTGAAATCGGTGGAGTGAGAGTGCCAGCCGCAAGTGCCAAGCCACGTGTCCCAATCATGCGCCGACATTGTCTTCGGCAATGGCATCGGCTTCGGAAAGCCACTCACCCTGCCGCCCCATTTGTGCCAACGGCGAACCAGGTTCATGTGCGTGACAATGCGCGAGACACGATTGGGATCGATGACGCCATTCGCCACATAGTCCCGCATCTGGAAGCGGCTCTCTCGCGAGTGCCCCTGATTGCCCATCTGGCAGACCGCGCCATACTTGCGTTCGGCATCAATCATCAGCTGAATCTCGGCGAAGGTGTGCCCCATCGGCTTCTCGACATAGACCGCCTTTCCGCTCTTGATCGCCCGCATGACGATGGGGAAGTGAGCATGATCCGGCACACCCGCCGTCACAGCATCGAACTGATCGCCAAATCTGTCGAACAGCTCGCGAAAGTCATGGAACTGCGCAGCGCCCGGAAACTTCTTGATATTCGCCGCAGTTGCTTCGTTGCCAAGATCCGTGTCACAAAGCGCAACGATGTCACAGAGCCCCGTGGCAAAGAGCGAATTGACATCGACACCGCCCATGCCACCGACACCGCAACACGCAAGTCGCACCTTTGAATTGGCGATGTAGCCCCTGTGCGAAAAGCAACCCGGCAGCAACGGGAACACTCCGGCGGCAAGCGCCGACTTCATAAACGACCGTCTGGAAGCGCATTTCTTCACTCTCGCCCCTTCCTTTCTCATTTTAGGAGCAACATAAGACCACTACATCCCGAGACCTTCCACTTTATTTTGACTGCGGAATTGGGATATGTGAAGCTTGCCGACGTCCCGTCGCCCGACATCCACTTAACCCACTGGCTCGTGCCGACGACATTCGTGCTAAGCGTCCAACCCGTCACATGGCAAGTTTTGGACCTTTTCTCATCTCGGAAAGGACGCTCCGGCGCCGTCGTGCAGATCGAATCGCCCGGCATGAAGCCGAAATTGACTCCGGGCGCCGGAAGAAAACCGTCGGGCAGGCAGTCGGCCGCCGTCGTGACATCAAGCTCCCCGCACGCCGAAAAGCCCGTACGTGCGGCCTTCTGCCGCGCATGATCAGCAAACACCTCTCGCGCCGTCTTCGTACCCGCGACAATGCTCACATCGTCCATCTCGCCATTGAACTTCGCCACACCGCCCCTTCCGCCGAGATAGAAGGTACCGTTGGCAAACTGAACGCCCTGCGATGATTGATCCGTATTCGAACGGTAGCTGTGAGAATCATCTACTCCGTCGACATAGAGCTTCGTGCTCGCATACGGTCCCTTGGGATAGACAGCTGTCAAGTGATGCCACGCACCTTCCGCACCCGCAAGCGGATTTGCCGAGGACTGGACGACCATGTAAAAATCATTCACCTTCTCGCCCTGCTGGAAAGTCCAATTCTGCTTCTCGTTGTTCAAGTTGTAATAGAGCGTGATTGCGCCTGACAGATCGTAACTCGCAGAATTGTCGAACAGTTGATGCACCCAGTCGAAACGCGAACTCTCGTATTTGACCCAAAGGTCTATCGTCAGCGAACTCGCGCCTGAAAGCACAAGCTCCTTCTCGCTTTTGACAAACGCCGTCGCATCGCCCTGCTCGGTGCCGCGGATGCGCAGGACGCCGTCTTCCAGCCCGGCGTTCTCCCCGACGAGAAGGCCGTAGCCGTTCCCGCTGACATCGGCAAGCCCGCTTGCCCCAAACGGCCAAGATGCTATTGTCGAAACGACGGACGATGCAGCGAACCTAAACGGATAAGAACTGCCAACGATTTCCTCGTTCCGCCGGGCGATTAACCGCCCTTCATACCCGATGAAGGGCGTGAGGTCAGACAGCGTCGTCTGAACTTGCCCGGATTGTTCGTAGGAACCGAGCGAGACGGTCTGCGTCTCGCCAATCGGCGAGCGATACTCGAGGAAAAGCGAAACCGCTCCGTCGCGTGCAAAATCCTCATCAATGTAAACGTTGCCCACTACACTGACAGCCCGCGGACCTGCTTGCCGAGCATCTGCAGACAGCACCACGGGACTTGCGGAAACGACCGTCCATACAAGTTTAACGGCCGCAACATCAGGGCATTTAAACGACCCCGCCAGACCCGAACCCGACATCCACGGCAGCCACTCGGCCGTGCCGAATGCGTTCGTCATCAAATTCCAGCCAGACACGCCGACGTCGCGAACTGTTTCTTTCGCCGAGAACGAGACCTCTTCCCCTGGGACGTGGTCAGTGTCCGTCCCAACGGCTGGATTAAGCGTCAGAAAACGACCCAAGGCTGGATTCGAACACTCCGTGATGATCGGCGTTCCATCCCCCCGTCCACTCATAAAGGCAAGAGCGACTTCGTCCGCATTAAACGCCGAGTTGAAGATACGCAACTTGTCCAGGTCTCCGGAAAAGTAGCCAATCCCCGCTCGACCGCCGATATACAGCGTATCATTGGCAAAGTCCTGCGCCGAAGTATCCGCCCTTCCCATGGTCGCGGAATGTGCGTTCGACCTGTCAATGCCGTCAATGTAGATCTTGAATCCCGAGTAAGGCCCCTTTGGAAACACAAGTGCGACATGATGCCAGCCAAACCTGTCCGGAAGCTGTTGTCTTTTCGGCGTATCCGCTACAGCATACTCCGTAGATCCCACCTTCTCGCCAAACTGGAAAATGTCACTGTCTGCAACATACCAAAACAAAAAAGAACCCGGCGTCCCGTTGTAATTCTGGGAATGTTCAATGATCTGTTGCGACCATTCCCCCTCAGATGGCATGCGCATCCAGAAATCAATCGTCATCGCCTGAAGGGAGGATAGGTCGAGATTATCCTTTGTCTTCAAGAAGGAATTTCCATTTCCTTCCCGAGTGCCATGGAACGTCACATAGTCGCCAATCGCGACATCGGTTCCTGCGACAAGGTCATGTCCATTCCCGCTCTTATCCGCCAGGCCATTCGCACCGAACGGCCAATACGCAACCAGATCGCCAGAAGCCCCAGCGGTCAGCGAAAAGCCAGACAACACTATGGTTGCCAGCGCGAATCTGCATGTGAACCGTCTTGCCATAGCCCACCTCCTCCTTTTTGTTGTGCACATATTCTATCAATTCCACCTCGCGCTGGCAATTTGCGCTTGCGAAAATCGCATTTTCATATTTGCGCAGAACGCCCCTTCACCGGGGCGGAGAAAAAGCGTATAATGTCAGCGTATGGAAAACAGGACCTCCTCGAAGACCGACAGGGTCGCGCT
>JAKSOY010000034.1 GCA_024405255.1 Kiritimatiellia bacterium
TACCATAAACTCTTCCACGTTTGCAACGACAAAATTAGAAAAATGTGGAGGTCGGACCGAAGGACCGACCTCACATTTTTAGTTTACACCCAGACCCGGCATTGCGGCTTTGCGGCGCGCTCGGAGAGCGCGCCCTACCAGTTCGGGAAGCCATACCAGTTCGGGGTGCCAACTTTGGGACGACGGCGAGTTGCTTCGTCGCGGACGAACTCTTTCAGGCGAGTTTGAGTTCGGGTTTCGTCGGCACGAAACAAAGACCGACGAACAGGAGGGAAAAGAGGATGAGCAGCGGAATGTCTCCGTAGCACGTGTAGGGTGTGGGCTTTGGTGACACGGGCACGTAAACCGTTTCGAGCATCGTCCCGGCCGCGTCGATGAGCAGCTTCCCTTCACCGTCTTCCAGCCAACGGGTGCGTCCAGAGGGCGAGATGAGGCCGGTCACACCGGAATTGCCGACGCGGATCACAGGAATGCCCGTTTCAATCGCCCGCAACACGGCCTGCTGGGCATGCTGTTCGGCTTCGTGCGAAAACGAGAACCAGCTGTCGTTCGTGATGAGGACGATCGCCTGCGCCCCGAGCCTCGCCGCCTTGCGGGCGAGCGTCGGGTCCGTATCCTCGAAGCAGATGAGCGGCGCGAGTTTGATGCCGTTCAAATCCAGCGTCTTCGCTTCGCCCGGCCAGAGCGAGATGCCGATCGGCGAAAGCTTCTGCAGAATCGGAATCAACTTGTCGCACGGAATGTATTCGCCGAACGGCACAAGATGCTGCTTGCCATAGGCCTGAACCGCCACATTCGTCGGCGACACGACGAAGAGCGCGGCCCCGTTCTGCGCCCGACGCACTTCGCCCGCAGGCGTTTCAACCGAGAACCACCAGTCTCCGCCCGCCAGAAGCGCCGCGCCACCCGCGAGGTCCGCATAATGACGCGCCACCTCCTTGGCGCGAACCTGGTTGAGCGAGGTTCGGAACTCCGCCATCGCGCTCTCGCCCCACACGACGAGGTCCGGCTTCGCCACCGTGGCGGTGGAGAGCATGTTGTCGAAGACATCGTAGGGATTCACCGGCTTCGCCTGCGGCTTGAAGATGCACGGCGCATTGCGCTGCACGAGCGCGATCTTGAGCGGACGAGCCTCACCCGTCGGCACGCACGCACCAGCCAAATAGAAGGACGCCAGAATCAACAGCAACGGCGCCCCGGTCTCCAGCGCGCGTACAAGCCGCGTACGCGTCGGCGTGCCGAACGTCGGCTCGACCTCCCGCCGGATCTGACGGATGAGACGACACGCGAGCGTCGCAAAGACGCCGTTCAAAAGCACCACCAGCGCACTGACGAAATAGACGCCCCCGAGTCGCGCAGGTGCCGCGAAGGACGGAATCCCCCCCACGGCGGTTCCCAGATAGTTCCACGCAAACCCGCCGAACGGCACCACGCTCCGGCACCACTCAAGGCCCGCCCACACGAACGGTTCGACCACGAGCAGCACCAGCAGCGTCTCGCCCGCGCGGTCCCCCCGCATCCGCACCGCCTGCCAGGCCCGCGCCGTCAACCAGCCGAAGGCCGAAAAAAACAGGGCGCATGCCGTTCCCAAACCGAACCAGCCAAGAATCACGAGCGGCCACGGGCCGTTGTTCTTGATGATCGCCGGCATCCACGACAGCGTCGCCACCCAGAACAGCAATCCGCAGATCGTCCAGAGTACCAGACTGCGCTTCGGCGTGCAGAACCGGGAAATGACGAGCATGGGGACGAGCGCGAACACAATCGCGCACGACTCGTTCATCGGTGCGTAGGCGGACCAGAGCAGCAACGCCGTCAGTGCGGCGGGAATCAGTGCCAGGAGTTTTTTCATTTGAGTTTCAACCACACGCGCAGAAGTTCACTTGCGCTCCAAGCCTGCGCCCGACAGCCCTTCTGCGCATGGGGCGCATCGCCATCCGCGATTTCGGACAAGTGGCATACGCACCCCGCATTGATGTTTTCGATGGCGGACGCCAGAAGCGACCGCGCCGTCGCCTTAGTGGCAAGACCCGTCTTCACCAGGGCTTCCGCATAAAGCGGGAACGGCCACGCCCACACGGTGCCATTATGATAGGCCGGCTTACGCTGCGTATCTTCATCGCCGGCATAGACCCCGCGATAACGCGTATCGTCCGCCACAAGCGACCGAACGCCTCCCGGCACAACCAACGGCGCACACGCCTGCACGATCGCACGCGCCAGCGTCTGTTCGCACGCAGACAGCACATCGAGGGAAAGGACGAAGAGCTGATTCGGACGCACCCCGCGATCCGGCACGGCCTGTGCCGCCGGTTCGCCGTTCGGCGCATCCAGACAATCCGCGAGACCGCAGACCCGACCCGCTTCATCCTTTTGGACGAAGAACCGGATCAACGACGCAACGGCCTGGTCGGCCAGGTCGTTCCACTTCGATCCGCCCAGATACCGCAGTGCCGCAATCCACATCGCCTGGATTTCAACGGGATAGCCCACGCGCGGCGTACACGCCGGATAGTTCGTATCCATCCACGTGAAATGCGACGGCGTCCAGACGAGTCCGGAAGCCGGATCGACGTGAATGCCATTCGACGTGCCCGCAAGATAATTCGACACGATCGACTCGGCCACCGGACGGAACTTCGTCGCCTCTTTCCCGAGTACGGCCAGCGTGCGGATGAACCAGAGCGGTGCATCGACAGTATCGCGGTTCCCCGCCGTTTCGCCAGAGATGATATTCGGCAGCGTGCCCTTCTCCTCAAAGCGGGCGAAGGCTTCGACAATCGCCAACGCCTCGGTTCGGAAGCCCGCCGGAATCGCCCCCTGCAGGAAGATGAACGTGTCACGCCCCCAGTCCAAGAACCAGGGATAGCCCGCCAGCACGGTCTTGACGTCGTCACGCTTCACAATGAAGAGCTTGAGCGCTTCTCGAAGCGCATCGTCCAACGGCGCCGCAGGCGAACTCTCATCTTCCGGCGTACCACGAGAGGCGAGCAACCGCCGCGCCGCCGCCTCGTCAAAGGCCGCCGTACGCGCGTCCGAAACGTAGGACGCGGACAGGATCGCCTCGTCGCCGATTTTCAATGACGACGAGATCCACCCGGGCGAATACAGATCGCCACACCCGTCCTGTCCACGCGCAGCCTCCTCCGCGTGGGAGACGCAGTACGACCACGCCCCCTCGGGATGGAACACGCCATTGGAAACCGCAACGACAAGCCGCTCGTCCTTCCCGTAAGGCGAAAAGACGAATCCAGAGGCCGAATCAAGTACCTGCGTCGCACGCGCGAAGGCGTTCTCGACCGCGCCTTGCGCCTTCGTCGTGCCGTGGAAACTCCGCCATTCGAGGTCCGGACGAAAGACCAACGTCACGGGCGAACCGACATCCGCCTCATCTGCGGGAACGCGTCGAACCTGCAGTTTCGCGACACCCGTGCCGTCTTGGGCAAGGAACAGACAGAAGACGAACTTCGCCACGCGACCGAGTCCGCACGGCACCGTGAAAAACCACGTGGCCTTGCGTCCCGCGGGATCGGCCCGAAAGGAATCGATGCAATCGGCGTTGATTTCGCGCGAATACCCTTCGTGCTGCAACCAGCAACGGCAACGCGTCCAAAGCGTCAGGCGATCCGCCGGAACATGCGGGTTCGGATTCGCGGCCAAAAGCGCATCGTACTGACTGCGGATTTCGCCCCAGGCCAGTTTCACGCGACTCGCCGCACCCGCACCGTCGGAAAGAACCGTCTCCAGCAGTCCGCCCGGACCCGGCGTCTGGAGATTGCGCCGAATCTCCGCACCCGTATAGACAAGCTTCACCCGCGCCTGCTCGGCAGACGGCAGCAGCAGCACATCGGCCGAACTCCGCACAATCCCGTCGGGCGCATAGACTGAAATCACCAGCTTGCGGCGCAGGGCCGACGTTCCGTCACCCTGATAGGGCGGCACTGCCAGCACGGCAGAGCCTCCCGCGCTCCGCACAACGGCACACGTACGAACACCATCCTGCAGCCGCGCACGAAAGGCGCAAGGTGCCACGATTTTGAGCCGGCTCCCTGCGGGCACGCAGACTTCGCGCTGCAGATCCTGCGGATAGGTCCAGGTGGTGACGAACGCCGAATCGGAATCCTGTCGAGGGACCGTCTGAGATTCTTCTGATTCCGCCGTGCAATGCGAGAAGACCCGCACCTCGCCCGGTTCGAGCCAAAGGCCCTGCTCGAGATGGATACGGCGCGTCTGCAGCAGATCAAAGGGATCGCTCGTGGACGGAAACGCGGCATCGTCCCATCGGGCCACAACGCCTTGTCCGCAATCCAGATTCGCCAAGATCAAGGTCGACCCGCGCACAACGGCCAGGAAATTCCCCTCTCCGCGCTCGACAAGCCGAATCGGTTCGTTGCCACGGAAATCGGGATGACGTGCAATCAGCGCATTGAGCTGCGCAATGAAGTCGACGAGATTTTCGGACGCACCCCAATTGAGGTCGTTCTTGCCGTGGACGTCGATCTTCTCGGTTGCAAACCACTCGACGCCATTCGCAACGCCCCAGGCCCCCTGGTACGACAGCAAGGCCGCCAACGCAACGCGCAGACGCGCCCAAACGCGCCCGCCCTTCGCGAGCCGGTCGTTGTCGTGCGTTTCGGCGAAATGGACGAGCGTACCATAGGTGCGGGCACGTTCGATCGCCCCCGGCAGATACCACTCGAACGCACCTCGATCGTAGGTCTGGAAGATTTCCGAATAGGCCCAGTCGAGTCCTGCGCGATTGAGCAGCGCATCGGTGACCTCGAGCTTTCCGCCGAGGCCCTCGAGCATGAAAACCGTATCGGGATATTCCTCGCGCACGCGGGCGACGATGTACCTCCACGTCGCTTCCGGAATCATATAGCCCGCGTCGCAGCGGAAGCCGTCCACACCGTTACGCACCCAGAAGAGGAACACGTCGGCCATATAGGACCGCAACGCGGGATGCGAATAGTCGAGCTCAACCAGATCGGCCCAAGTCACGCCCCAGGCACCCGGCGAAACGAACGTGCCGTCGTTCTCGCGATGGAACCATTCCGGGTGGTGCGTCTGAAGCGTCGACGCCCATCCCGTGTGATTCGCCGGCAGGTCCACGAACAGACGCCCGCCGCGCGCATGCACGGCCCCGATGAGTTCACGGAACTGGTCCAACGGCGTCGCCTTCGAATCGAACTCGGCCATCGCCGGATCGACGCTGAAGAAATCGGTGGCGGCGAACGGACAGCCATACTCGCCCATCACCGCGTAGGTCGTCGGCACGGGGAACGGCGGCAACGTCTGGATGATGTTGAACCCCATCGTCCCCAGAATGAAGTCCAGACGGCGCACGATCTCGCGGAAGGAACCGAACTGGCGCGGGAAGACCGTGTAGATCGCGTTTCGTCCCCGCGTCTCGTGGGACATCACCTTGACGGTCAGATTGTCGCCCTCGGGCCACTCCGGCGTCGTACTGTCCGCCGGGAAGAAGCAGCACTTGCCCTTGAAGATTCCGACTTCGTCGAGCGGCAGAGAGGCCGTCCAGCAACCGGGCGACGTTTCCGTCAGGGGCACATCGCGCCAGTGCTTTTCCAACGGCGTCAGCGCCTGGTCGTTGGCCTCGATGATCTCACGGCGCGCAAGGGCCGCGCCGCCGATCTCCGTGCGAAAGACGGCGCGTCCCTTTCGGGGCGCGTCGAGTTGAAGCGACACCTCTAGACTGTCGCCACGCCAGCGAAGCTGATACGAACCCGCTGCGGGGAGCTGCTTCATGCACGCGTCCGATTGCGTTCGTGGAGCTCGGCCTTGTAGGCTTCGAGGTCGACCGTCTTGCGTGCGACACCGCTCTTCACGGCCGCTTCAGCCACGGCATAGCTCACGACTTCGAAGAGACGGCGGTCGAAGGGTTTCGGAATGATGTAACCGGGGCCGAATTCCAACTTCTCGTTCGGGTAGAGCGCTTTGACCTCTTCGGGAACGGGTTCACGTGCGAGCTGGGCGAGAGCCTCTGCGGCCGCGACCTTCATTTCCTTGTTGATCGTACGGGCGCGCACATCGAGCGCCCCGCGGAAGAGGTACGGGAAGCCAAGCACGTTGTTGATCTGGTTCGGGTAGTCGCTGCGGCCCGTCACCATAATGTACGAGCGGTCCTTAAGCGCCTCGGCGACAACGGCGGGGTCGATTTCGGGGTCGGGATTGGCCATCGCGAAGATCGCGGGGAAAGCACCCATCGTCTTGACATCGTCGCCCGTGAGCACGTTGGCCGCCGAAACGCCGATGAAGACATCGGCACCGACAAGCGCCTCGCGCAGGGTCTTGGGTCCGGGGGCGACCGCGTGGCGCTGCTTGAAGGGATTGAGATCCGTGCGATCCGTGGAGATGACGCCTTTCGAGTCGCACATCGTCACGTCCTTCACGCCGGCCGCCTTGCACATCTCGCAGATGCGAATGCCCGCTGCCCCCGCGCCATTCATCACGACCTTGAGTTCGCTGAGCGGCTTGCCCGCAAGACGCGCGTAGTTCATCACGCCGGAAAGCGAAATCACCGCCGTGCCCCACTGGTCGTCGTGAAAGACGGGAATGTCAAGCTCGGCATCGAGCGTCTCTTCGATCTCGAAACAGGCCGGCGCGGCGATATCCTCAAGATTGATGCCGCCGTACATCGGCGCGAGTACACGGCAGGCTTCGATCACGCGCTGCGGATCCGTCTTCCCCGTATCCTTGCCGTCCCGACGGCAGTGCGCCACCGGGGCCGGCCAGGCGTCGACATCGCCGAAGGCTTTGAAAAGAACGGCCTTACCCTCCATCACGGGGATGGAAGCGAGCGCACCAAGGTCGCCAAGGCCAAGAATCGCCGTGCCATCCGAGACGACCGCCACGAGATTCGATTTCGCCGTGCAGTCGTAGGCGCTATCGGGATTTGCCGCGACTTCCTTCACCGCATGTGCAACACCCGGCGTATAGGCGAGGCACAGATCGTCCTTCGTCTTGAGCGGTCGCGGCAGACGCAGCGCGACCTTTCCTCCCTCATGATATTTCAGCACTTCTTCGCGTGTAAACTTAGCCATTCTCTTTTCCTTGATTTGTGATTGACTGTTAATTTAAATCTTGACCGGTTCGCCGCTCGCGGCGACCTCTTCGCAGCGCCAGATCGTCACCTTGACACCGGCTTCGGCAAAGATCTTGCGCGCGAGCTCGAGGCGCTCGGGCGTGAGCACGCAGGCGATGACCACGGCATCGGCCCGCAGCCGCGCAATGACCTCCTTCGCCTGGTTCAAAGTCCCTTCCACGCGCTGACCGCCCACATAGAGACCACGCAGCAGGATGTCGTCGTCCAGAAGGCCCACGATCACGCGCTCGTTGCGCGAGGACGAGCGGACGAGTTCGCGGCGGAACATGCCATAGCGCAACCCGGCCCCGTAGACGACCACACGGCTCGTACCGGGGCGCTCGGCGAGGCGGCCATGGTCGAGGTTGTAGAAGACGTCACGCGCGATGTGGCGGATCAGGCGCAGACCGCAAAGCACCAGCGCCGATAGCGCAAAGAACAGCGCAGACGAAGCCATCAGGTGCGAGTGGGGATAGTGCAACAGAATGATTGTCGCCGAACCACCCATCGTACCGATGAAACAGGCGATCACGATTCGTACGAAATTCGACACAAGAGCACGCCCCCAGATCGTCGAATAGCCGCGGAAGAACGCCACGCAGAAGAAGACCGAAACGACACGCAGCGGCAAGGCCGTATGCAATGCGTACATGTTGATGCGCAACCCAAGTGCCAGATACATCAAGAGAAACACCGTCACCAGCAACGCCACGTCTGCCACCACGAGGAACGGAACAGCCAGCATCCGACGGCGACGGCGACGGCCGTTGTCATCCTGATGCGCCACCGTGTTGAGAAGCCGACCCGCATCCCAGAGCTCGATACGCTGCATATCCCGCATGATCAAATAGACGCCCACGATAAAGGCGAGGATGAACAGACCGGCCGCGCGGTCGCGCAGGGCGAGTCCGCCGAAACCGATGGACACGAAGAAGGCCGCCAAACCGTAAAGCGCACTTGCGGCTTTGCGCTGCGAAGCGTACTTCCGCAGGATGCGGTGATGCAGGTGGTCCGTATCGGCCTGCATGACATGGGTATTCCCTTCGTCCGCACCATGTTCCTCCCGCTTCAGAACCGCACGCACCGTACGACGCAGAATGGCGAGGGACGTATCAAAGATCGGCACGCCCATCGCGAGCAGCGGCACCCCAAGCGACACGAAAAGCGAATCGCTCGCTTTCGTCATCAGCGGCATTGTGGCGAGAAAGAGTCCCAAGTACATCGAACCGGTATCCCCCAGGAAAACGCTCGCCGGGTTAAAGTTGTACCGGAGGAATCCCAAGCAGGCGCCCGCAAAGGCGAAATAGGGCAATGTCGCCATCGGATAGCCGATGAAGAACAGCGCACCACCCATGCCCACAGCCGCGATGAGGGCGAGTCCCGTCGCCAGACCATCCAATCCGTCAATCAAGTTGAAAGCGTTGATGGCCCCCACGATCCAGAAAATCGTGAGCGCCGCATCCAAGGACATCGGCATCCCCGCAAGCAGCGGAATCGACCGGAACCCGACGCCGGCCCAAGAGAACGCCCCTACGGCGACGGCGATCTGTCCGCCAAGCTTCGCGAGCGGCGGCAAACCGAACTTGTCGTCCAGCAGGCCGACAACGATCAGCACGGCCGACAACGCGATCATTTTGAGAATGACATCGTTCGGCGTCGACGGCAGAATCCGCGCGCCCCCAAGGAGAATGTAGCCGCACAGGACCACTGAAAGCGACAGGAAAATCGCCAGACCGCCCGAACGCGGAATCGGCGTCTTGTTGATACGTCGCGCCGACGGCTTGTCGACCATTCCACACTTGCGCGCCAGCTCGCGACAGAGCGGCGTGAAGATCAGGCCGAGAACCAATCCCGTCAAGAACACGCCCCACCACGGTGCGGTTCGCAGGATGAAACGGAGTGCCCCTTGAAAAAATGCGGTCATGGGAGTTTCTCCATTAAGGACATCAGAAAGCGGTCCATCATCTGCCGGTCGGATTCATAGGCGCGCGAGAAACCACGCAACGAATTCCCGTTTTGCGCCAGCACGGTAAACATCACCCATCGGTCAATGCGATTGTGCACCGAACGATCCCAGGTGTCGATCAAGATGCGGTTGACATGCGACGCGGTCCGCTGCCCCTTCTGGTTCACGAACGTGTAGACCAGCGTCGAAGGCTCCGCATGAGGACGCCCCAGCTGGACCGCATGGTACGGACGCCGACTCTCCCCCAAAATGAAGTCCTGCGGATTCTGCATGAGGAATCCCTGCGCGGGCATGCAGAGTTCGGGACGATGGATCGAGCTCTTGGACTTGCCGCCGATGACCGCCGACACCAGGTAGGTATCGCCGTGCGGAGAACGATAGATGCGTTTTTTCACCACCGTATCGGCCGGCAGGATCGTCCGCTCGCCCAGCGAAGCCTCCTCCAGCGCCCCGCCGCAACGCGGACAAACCGTCTTCTTGCCCTCGGGAAGCTCCCCAAGCGCACACATCGTCGAACACTGCTCGTTCTGGCAATAACGGACTTCGTCCGCTTCGTATCCCGCAAGGTTCATCGGCAATTCAACCACCGGTGCTTCCTCGAGCGTCGACTCGGGCGTAATGGCCTGAAGGACGAAGAGCGGACACAAAAGCGCCACCGCAACCCACGGAAGCACGCGTCCCGTAAAAGTCGGACCTTCTTCCGCCGGCCGGACTGATGCGGCTTCGGCTTCCGCAGTCTCTTCATTCGAAGCGGGCGTCTCCTTCTTCAGCGTCGACTCGACCTTCTCCCAAATGCGCGTAATCGCCTCGCCGCAGGCGACCATCAGCGAAATCGCCACGATGAACACCACATAGCCCGAATAGTCGTGGTAGAATCCCAGCGCGAACTTCGGATCGCACCAGGCCGCCACCAGGCAAATCGAAATCACCCGGGTGACATTGCCCAGAATCGCCAGCGGAATCGAACAGGCGAACAGGAGTCCGCGACGGATCCAAGTGGGCTGATTATACCAAGAGTAGGCCGCCGTGAGCGCCATCAGCGCAAAAATCGAACGCAATCCCGAACACGGTTGCGCCACATCGATCGAGAACGGATGCGCCCCTTGCGCCACGAGAGCCGTACCCTGCTGCACGACCTCGAACCCGAAGCCGCGCAGAACGCCGATGGCCGTACTGCAGGCGATGAGCCGCAGATGGATCGTCACCGTATCCAGGAAGGTCGCCAGGGGAATCGTAAACGCGAGATAGAGCGCCGGGAAGAGGAAACGCTTCGCCATCGCCCGCCCGCAAAACGCCCAGGGAATCGTAACGCACAAGCCGATGAACCCCAGCTGTTCGAAACGCATTTGAAGTCCGCGCGTCCCCAACACGGCCAGAAGCGCACACGGCAGACACGCCAACAGACCGCACCAGGAAGGCGCTCCCAGCGCAGTACGCAGATTCTCACGGTCGGACCACAGGACGTACAACGAGAAAATCGGCACGAGCCAACCGAAGGACATATCCTCCAGCGGATCGGCAAAGAGTCCGCGCAACCGCAGAAAGAGTGCAGAAAACCCCCAAAGGGCGCATCCAACAATTGCCAGAAGCGCCATTCCCCGATTCGACTGTAAAAACCTCTTCATACGAAAACGATGATATTATATCAAAAAATCGCGCGACAATAAATCCCAGAAGGACAGTTAAACGCATGCGTTCCAGAAGCCGCTTCCAACAGCATCTCGCCGCTTTCCACGCGTGTCGCCCGCGGGAACGCCTGCCCCAGAATGTTCTCCGCCACTTGGCAGGAGAGTCCGGGCGTGTGGGACGAAAACAGCACGAACAGCGGATGGTCGGACAACACATCCCGCACCAGCGCGATCGTCTCGCGCAGGCTCTGCTCGATCTTGTACATTTCACCGTTGGCTCCGCGCCCGAAGGTGGGCGGATCGAAGATCACCGCCTCGTAGCGGCGTTCGCGACGGATTTCGCGGCGCAGGAACTTGTGCGCGTCATCGGTGATCCAGCGAATCGGATGTTCGGCCAGACCGTTCAGCGCGGCATTGTCGCGCGCCCACTGGACCATCCCCTTCGAGGCATCCAAATGGCACACTTCGGCACCGCCCAAGGCAGCCGCCAACGTCGACCCGCCCGAATAGGCAAAGAGATTGAGTACACGAGGACGCGGCCGATCCGGGCTCACCGCCTGCTTCACGGTTTCGCGAATCCACGTCCACTGGGCGCGCTGCTCGGGGAAGATGCCCAGATGGCCGAAGTCCGTTCCCATCAGCTTGAACTTGATGCCGGCCGTCGTAATCGTCCATTCCTTCGGCAGCGAACCGCGTCCGTGCCAGTGGTTGCCCTCCTCGCGGTCGAACGTCGCCGTCGCACGCCCCCAGGCTCCCTCGTTCTTCGGGCGCCACAGCGCCTGCGAACACGGCCGCACCAAGGTGTATCCACCGAAACGCTCGAACTTCCGTCCGTCGCCCGAATCCATCAACTCATAATCGTCTTGCATACCGCTCTTCAACCTACTCTTCTCACCTCAAACCAATTCACTCTTCACTCAAACCAATTCACTCTTCACTCAAACCTATTCACTATTCCCTCAAAACTATTCACTCTTCACTCAAACCTATTCACTATTCCCTCTAACCTATTCACTATTCAGGGTGCCATCTCCGGGCCCTTGATCGTTCCCTTGAAATAGACTTCCTGACCGGTCGCATCCATCACACTGCGCCACAGGTCGCTGTTAAGCCGCACCTGCTGGCGTTCGATCGTCGCCAGCTTGATCGGCACAAGCGTGTAGAGGTCGCCCAGCGCCCCCGTCGAACCGACGACGCAGTTGGTACGTCCGCTCATGGCGGCATGCACCGCATTACGCGCGAGCATGTAGCAGCGGATGGCGTCGGTTCCACGCGCCGGCACACTGCGGATCATGTAGCTCGGATCGAAATACTTGATGCTGCAGGTGATGCCTTTCCCCTTGAAATGGGATGAAATGCTCTGCTTCAGGAACTCGCCGATGTCTTTCTTGAGCACGTTGCCGCTCGCATCCTTTTCGCACGTACCCTCGATGAGCTTCTGTCCCGCGCCCTCGGCCACCACAATGACCGTATGCGTTTTGGCATTCGCAAAACGGCGCTCCAGGGCCGCGAGCAATCCATGCTCGCCCTCGAGTTCAAACTCGATCTCCGGCACCAGGCAGAAGTTCACCACCGGATTCGCCACCGCCGCGTAGGCCGTGATGAAACCCGAGTCGCGGCCCATCAGTTTCACGAGGCCGATGCCGTTGAACGTGCCTTTCGCCTCCACATGGGCATTGCGAATGACGTTCGTCGCTTCGGCGACGGCCGTCTCAAAACCGAAGGACGGCCCGACGAACTGCAAATCGTTGTCGATCGTCTTCGGCACGCCCACGACGGAAATGGAAAGATGGCGCGCGAGACACATCTCCGCGATTTCACGCGCACAGCGCAGGGATCCGTCGCCGCCGATGCAGAAGAGCACGTTGATGTTCATCCGCACCAACGTGTCGACGATCTGCTCCGTGGGTTGCTGGCCCCGCGAACTACCCAGGATCGTGCCTCCTTTTTCGTGGATCGTATCCACCACGTCAGGGTCCAGCATGAGCGGCTGGTAGCCGTAGCTCGGGATCAACCCCGCATAGCCGAAACGAATGCCATAGATCGTCTTGATGCCGTAGTCGAACGAGAGGATCTCGACGAGTCCCTTGATCACGTTGTTGAGGCCGGGACAAAGCCCGCCCGCCGTCAAGATGCCGACGCGCGTCCAACTGGGATCATGGAAGATCTTCTCGTGCGGACCCGCCCGCTCGAAGCTGGGTTCGTGCCCGAGGCACTCGGTCATTTCCTTGAGAAGCGGCACGCTGTCCGTAATGTACACGCGTTCGCCTTCGCGGACAAAGGCATGATGCCGCACGGGCGAAGGAATCTTGCATTCCCCCAGCACGTCGATATCAAAAGGATAGGCGGACGGATCCGCTGCGATTTTCTCAAGCGTCGGTGACATCGGTTGATCTCCTAAATGAGGGCACTATTATACCACATTTCAACGCGTCCCGTGAACTTCAAGATGAAGCGACAGTCGATTCGCCTTGGGAGCCCCCGGAAGAGCCAGAATCTGCTTTTTGATCTTCGCCAGCTTCGTACGCAGCGAAAAGACCTGCGCCGATGTCGCCACATAGAAGAAAAGGTGTCCGTCGCGATAGCGTCCCGGACGGCCCGGAAAATCGGGCGGCACGAGTTCTTTCCAATGCGCACAGACCGTATCGAAAAACGGTTCTTTGACTAACGTGAGTTCGGCGGCGATCGCGTCGACGAAGGACCCGACCCGCGCCTCCGGAATGCGCACTTCGCGCGCATCGCCATCCACGGGCAAGCCGGGGATGAGATGATCCGCCAGCCGGCGGCGCAGGGCACGATCGCGCGCACGCCGCTTGCGTTCAAGCGCGATGTCGAGCATCGGCGTGATCTCATCCTCCTCAGCGGGCGTCATAGAGATCCCCCACGGTCTCAAGCGTCGCGAAACGCGCCGCGTCAAGACGCACGCCGCATTCGTTCTCGAGCATCACCAGCAAGCCGAAGGCTTGCAATGAACACCAGCCCGGCAAATCGCGAAAACGCGTCGTGTCGTCGACCAACGGCACCTCGAGAACATCCGCCACTTTAGTTCTGAAATCTTCCCGCGTCATAGATCTCATCCGCTCCTTCCAGTTCCTCGCGGCTGCCATAGCCCCAGGTGCAGCCTATTGTGTAGAGTCCTGCGGCCTTGCCCGCATCGACATCGCCCTTTGTATCGCCCACCATCACCGCATCGCCGGGATCAATGCCGCGTTCGGTCATGATGCGCGTGAGCAGTTCGTGTTTTTTCAGACGTTCGCCCGGATACATGTCAAACGAATAGTAGCCGTCGAACAAAGTCTCCCAGCCCATCTTCCGCATCAGGGCGCCCATCGGCGAGAAACGCTTGTTCGTCGCCACATAGAGGTGGTACCCGGCGGACTTCAACGTCTCAAGCCAGCCGGGGATCCAGGCATAGGGTGCGGTCTGCGGAAATCCGCTGGCGTCGTAACTCGTCTTGAAAAGCGCGCGGATCTGCTCAACGAGTTCCGGCGTCGCATCGTCGAATAGCTCGTAGGCGATCTGGTCCAGCGTCGGACCCGTACGATAGACGGCGTCGAACCGCGGGCAGTCGCGCCCAAGCCCGCGAATCGCCGCCCGCCAGGCCTCCTTGATGTCCGCCTCCGTATCGCACAGCGTGCCATCGAAATCAAAAAACCAATGTGTTCTCATAACGCCTACTAGTATACCAAAAAAAGTGAGAACCGAACACGGTTTCCCGCATTCGGCTCTCGCGCCTTTCGGCGGCGGCGCCTGTTGCCAAGCACCTAAAAAATGTCGTCGCTCACGTCCGTTCCCCTTCACGCGCCTCAAGCGTGTCCTCGTCTGTCAGCAGAAGAGCCGTAATTCGTTAATTACGATGACCGCCCGCTAACGCATCCAGAGAACCTCGGCTCACGCCGACTTCTGAAGGCCCACCCGGTCGCCCAGACAAACCTCCTTGAATTTCCAGCACAAATTGTATCACTTCTCATCCACACGCGCAAGGGAATTTTTCCGTAAATTACGCGTGGACAAACGGACGAGGAACGGGGCGATGAATGTGTCTTCTTCTTCGAGCGACATGCCGAGCCGGATCGTGGGCTTGTTCGCACCGTGGAAATCGCTGCCGGCCGTCACGGCCAGGCCCACTTCGCGCGCCGCCCGCAGATGGTCGATCGTCTCGTCTGGCAGATTGGCTTCGTAGACGGCCTCAACGCCGTCGAGGCCCAGATCCTTCAGACGCTTCAGGCCCGTCCGCAAGGCCGCAGGATCCTGCGTCCAATAACGCGGATGCGCCATCACCGCCACGCCGCCCGCCGCATGCACGGCGTCGATCGCCGCCTGCTGGCTCGGCTTATAACGCGGCACATAGGCCGGCTTGCCGTCCCCGAGAAAACGCTCGAACGCATCTTTCACGCTCGTCGCCCATCCGTGGTCCATCAGCACACGGGCAAAATGGGGACGCGCCACGATCTTGCCATTCGCGTATTTTCGAAGTTCCTCGTGCGTGACGGGACACCCCAGCTCGGCCAGACGCGCGGCGATCTTTTCATTGCGCGCATCGCGTCCGGCGCGGATCTCGTCGAGAAAGGCATTCAACGCAGACGACTCGGGGTCGATGCCAAGACCCAGCAGATGGAATTTCGCATATCCTTCGCCCGGTTCAATCGACAGCTCGACACCGGCCAGTCGCACGCCCTTCTGTCCTTCGGTCGCCTTCAGGAAACGCTGCGCCCCATCCAAAGTATCGTGATCCGTCAAGGCGAACACGGCGAAGTCCTTGCCCTTCTCCGCCAATTCCTCCGGCGTCAACGTGCCATCCGAACACGTGCTGTGGCAGTGCAAATCAATCATTCTCGTTCCTCTTGCAAATCGTTCACAGGTCAGGCAAGCCCTCGCCGCTTGCGGAAAATCCACACGAGTGAAAGGGCCAACGCGAAAACGCCAAAGGCGATCGGATGGGCCCAGATCGGATTCTCGACATGCTCGACGACGGTCCCGCGCGCGGCACCGAAAAGCTCCACCAGTTCCAATTCGTTCGTCGGACGAACCACCTTGCCGTTCGTCAGACGCGCCAGCTGGGCCGGCAGCGCCGCATCCGCCGTCGGATCGGCGGATTCGCACGGCGCAAAACTGTCTTCCACCCAAAACTGCGTGACGAATTCCGCCGGCCAATCGCCCAGCATCTGCTGCTCGGCCGTCGGCGAGGCGATCTCCACGCGGAACTCGCCCTGATTCCCGCCGGGATCGAACTGCGCCTCGTAGACGCCGTTCGTCTCCGGACGCGAGAGAAGCGGCACCGTCTCCACACGCTGATTCGGCAACTGGATTTTCGCCACAAGATCATCCACCTGTACAGGACGCGAATCCCGTCCCGTCAAGCGCACGGACACCTTCACCTTTTCGCCCGGCGTCGCATGCAGCACGTCCGTTCCAACACGCGCATACGCGTTACCTTCCCGCAGCCGGGTCCCCGCGCCCCACACGGCGACATTTCCCCAGAACCGATGATGGATCGTGTCGCCCACCTGATAGCGCATGCGCCAGGTCTCGTCCATGCCCAGGAAGAGCACCTTGCCGCGTCCGCGCTGCACCGCCACGACAACGGGCGCATCCAGCGCCGTACCGCCCTCGGCAAAGATCAGCGTCTCCGCACCCGGACGCGCCTCGATGCCCGCCAGGTAGCCACTCGCGGCGGGCAGACTCTGCCACTGTTGCTCGTTCGCCGAAACGGTCTCGGCCAAGGCTGTGACCGGATGCGACGTTCCCCGCGGGGTGAGAACGGGTTTGAGCGACTTATCCGTCCAATGCGCCGTCACCTGTCCAAGTGCGTTCGTCAGCGACACCGGCAGAAGCGCGGCAAACGGCGTGTGCGCATAGGCGACCGGCATGGCCGTCGTACCGGCGCTCACCACGAGAAGCGCCCCGCGCTCTTCCACGCAGAACTGGATATCCGCTCGCGCCGATTCGGACAACGCCGACGGCGGAAGATCGCCCAGCACGATCACATCGAATGCCCGCCACGCGTCGCGGTCGCGCGGCAGCGCACCGGCTTCAGCCGAGCCGAACGGACGCGCCGCAGAAGCCGGCGGCAGATCGCGCGGCTCGCCTTGAACCCGATCCGGCTCCGACAGATAATACTGAAGATGAATGGACTTGTCGCGCGCAAAGAAAAGATTGCGCAAATAGCGGAACTCCCACCGCGGGCGACGATCCAGCACCAACACGTTGATACGATCATCTGTGACGGCGACATCCACCGGCCACGCATTGTTGTCCGCCTCGGTATCTTCCTGCGGCGGTTTCAGGACGACCGTGTACTTTTTCACCCCGCGCGTCGTCGGTACATCGCGGAAACGGATTTCCTTCTCCCAGGTGTCGCCATCAACGACTTCCTCCTTTGTGGCGATGTCCGTGCCGTCCGCACAGAGCGCGAGCGCGAGCGTTTTTCCGTTCAGTCCGCGCGCACGCACGGTCGCGGAAAGCCGCACGGCATCACCCAGGAAAACCGTCTCCGGCGCACGCACGTCCACAAGGGCGGCATCCGGGGCCGAAGTGGTCGACCCCACCAGCACCGTGGCAACGGGCTGACCCGCATGGGCGAACCGGCGCGCCACCGGTTCGGGATTGGACCCTCCCGCCAGACGTCCGTCCGTCACGAGAACGACGCCCGCCAGCTCTTCGGCGCGCACCTGCTGACGCACGGACTCCAACGCCGCCGCGAAATCAGTCGTCGCGCCGCCGAACGACTGCACGCTCACATCATAGCGATCGCTGAGAAGCACCTTGAGATCCTCGACGACATTCGTCGCGACGGCCGCGCGCGTCACCCGTTCGCGTTCGACCGTGCAATCCGCCCGAGCCATCGAGAGCGAGCGGTCTTCAAGCACGACCACGCGCCGCGAGGTCGTACGCGTTCGATCATGCGCCCACACAAGATGCAGAAGCATCCACCCGATGGCCAGCAGGGCGAGAACGCGCAGCGCAAAACGGCATGTCGTTCCCCACCCGCGCTTCGATACGATTCCGCGCCGACGGTCAAAGCGATGCGCCAGAAAGATTTCCAGCAACACAAGAAACATCGCGAGCCACGCGAACGGTTTCCAGATCTCCGTGCCGAATCCCCGTCCCGAAACGGAAGCCAGCAGATCGGACGACTGGCGGGCGAGTGCAAGCGGCACATGCGCGCGAATCGACGCCAAGGCGGCATCGTCGAGCGGCTGCAGGTCGCCTTCGCGGGCACGCGCCGCAAGGTCGGGCGCCGCGGGGGCGCTTTGCAGACCGGCAACATCGTAGACAAGTTCATGCACGCGCGGCACAAAGGCGAGCGTGGACGGGAACGTACTCCAGGCGCGGTCGAACGGCTCGGCGTAAATCGCGACACGCCCCCGACCAAACGGCGCCGTGACGCAGGCGGCCGTGCCATCGGCGAAGCGGTACGGCACATCGACCGTGCGCGGGAGTTTCAGTTCGTCGAATCGCGCATGGCCCGCGGTAAAGGAGGTCCAGGCATGCGGCACCACCGCCTCGCCCTTACATGTCCAATTCGTGTAGAAGGAAAGTTCCGCGCCATCCGCCGGCACGACAACAAGTCCGCCGCCCTGCGCGACGAACTGCGCGAGGTTCTCCGCCGCATGTTCCGGCAGATTGGGAACGTCGCAGAGGAAGCACGCCGCCACGCGGTCAAACGCATTCGAACGCGCCAAGTCCTGGACGCGTACGGTCCGCGGCGTCACGCCTCCCGCCAGAGCCGCCTCCAGAAAAGCCGTCGGACGATCGAATCCCGTCGCCCCGGGATGCCCGTTCACGAGCAGCACGTTCATCGTCTCCATGACGTCGACCTGCTGCGTCACCACATTGTCGGAAGCGAGGTCGTCCATCTGCGCAAGCGATGCGACAATCGTATGCGGACCCGCATTCGTGAATGCCACCGAGAACGGCAGCGTGCGCGTGGCACCCGGCAGGACCTGTCCGGCGGGAGCAGAGGCGAGGCGCTGGCCATCCACGCTGAACGACACGTCGCCCGGCGTGGCCGCTTCAGTACCCGAGGCCGTCACGGCCACCGTGAATGTCACAGGACGATCCGTGCCGATCATGCGACGCGACGGCGTCACGCCGGCAATCGCCGCGTTCGTCACGCGCGCCGGCGCCTCGAGTAGACGTTCCGTCACGGCCGCCGTGCCGCCGAAGCGGGCGAAGAGCCGCCCCACGCGATCCCAGGCCGCCGCATCCTCGGCCCGCCAACCCCAGGCCTGTCCATCGCCGAAGATCACGGCGTCCTTGCGCGAATGGGTGCCACCCGCCAGAATCGCCGCCGCATCGGCAAGCCGCGCAGGCGCATCGAAGACGCCCGTTCCAGGTTCGGCGGCTTCAATGAGCGAAAGCACTTCTCGCTTCGAGGTGAACGGCGCAGAGGTCAGAATACGTCCGCCGGCGACGAGTCCGAACGCCGTCTCGTCCGGCGCGTGGCGCACAAGCTCGCGCGCCTCTTCCTTCGCCGCCTCAAAACGCGTACGTCCGCTCGGTCCCCGCAGGTTCATCGAAGCGGAATCGTCGAGCAGCAGCACCACATCTCGCGCGCCGTCGCGCGAACCGAAGAGCGCGAACTCGGGCAGAAACGGACGCGCAAACGCAAGCGCCGCGCAAACGAGCGCCAACGTGCGCAACAGCATCAAAAGCAAATCCTCCAGCAGCAGACGCCGCCGCTTGAGGCGCATCGTCTCAGCCAGAAACATCCACGCGCCCCACACGATCCGCCGGGCCGTCTGCCGACGAAGAATGTGGAGCAGGATGGGAATGACCGCCGCCGCAAGTCCCCATAGCATCCAGGGTGCAAAAAAAGGAAGCGGCATCAGTTCTCCCAATCAAGACGCGTTTCAAGTTTCATGCAGACTATTATACCAAAAATCCGCGTCTCGTAGTGAAAGGATGTTAGCCGACGACGAGTTCTTCCTTGGGATAGCGGATCATCTTGCGCTCTTCCTGTCCGCCGATCAGGAGGACGACGGCGAGGGCGCCTAAACGGCCGCAGAACATGCAGACCATGATGACGATGCGGCCCGTCAATGAAAGACTCGATGTCGTCGAGCCGCAGCTGAGGCCCGTCGTCGACACGGCCGAAACCGTTTCAAAGAGGAGGTTCTCGAACGTGAGCGACTCCTTCCCGCCCTCGCTCACAAGCAACACCGTCATTCCCAGCGCAATCAACGCCATGAACACCATGACAATGACGATCGACTCGCGCACGATGGCCTCGGGGATAGACCGTTTGAACATCACCGTTTCGCGGCTGCCACGGCAGATCGCCCAGATGGTCACGGCAAACACGGCAAGCGTCGTGACCTTGATTCCGCCGCCTGCGCCACCGGGCGCCGCACCGATGAACATCAGCACTTCGGAGACAAAACGCGTGGCCGGGTGAAGTTCGTGCACGGGCAGAACCGTAAAGCCGCACGTCCGCGGAGAGACGGACTGGAAGAGCGCAATCGAACACTTTTCCACCAACGAGTAAGGTTCCAACGCGCCCTTCCATTCAAGTGCCAGCACGAACACGAACATGCCCACCAGAAACAGCAGCGTCGACAGGAGTACGACGCGCGCGTGCAATGTGAGCCGCCCGCGCTTGACCAGATTCCGCCGCCAAAACTGAATGGTACAGAGATTGTAGATGACCGGAAAACCGATGCCGCCCAAGATCACCAGCGTCGCCATCGTCAACAACATGAGAGGCTTGCCCTGAAACACCGCCAACGATCCGGGGTCCAATGAGAACCCGGCATTGCAAAAAGCCATTACCGCATAGAAGTACGCACGAAACCAGGTCAGCGTCGGCAGCGTAGTATGGATGATCCACATGCCGGCGAATTCAATGACCATCATCGAAACCACGACCCAGACGACGAGTCCGCGCCACCCCCGCACGCCGGAAACACCGTAGGCGTTCATCAGCGAGAACTCGCTTGACAACGACAGGCGACGTCCGACCACAACGAGGAAGAACGTGCCGAGCGTCATGATGCCCAAGCACCCCAGCTGGACGAGCGCCAACAACACGCAATGTCCGAAGCGGGAAAGCTGAGTGCCCACATCGATCACCGTCAGACCGGTAATGCACACGGCGGAACACGCCGTGAACAAGGCGTCCATCGGCTTCATCCAGGTGTGGGACGGAGACGACACGGGCAACATCAGGAGAAAGGCGCCCAGCAAAATCGCTCCGAGAAAGCCCAGGACGATCAGGCTGCGGGTTTTCTTCATTACTTGGACTCCCCTGCGCCCTTCTTCTTACCCTTCTTCGCCTTCTTGGTCTTCTTCTCCGTCTTCGCGTCGTCCTTCCCGTCGACCGTCGTATCGATCGCCGGCTCGGACTTCTTGGCATCGTCCTTCTTCTCGCCTTCTCCTGAGCAGATCTCCTTGAAGCGCACGCCCCAAATACTCAACTCGTAGAGCAGGCAGAGCGGTACGGCCATCAGAATCTGGCTCATGGGATCCGGCGGCGTGAGCACCATGCCCAGGAAGAACGCCGTAACAATCGCGAAGCGGCGCCACGCGCGAAGGGACTCGCTCGTAATGACGCCCAACCAACCGAGAACAAACAGCAGCAGCGGAACCTGAAAGACCAGACCAAAGGCTAGAATGAGCTTCAGAATCAGCGGAACATAGTTTTCGATCTGAACCTGCGTGACGGTGAGTCCCAACCAATGGTTGACGACATCGAAGAAACGCACGACATTCGGCGCAAGCTGTCCGTAGGCAAAAACGACGCCGACGCCAAAGAGCCCCGCACCGGCCAACAGGAAGAAGAGAATCGCCGCCTTCTCGCGCTTCGTGAGCGCCGGGAAGATAAACCGCAACAGGAAGTACATCACGAACGGGAAGCTCAACGCCGTACCGCCCCACATGGCGATCGACATGATCTGCGCGAATCCGCCCGTAATGTTGAGGCTCACGATTTCCAGCTTGCCGGCCTTCATGAGCGCTTCGGCCGGTTCCTTCAACCACTTCAGAACCGTCGGCGAAAAAACGCCCACGACGACACAGCAGATCGTCCAGGCCAGCACTGCATGAATCAGACAGGACCGCAAGGCGACGATGTGTTCGAAAAACGGCCGCGGCGGATCGTTGTACTCGTCAGGATTCTTCAAAAGGGGACGCATCTTCATTTCGACTTCTTCTTCCCCTTATCGGCAGAGGTTGAAACCGTGATCTTGACAGCATACGGATCCGCTTTCGGCGCAGCCGGCTCGGCTGCAGGCTCGTCCGTCATCGCCGACGCCTCGCCCGTTCCCATTTCGGAACCGGTCTCATCCGGCCCCGACTGGTACTGCGTTTCATCGTAGTACTCGTGCCCGGGATACGGACTGTTGTAGTCGTACGCGCTGCCCTCTTCCTCGGCGCGGTCTTCGGAATCGGGAATCGACGAAGGATCCGTCTCTTCCACCGACGAGGACGACGTCTCATCAACCGTCGAAGAGGACGAAGTTGTGTCGTCGCTCACGGCATCGTCGACCTGCTTGCGGATTTCTTCGTCCATTGACAGCAATTGACGCTTGAATTCGTCAGCCGCCCGCCGCAGCGTGGACATGATGTTGCCCAGCTTGCGCGCGGCCGACGGCAGGTTCTTCGGCCCGACGACAATAAGAATGACACCGAGTAGAACGAGCCACTCGGTGCCTCCAACAGATTCAAGAATGAACGCAAAGGCCATCTAGAATACCGTCAGTCTTCTGTGAAACTTACTTGTGCTGGAAGATCGCGAACTCACCACGACGGTTCTTCGACCACGCGGCCTCGTTCGCACCCGTCACAGCCGGCTTCTCTTCGCCGTAGCTCTTCGTCTGGACGCGGTTCTCGGCAATGCCGAGCTTGAGGATGTACTCCTTGATCTTGATCGCACGCTGTTCACCGAGCGCGAGGTTGTACTCGTTCGAGCCGCGTTCATCGCAGTTGCCTTCGATGATCACGACACGGTTCGCCTTCTGCATGAGGTGCTTGGCAACCGCCTCGATCTTCGCGAGCTCGGAGGAGACCAGCGCATCCGCGTCAAAACCGAAGTAGACCGGCGCGAAGTCGACGTCCGTCGCACGCGCGAAGTTGGGATCCTGGTCGAACGGCACGCCCGTCGCCGCATCCAGCGAAACCGAATCAGCGTTCTTGAGAGCCGCCGCTTCAGCCGCACGACGCGCCGCCTCGGCCTCGGCCGCCAGACGAGCCGCTTCAGCCTCCGCATTCGGATCCGTCGCCGTCGCGATTTCCGTCGCACCCGTCGCGCCCACGCCGTCGTTGTTGCCGTCGACGATCGTCGCGCCGTCCGCGAGGTTACCCGAGCCTTCCGCACTATCATACTTGCAGCCCGTAAGCGCAAACGCAAGAGCACCGCAGAGGGCCAACGCAAAGACTGAATTCTTCATTTCGTTATTCTCCTTGATGGATAAAATTCTTCTTGGTAAAAAGATGTCTATTATGATACAGAATTAATGGACAAAAGGCAAGCCGAAAGAGGAAAAATCTCATCGGCCTGCCGCATGCATCAGACCTGTCCCGCAAGCGTGCGCATCAGCTTGAGCGCCTTTGCCAGATTCTTGCGCAGGTCGTTCTTCTTGCCCCAGCCGCATTCGCACGAGACACCGCCCGTGTAGCCGATCTGCTTCAACGCGGCGAAATAGGGTTCGAACTGCTTGCCGTCCGACGACATGCCGGGCGCCGTACGCGGTCCCTTCTCGGCGATGTGGCAGTGGCGCAGCAGCTTGCCCGCCTTGAGGATGGACTCGGCGCTTTCCCCGCCCTGCATCATGTGGAAGATATCCGCCAGCACGCACAGGCGCGGCGAACCGACCTGCTCGCAAATCTTCTGTCCTTCCCAGACGAAGTTCAGGAAGTTCGCTTCGCGCGGCTGCAACGGCTCGAGCACCACCGTGACCTTGCAGTCGGCGATGCGCGCCGAGAGGCGCTTGCAGAAGTCGGTGAACTGTTCGACCGCCTTCTCCTTCGGGAACCCCTTCGGCGCATTGCGCGCACCGCCCGAGCCGAACACGATCGTCGCAAGTCCGATCTCGTCTGCACGGCGGCACGCCTTTTCGGCGTACGCAAGCGGCTGGTCGAAACTCGCCTTCTCGCCTGTGAGACGGAACTTGCCAGGCAGGAAGCCGTTGCAGGAGCGAATCGGCAGCGGCAACGCCTTGATCAGGTCCAGCTGCTTCTTCCAGGCCTCTTCGTCCTTGTCGGGCATCAGAGTCGATGCAACACCGTTCTCAAGGAAATCGTAGCCGAGTTCCTTCAGCAGCTTCGCCTCGCCGAATCCCCGGCAAGCGCCGAAAAGGATACGCCCCTTTTCAGCGGCGGGCACGGTTGCGGCGAGTCCCGCCGCAGCCATCCCTTCGATAAACGTTCTACGTGTCACCATAGTAGCGGACTCCTTCTGACGGAATGTTAGCGGCACCAGGCCGGATTCATCCAGTGGCCCTTGTTGAGGAAGAGCGGAACCGGACGATCCGCCGCACATCCCCTCAGCGCGGACGCCACGACCTCGGGATCCGTATCCACGAGATAGAGCGCACCGTTGTTCTCCGCCACCACATGACGCCCGTCGGCCGCCCAGCTCGGATGCTCCCAGCCGCCCGGCAGTGTGACCACACGCGCAGACCCCTCGCCCTTGAGCGGATCCATCACCACGAGCACGGTCTGGCCCCCACGCTTCGACGCATAGACGATGCGGCCGTCCGGACCCCAGTCGGGATTCGTGTTCTGCGTGCCGCGGCTGGTGAGGCGCGTGGACTTCTTCGTCGCCACGTCAAGCATGTAGATCTGCGGCTGACGCGTCTCGTCGCTCACATAGACCAGCTTCGAACCCGTCTTGTTCCAGCACGGCGACGCCTCGCTCGCGCGCGCGGTGCGCGTCATACGGTTGATCGTCTTCGCGGCCATGTCGTAGACGTAGAGTTCCGGGTTGCCCTGGAACGAGAGGATGATCGCGCAACGACGCCCATCCGGCGCAATCGCAGCGCCCGTCGCGAGGCCCTTGAAGGACGCGAGCAGATTGCGGCTGCCCGTGGAGGCCGAGATGCGGTAGACGAGCGGCTTCTTCTGGAGGAAGCCCGTGTAGTAGATGTCTTCCTTGTTGGGCGCCCAGCGCGGACCCACCACCGCGTGGCGGTCCTGCGTGAGCTGGCGGATGTCGTATCCGTCCGGATAGCACGTGTAGAGTTCGCCGTTGTCCTTGCCCTTGCGCTCCGCAAACACAATGCGCTCGCGGGCAAAACCCTTCGCGCCCGTCTGCACGTTGACGATCGCATCCACGAGTTCACGCGCAGCCATACGACCGCCCTTCGCATCCGAAAACGCCGAACGACTGGAGACGTTCTTGTGATCCTTGCCGACGTTGAAAGCCGTCACGTTGACGCCCGGCACGCCCTTGATCTGCAGCGGCGCATTGCCCGAGAGCACGAAATAGCCGCTGATCGCGAGGTTACGGCGCAGCGCGGCATTGAACGCGACCTGAGCCGGCGTCTTGCCCTCCGTGGCAACCGTCACCGGAATGCGCTCGACGCCCTTGACATGCACGACGGCGAGCGGGCTCGGCTGCGGCTGAGCAAACAGGGACAGCGCCAACGAAAAGGCGCACGTCAAAGGAAACAAACGGCACTTCATGGAATTCTCCGAATTTTTTTAGGGTGTAGATTTCAGGGTGTAGATTATACAGATTCTCGGGCAGGGAATCAAGTAGATAAAACAGATTCCGCGCGCGCGTCAGAACGCCTTGACGGCGGACCGGATCGGTGCGCCCTTGAGGCCGAAGCAGTCGACCGGACGCACCTCGAAGTAGACGTGCGCCTGCGGCGGGAAATCGCTCTTCG
>JAKSOY010000340.1 GCA_024405255.1 Kiritimatiellia bacterium
GACGAGGATATCGTGCAGGGATTCTACTGCATCCCCAGTCACTGTCCGGAAAAATACCGTGGTGAAATGGCGCGGTACTGCAATCGGCTGTCTCATGCGGTCAAGGGGATGAAGCTGGTCATGGACGAGGAGGATGGTGAGCTCATCGTCGAGATCGACCTCCCGGTTGCGATACTGACGGGTCCCCAAGCGATGGAGGAGGTCGATCGTTGGCTGTTCGGGGTCCCGATGGCGGTGCTCTCTGACCATGTCGCTGGAATCTACCGGGTGCTTAGCGGGATGGCTGCCAAGGATGCTTTCGCGGCCTGTGCAGACGAGCATCCGGAATGGAAGCGGAGCGGTCCGACGGACAAGACAGAGGCGGAAATCGGGGAACCGGTCTTCCCTGAGAGTGACTTCGATGTGTTTGCGCCTGCAATGCGAAAGGGTGCGAAAGCTTGCGCGGCGAAGAACGCGGAGTATTCGCTCGATGCCTTGAACGTCAAGGGCGACATCCCTCTGGACAAGGTCATTGCGGCGTTGAAGCGGAAGTCGAAGAACAGCGCGGCCATTCACAAGACGATTCTCCTGTGGGGGCCGCCCGGATCGGGTAAGTCCGCGCTGGTGAAGTACATCGGAGCGCAGATCGGCGTTCCGGTGCGCGTGATCCGCTCAAGCGATCTGCTCGATCATTTGGTTGGCGCGACCGAAAAGAAGGTCCATGAGATCTTCGCCGCGGCACAGGTGGACGGGTCGATCATCTTCATTGACGAAGCCGATGCGCTGATCGGAAACCGCGCCGCCGCGACGCAGACCTGGGAGCGCTCGCAGGTCGGACAGATCCTGACCGAGCTCGATTCGTTCACGGGAATCGCGTTCGTCGCGACGAACTTCTGTGAGGATCTCGATCCGGCGATCATGCGGCGTATGAGCCTGAAGCTGGAACTGGGCTCTTTGACGCTGTCTGGAAAGCGGACCATGTTCGAGAATTTCTTCCATGCGAAGCTGTCCGCGACCGAAGCGTCGAGGCTGGCGGAGATCGATCTGACCCCTGGTGACTACCGGTGCGCGAGGGAGAAGTTGTTCTTCACGTGCGAGCATGCGACCAATGAGGATTGCGTGGCGGCGCTTGAGGCGGAGGCGGCCCGAAAGCCGAAAAAGGCGGGAAGGATTGGATTTTAAGGAGGTGTGCACGATGACAAAAGAGTTTGAAAGGGATAGCAGATTGCCGGTCTCGGCGATTGCTGCAGGCATTATTGTGGGGGGCGCGATTACCTGGTACGCCGTGCTTCATACATTGGAAATGTGTGGTCTCGTGGCCTTCGGCTGGGGCGGGGAGGAGGCTTCGGTGTTGTTCTCCACGGCGCGTTGGACAATTTGGTTGTCTGCGATGATTGCTGCGGGTCTCGCCTTCGTCACGCGCGTCGTGCGCTCAAAAGACGGCGGGAATGGCTGGGGGTTTGCTGTCGGTATGACTAAAATAATGCTGGTCATATTGTTGGCAACTCGCTTGAGCTCGGCTGCTGGGTTCGCAGTCGGCACATTTGTGCCGCACAGTTGCGACCCGATACCGCTTCTTGGAGGCTGGCGAGTGTTTCAGATGGTGAATATCGCCGGGCTGCTCGTTTTGATTCCGGCTGGATTGTTGCTTGCGGAGTATGCGCAGCGTAAGCTGCTTGCGGCAAGGACTTGTCTCGGACGTGGTGCCGTATGCGTGGTGGTTGCGGTCCTGTGCGTGACGGGTCATTGCCTTTCTCGGCTCGATTGGATAGGCATGATTGTGTCTGAAAAGTCAGAAGAGGTTGAAGAGGAAGACTCTCCGTCTGGTGTGGCGGTGATTAAGGCAATGTTGTTGAAATAAAGAAATGGCATGCCTGTAATGGATGTCGGAATTGTGCAGCTTAGCGTGTGTAACAATAGAAGCTGTAATATTCGTTGTGGCCGTGGCTCGGACGGTCGGGGGAACGCAGGGACTCCTTGCCGAAGTCGATCCAGAGGGCGGCGCTCAGTCGGTCGATGATCCGTTCGCCGTAGCGCTCTTGGATCTGCTCCGGCGTGAGGTTGGTCGTGTAGCAGGTCGGACGGGAGGCGTCCTCACGGCGAGACAAGACGAAGTCCAGGAGCTCGGACTGCATGCCGTAGTGATTGAACTTGCCTTCAGCGCCGATGTCGTCGATGGCTATCTTGGTACAACGGTAATGGTCGAAGGCGTCGCTAATTTCATTGAGCGATTTTGTCTGCGCATAGACAAGTGAGAACATCGGGATGCCAAGCAGCTTGAAGAAGTCGGCTTCTTCTTAGTCGGCATTGAGGAGCTCCTTCATGAGTTGCTTGCGCTGGGCGGGAGTTAGTTTTGAGGCCAGGGATTTCATTCCTTCCTTATCCAGCGTGTCATCGCTCGATGTTGCTGTGGATGAATGTGCGGCACTCGTCAGGGATGCAGGCATGGCAGCGGCGAACTTGGCCGCGACGTCTGTGCCCTTGGCGCGGTCGTAGTATTGCTGCAGGACGGCGACTCCGCTGTGCCCGGTAAAGAGGCGGACCGTCTCCAGCGGAATTCCGTAGATGGCGGCAAGGGTGACGAACGTCGTCCGAAGGGCGTGGAAATCGTAGATGCTGGCGCGTCGCTTGCCGATCTCGCGTGACTGCCGCGTCACGGCGCGAATCGCATTGGTGATCCCGTTCCGCTTGGGGTTGCGGGGCTTGAGGAAGTGGACTCCAGACTGTCGGCTTCGTTGTCGCTCTGTGGCGCACCGTACTCACGGGTGGCGTCCGAGGAGCAGACAACGGATTTCGGCTCTTCTGATGCTGTGTCGCTCATGAGTTCGGAGAGCGATACGTTGAGGGCGCGGGCAATGCGGGCAAGCGTCTTGATGGAAGGGGCGTTCTTCGATCCTTCGATCCGGCAAAGCTGTGCCGATGTCATCTTAAGGCGTTTTGCAAGTTCGCCCTGTTTGAGGTTTTTTGCTTTTCGGAGTGCCTTGATTGTGTCGCCAATTGTCTTCATGTCTGGTATTGCCAAATCCTGTCCTGTTGGTTTATCTCCGTCCACCAACCCAAAGCAGCCTAGCGGACAATCACAAACCGCTCTACCGGACGATCAAAGCGCTCCTACAGGGGAGTTTAAATTGGAATAGGGACTAATTGAAATCCGACTATGGGGCGGCTCGTTTGCCTCTTAGGTCTCATAAATCCCCGCATAGGGTCTCATAATTCCCCCGTTCCTGACCCATTCCAAGTCGACCTCGGGCCCGGCTCGAATCGACCTTTGGCGCTTGTGAACACCCAAGCGCACCACGGATTTGCAAACCCTGCAAATCCTGACCGGAATGGGTGGGTGCTAAACACATTCTCCGCCTATCCGAAAACTGGCGCGAAGTGTCCGACACGAATGCCGCTAACTTAAGGTCACAAGCACTCCTCCGGTCGATACTCGCTACGAGGTTTCGTGAGCAGCCGATAGGGCTTGGGGCGTCGTTTGACCGCACGGACGTTCATCCTTCGTTTTCGCTTCTCCAATGGGTCTGACGCGACGGCCTTGATCAGGTGCGCAAACGCCCTGGCGCATGACCTGCCCGACTTGACGACGGTCTGGAGGACCGCAAGGAAAGACCTTATCGCAGCCGCAGTGCTTGCGATGCCGAAGCGGGGCTTTGACCGCCCCGGACTGCCCCGCGACATGACGTACCGCATGAGATTGTAGGCGAGGAAGACGATCTCGATCTCCAGCCTTACAATGTCGGGCGACCTGCCCCTGATGAACTCGTACCGCAGCGTCGTCTTCACGTCCC
>JAKSOY010000341.1 GCA_024405255.1 Kiritimatiellia bacterium
CCCTCTTCGGCGACAATGCCGCGCGACTCTTGAATATCTGAAAGTAGTTGTTGCAAGATAATGACGAAATATGTTATTATCTTGTCATGAATTCTTTGGTGGAGAAGGCAGTTCGCGAGTCGAAAACGGGGATTTTCACATATTCCGATGTGTTAACCTGGTTTTCTGGCTCGCGCCCAGCTGTTCGGTCAATGGTGATGCGTGCGGTTGCCTCTGGCGATGTCTTGCGCATTCGCCGCGGACTTTATTGCCTGATGCGTGAGCTTTCACCATTCTTGCCGAGCGAGTATGTGTTGGCCAATCTGGCGTATGGACCCAGCTATGTCAGTATGGAATCGGCCTTGGAATACCATGGCTGGATTCCGGAAGCCGTCCGCACAGTTGTTTGCGTAACCAGTTCGCGGGCGAAGAGATTTCTCACGCCGTTCGGACTTTTCAAGTACGAGCCGGTCAAGCAGTTCCCGCTGATGAAGGGGGTTGCGCGTTGCGATGAGCATCCGTCAGGAACCTATTTCATGGCCTCGCCGTTGAAGGCGCTGTGCGATATGGTTGTCACGCGAAGGCTGGACTGGACGAGTTGTCATCCGCTCATCCATTCGCTTCGAATAGAAGAGGAGGACCTGGAAACCCTTACGGGAGGGGATTTCGACTGCCTTGACGGCGTGTATTATTCGAAGCGGGCGAGGGACTTTCTCGCCGGAATCAGAAGGGAACTTGGCAAATGAATTTTCGGAGTGACATCGGCTTCATTCAGGAACGGCTGAACTCCTACCATGTGCAGACGGCAAAGGAGGAGGATCGCGCGCTCAGAGAAATCCTGCAGGAATACATTCTTGCAGCGCTGTCCCGAACGGACTACTTCTCCAAGGCGGCATTTCACGGCGGGACGCATCTCAGGATCTTCCACGGTCTTTTGCGGTTTTCGGAAGACCTCGATTTTGCATTGCTTGAGCCCAACTCGTCCTTTGAGCTGAAGCCTTATCTGGACAAAGCGGCCGAGGAGCTGGCGGCGATCGGACTGAACGTGGAGGTAAAGGACAAGTCGAAGGCGGATGTGACGGTGAAGAAGGGGTTCCTGAAAGACGATTCGCTTGTTCGCCTAGTGCAGCTTCAGTTCCCAAGCCTTCTCGGTTCACGGCAAACGCCGCGGAAGATCTTGATCAAGGTCGAGGTTGATTCGAATCCGCCGGAAGGGGCCGCATACCAGTCCTGTGAGCTGCATTTCCCATTTATGGCCTCGGTCACCAACTTCGACCTGCCGAGTTCGTTTGCGGGCAAGATGCATGCGCTTTTGTGCCGCGAGTACGTCAAGGGACGAGACTGGTATGATTTCATCTGGTATGTCGGCGCAAAGGTGAAGCTCAACCACCGGCTGCTCTCCGCCGCGCTGGATCAGCAGGGACGCTGGGCCGGACAGCACATCGTCACGTCCGACGCCTGGGTGAAGGACGAGCTTAAGAAGGTCATTGCAGACTTGGATTTCCAACAGGCAAAGGAGGATGTTGCGAACTTCGTTTATGCCCATGAGCTCAATCACCTGGACTACTTCAACCGTGGCTTTTTCACCGAAATGGCGGAAAAGTTGTGAGAATTGTTTTTGAACCCATTGCCGATTTTGGCATTTTCTGAGTTAGAATGGAACTTTACGAGGAGATCAAGGAGGATCGGGAGGCCGGCGCGCGTCGGCTCGTTTCCGAATACCGTACCCGGCTGATGGGTATGGCGATGGGCCTGACGAAGTCTCCGCATGAGGCGGAGGATCTCGTGTTCCGTACCTTCGAGCGGGTGATCGTGAAGATCGACGACTACCAGCCCACCGGCTCGTTCTACTACTGGGTGTGCACGATTCTCGTCAATTTCCACCGGATGGACATCCGCAAGGCGGCGGTGCGTCCGAAATTCACCGGCGACGGCACGATTCCCGAGGTGGCCGCGCCCGAATCGCACGACATTTCGGACCAGATGGACTTCGAGATGACCGCCGAGGCGGTCCGCGCGGCAGTCCGCGAGCTCCCCGACAACTTCCGCGAAGTGGTGGTCTTGAAGTACTTCGACGACATGAGCCTTGAGGACATCGCGATGGTGACGGGCCTCAACGTCGGCACGGTGAAGTCGCGGCTCCACTATGCGAAGGAGGCGCTCTACGCGAAGCTCCACGACACCGAGCTCTCCGCGAAGTTCACCGACCGCCTGATTCTCGCGACGCGCCGCCGCTCGTTCATGAGGTGGACGGTCGGCGCGGTGGCGATGCTGTTCCTCTGCACGGTGATCGCGGGCGTCGCCATTTCGTTTTCGTCCGGTTCGTCCGGCTTCGGCGGCGGGCGTTTCCGCGGCTATGGCGGGGGCGGACACGTCCGCCGCGCCACGGACGTCGGCGGCGTGACCGTGACGGCCGATGCGGTCGAGCGCGCGATCGGCAACGGGCTCGAGTACCTCGCCCGCCAGCAGCGCGAGAACGGTTCCTATCCGGCCGCCTACGGCGAAAGCGCCGCGGTCCCGGCCCTCGCCGGCATGGCGTTCCTCGCGAAAGGGCACCTGCCCGGCTCGGAGCCCTACGGCGACAAGATCAACCGCGCGATCGATTTCGTCATTTCCTGCGCCGACATGCGCGACAACGCGCCGTTCAAGGGCTACATGGGCAACGCCGGCAACGGCCGCATGTACGCCCATTCGATTGCGACCCTGTTTCTCGCGGAGGCGAGCGGCATGGTCGACGACCGCCGTCAGGAGAAGATCGACAAGCTGCTGCCGCTGGCGACGAAGGTGATTCTCGACGCGCAGAACCAGCAGAAGGCCAATCCCCAGTATCTCGGCGGCTGGCGCTATCAGCCGAACTCGAACGACGCCGACCTCTCGTGCAGCGGCTGGGCGCTGATGGCGCTCCGCAGCGCGCGCCTGAACGGCGCGCAGGTGCCGCCGGAGGCGATCGAGAAGGCCGTTCTCTACATCAAGCGTTCCCAGAACGAGAACTCGGGCGCCTTCTCCTACCAGGGCAACGGCGGCGGCAGCGGCGACACCCTGACGGGCGCGGCGATCCTCTGCCTCGAGCTTTGCGGCAAGCATCTCGACCCCGCGTCGATGAAGGGCGCGAAGTACCTCGAGCAGCGGTTCCGCCAGGCGCTCTCCGGCGGCGGCGAGCGCTACTACGGTCTCTACTACACGGCGCAGGGGCTCTTCCAGATCGGCGGACCCGTCTGGCGCGACTTCTCGACGTGGATGTACGACAAGTTCGTCCCCGAACAGCGGGCGGACGGTGCCTGGACCGGCGCGGGCAACAACGGCAGCGACATCTTCTCGACGGCGATGACCGTCCTGTCGCTCACCGTGCCGTACCGCATGCTTCCCATTTACCAACGTGACGAAACGGTTGACCCCGATTCGGAAAAGGAGACCAAATGACGACCGAAAAGCTGAAGGAAGACGATGTCGAACTCGTGGAGAAGCTCCACGTCAAGTATGCCGCGCTGAAGCGCGAGCTCGCCAAGGTGATCGTCGGGCAGGAGGACGTGATCGAGCAGACGCTGATCGCGGTCTTCGCGCGCGGGCACGCGCTCCTCGTCGGCGTCCCCGGCCTCGCGAAGACGCTCCTCATCAAGACGCTCTCCGACGTCCTCGACCTCGACTTCTGCCGCATCCAGTTCACCCCCGACCTGATGCCGGCGGACGTGACGGGCACCGAGGTCCTTGACGAGGACAAGCAGACGGGCGCGCACTCCTTCCGCTTCGTGCGCGGTCCGGTGTTCACCAACCTGCTCCT
>JAKSOY010000342.1 GCA_024405255.1 Kiritimatiellia bacterium
GCGAATTGGTGGAGAAGAAGAGATTCGAACTCTCGACCCCCACGTTGCGAACGTGGGGCGAAAACTCGAAAAACCCCTTCAATTAGCAGACCTTTTCCTTTCTAACAATGCAATGCCCCCCGAAATGCCCCCCGATTTCCCCTTGCATCTTGAGGGGTCGATGTGCTATACTGTCCTGTGTTGTCAATAGGTGTAATTTCATACGTGCGCCTATTCTACCAAAACCCGGTTCGCATGACAACGGCGACCGGAACCATTGTGATAGGTGGTGAAGGATGGGATTGATTATCTACAAGGGTACGAACGGTGCCGTTCGTCCGACGTGGTGGGGGCGTATCATCTACAAGGGCAAGGCCCACGAGACGAACCTGGGCGTTCCGATCCGGGGCAAGGTCCCGATGGACGCCAACGGGAAGATCGCGCTCTCGGCCAAGGGCGACACGGCCTTCGAGCGTTCGCGCGATGCGGCGACCAAGGCGCTTGAGGCGTGGCGCAAGGAAACCCGCGCCAACCCCGCCGAGCTTCAGGAGAAGGCGTACAAGGCGCATACGAACGTTTCCCTGTCCGGCGTTCCGCTCCCGAAGCTGATCGACCATTGGACGGGCCTCAAGCGCCAGCGCAAGCCGACCGCCGAGCGCACCCGCAACGCCCGGCTCACGTTCCAGCGGTTCGGGGACTTCGCCCGCGCATTCGCCGCCAAGGGCGGCAAGCGGTGCGACACCCTGAACGACGTGACGCCGAAGATGGCTGCGGCATGGTTCGACAGCATCAAGGGCGCATACGCCTGGGGCACGGTGAAGGACATGATGCACCTGATGTCCGGCGCATTCCGCCGCTGGTCGACGAACGGGCAGCACAACCCCTTCTCGGACATCGTGCTCCGGGGCAGCAAGGAGGCGGGCGAGGAGAAGCGGCGCACCGAGCGCAAGGCGCTGACGCCGGAGCAGTTCGACCGCCTCCTCGAATGCTCGCGCGAGAACGAGCGCCTCCATCCCCTCGTCGTCTGCGCCGCCTACACGGGCATGCGCATCGGCGACGTCTGCCGCCTGAAGGTCTCGGACGTCGATCTCAAGTCCGGCACCATCGACTGCGTGACCGCCAAGGCCGGTGTCCGCGTCAACATCCCGATCCTCTCCCCGGAGTTCCGCACGGTACTGAAGCGCCATTGCGCCCTTCCGGGCGACGGCTCGTCCGCCTCGCCCTACGTGTTCCCCTGGGCCGCTGCGCAGTACGCCAAGAACCGCACGTCCATCGTGCGCGGGGTCAAGCCCTACTTCGCCAAGGCGGTCTTCGGCGACGAGCTTCCGGTCGAGGACGCCACGCTGATCGAGGACAAGGGCGGTGATTCGACGCCGCCCGACATCGCGGAGGCGGCGGCAGCAGCCGGATTCAGCGAGACGAAGGCCGCCCGCGTAGTCGAAATCTACAGGCGCTTCAAGTCCGGCGAGGCGTCCAACGCCATCGCCGAGGACCTTGGGATCGCCCGCGGGCAGGTGTCCGCCTACCTGAAGGACGCGGAGCGTCTGACCGGCGAGGCCCTGCGTCCCCGCGCCAAGCGCGACGGCAAGGCCGGATTCGTCGATCTCATCGAACGCACCCGCGTCACCCGCAGGATCGGCAAGTACGCCGCAAGCATCTGGGGTTGGCACAACCTCCGGCACAACTTCATCACCGTCGCGCTCAACAACGGCGTCCCGCTCCACAAGGTCTCCGCCATCGTCGGCCACTCCACGACCTCGATGACAGCCTCCTACGCCGACATGGGAACCAAGACGGGGAGGCGCAGCACGGCCAAGGCCCTGCCGGAGAAACCCTCGACCGATGCGTTCATCGCCTCGCTCTCCGCGTCCGAGCGCAAGGACCTCGCCCGCAAACTCCTCGGCCTTTGATATAATACGACCGACAGGCATGTTTCCATTCGCCGCTAATTTCAACACTTGCCCCTTCCGTGGGTGCGGATCAATCCCCGCCACTATCAACCACGGTTGGGGCATCTTTCAACATCCCAGCCAACATATTCGCCATGTCGTTGCCTAACTTCACCTTCAGCTTCTACAAGGCCAACGCCGAGCGTCGGCTCACGCATGCCGCAGAATGGCCCGCATCATACCAAGGTCTTTGCGCATGGGTCGAACTCGACCCGAACCCGAAACCCGAACCGACCCAGGCGCAGCTGGACGCACCGCATGGCGCTGCGGATCTCTGGGGCGAACCCCAGCTCAGGGACTTTGCCCGTCACGATCTGGAGCATTTCCGCGATCGTTGGCTTCTTTACTGGAACTGGACCCCCGAAAAGGAAGACGCCCCCATCGATCCGGACTGCGCCGCAGAATCGCTGAGTCCCTTCCGAGGCAACGGAACGAGGGCGTTCCTGCTCGACCTGCTGCAATATCCCCGCGTCCTCATGCCTGACGGTTTCGTCCAGATCGGCGGCGCACAGTACGTCGGGATCCCCGAGCCCACCCCCGGAGTCAACTACATAAAGACCACCGTTCCCTGCGAGAAGGGATTCAGAGGCGCATTCGACGATGCGACCGCCCGGTACTCCGATTATGTCAAGTGGCTGGGCCGTCGCTGTAATTGCAGCGGTGCCGCCGCCAAAGCGCTCGACCGCTTCGAGCTCGTCCTCGGATGGCTTCGTCACATGTCCAGCATCAGTCCGTCGGCATTTGACGATCTTGAGGAACGATACACACAGTTGGAAACCGCCCTTGAGGACTTGAGCATCCGAGTCGCAGACTTCAGGCCGGACAATACAAGCAACACCCATGTGGTGTCTGAAACCGATTGTCGCATCAGCAACCTTGAGAAAAAAGTCGAGACCCTCGAACTCAATGGCGGCAGACACTTTTCAAGAGAACAGCAAAGAAAACTCGGCGGACATCTCCTGACGAAGAAGATCGTCGTACAGGATTGCATTCATCGCCTGTGGTTGGATTTCTGCAATGGGAACGTCGAGGACGTTAAGAATCTCTTCGGCGACAAGTTGAAGCGCAGAGAGAAGACGAAAAGAACCTATGCCCAATGCCTCAAGCTCTGGGCAGAGCATATAGTCTACCGAAGCGATACAAGCGGACAGGTCTACGCTCTTCGAGAACTGGTTTACACGGAGAAGCGATTTGAGCAGATCATCCACTCGTGCAAGCAACGGATTATCAAAGCCGAGACCGCAGCACGACGGGAGAGGTTCGCCCAACGGCATCCATCCACCAAGAGTTCCCTGCCGAAAAAGAAGAAGAGCACCTGATTTCAGGGCTGCCTTTGGACTCGTTTTACACGATTTTCCAAAATGCGTTTTTCTTATTGAGAAAGCGCATAACTCTGCAACATAACAACGCCCAGTGCTTTTTTACTGAACTATAGGGCGTTATTTGGCACTTCATTGCATTTGCGATTCTCATCGAATTTGCACTTACATTCGCCTAAAAGTGCAAAATGCGCTTAGGTGCGCTTGAAAACCGAGATCGCGTTTACTAAGGATTTCCGATTTTGCGATATTCCCCAATGTCTTATCGCCAGTCATAAGAGCAAAATCCTCACCAAAAACTAATCTCCACGAAGAATAACGCACAGGTGACTAATCTTAAAGTCATTGCGTTTTTCTCTGTGCGTGTTTTCCATGTATTTCATTGGGGGAAATCCCAATTTTGAAAAACGCAATTTGCACCTAATCCGTCAAATTGCTTTATTTTCGTGCAGCAGTGAGATAATGTGTGTAGATCAAAGAGAGATTGTATCTTGTGACCGCACGA
>JAKSOY010000343.1 GCA_024405255.1 Kiritimatiellia bacterium
AATCACCTTCTTGAATGTTTCCAGATTAAGTGTCATTCCTCCACCCCTTTCAACCCACCCACATTAATCTTAAGCGGCATAACACACCCCCTCGTCCTTTGCGTTCTTCATTCTGTCTACGAACCCCAAGCCGACAAGGTTACACTTTTCAACCTTTCAACTTTTCAACCTTTCAACCCTTCGGCTTCTCGACCTTGATGATGTTGTCGTTGGCAATGTTCTTGTCGCCGTCGTTGCCACTGCCGATTTTGACGATGTTTTCGTTCTCCGCCAGGTCGTCCTCCTTTATGTTGAGGGCCATCGGCGGAAGTCCCTCCCCCGTCATCTTGTGGACAAAGACTGGCGGCAGATTGAACTCCTCGAAGATCTGGCTGACGATGATCTTCTCGATCGGCTTGTCGAGCTTGGCGAGCAGATCCTTGAGCTGTGTATCGTTCCCGTACGCTTTTTCGTTGAACGTCCACGTGGAATCCCAGTCCGCCATCCGGTTGAATTCGTCCTGTCCGTCCCGAAGGACGTCGCCTTCATGCAGAATGGGCTCTATGTGAAGACCTTTGGCGCGCGCATTCCGCGTAGCCGTCTTGAGTATCTCGATCTTGCCCCCGTCATGTTGAAGGCCCAGCAATTCGTTGGTCCGGGATTCTCCGATTCCTTCTTCTCCCGAGGCACCGTTTCCCGTCAGGTACTTCCACCACTTGTTCATCAGGGTGTTCAGGAACTTCGTCGCGCGTTCATCCAGTTCCTTGTCATTGACGCTCTGTTCGTCATGGAACCTGACTTCCTGGTCGATTCTCAGATTCTCTTCGATTAGATTCTTTTTCTTGTCATACTCGGCATAGTCCTTCTTGTAGCGGTTGATCACCGCCTTCTTGAGCAGATCGCCCAGCGCGGGGGAGCCCACATTGGAATTCAGGGGCGCCGTACCGTAGAACGCCTTGAGAATCCGGTAGAGTATCAGCGGCTTCCCCTTTTCGTATTTCCCTTCCTGTGCGGCGGCGGCGTCGAAGGTCGGAGATGACGTCCGCATGGGATTCTGCGCTTGCTCCTCCTTCGCCTTCTGGATTTCGGTTATCCCGGTACGTCCCTGGAGAGGCCTGTAGTCCGCCGCAAGGGTCTCGCAGAGGGCCTGGAGCACCTGCGCGGCCGCCACGGCCTTGGGCGACGGCTGCGGCGCGCCCGGGGCGCCGGCTCCGCTCCTCTCGGCGTTCAGCAGGATGCCGGACGCCAGCAAGTAGGCGCGTTCCGCAGCCGTGGCAAGGTCGACCACCGCGGCCTTGGTGCCGTTCGCGACCATCGCACCTTCCACGGCCCCGCGAAGATTCTCCACCTCGTCCTTGAGCCGCGCCTCGCCCTCGGCGGGGAGAGAACCTTCGATCTTGTCGAGCAATCCGCAGACTCTTCTGCGCATGCGCTCGGGATCCGTCCCGGCAAACGACGACTTGATGGCTTCCAACGATTCGTCCGGCGAAGTTCCCGGCATCCTGTCGAAGACCGGCGCCAGATTGAACGAAGCGTAATACCGGTTGAGGATGATCATGTCAAGGGGGCTCGTCAACTTGGACAGGATGTCCTTCGCGTTCTTGTCAGACGCGAATTGCGGATTGAGCGAATACCCCGCCAGGGCGTGGCTCTTGGACGGCTTCAGCAGCTGGCGGATCAACGACGGAGGAGCGTTTCGCAGGACCCTCCAGACCTCGTTCAGAACCAAATCCATATGCTGGTCCGCGTCGGCTTTCAAATCCGGGTTCGTCATGCTGAGCAATGCCTTGCTGGGAAAGCCCCCGGATTCCCCGTCCTCCCGGCTCTTGAAGTACTTGAGACTCCTGTAAAGCCTCGCGACCTCCTCGTCAGCGTCCACCGTATTCATGTCCAAACTGACCTCGTCCGGCAGTTCCGGAGCATTCGGCCGATAGCCGATGTGCCGAAACAGTTCGCCCGCCCCCAAAGTCACCAAGAACCTCTTCAGGACCCGCGTACAGAGGCCGCGGAGAGCCTTCGCCGCCGGAAGCGACGGCGCGTTGTCGTTCCGCTGGTAATGCTCCCGGCAAATCCCGTCATTGCCGAAATCCACGATCCAGCCCGACAGCTTGCGGAGTTCCTCCACCGTCTTGCAGAACTCTAGGAGCGGTTCATTGTTGATCCTATTCCGGTCCTTGTCGTACATTTCCACCACCAGCGCACGCAGCTTCGTCAGACAGCCCCTGAGCAGCTTGTCTTCGGGAGGCGTAAGCCCCTCGATGTAGCCAAGCTCATCCTGAATGTGCTTGGAGATGTCCGAGAAGGTCCCGCGCAAGACCAGCGAGGCAAAGGCCGTGTCCATCTCGACATTCCTCTGATCCTGGTCCTTCCCGAGCTCATGGGCGATGGCGGCGAACGTCTTCTTGATGCGGTAGAGGGACAGCGTCCGCCCCTTGCCGTCGAAGTCGCCCCATTTCATGGCCGTCTTCACCGACTCCGGGACATGGCCGCCGAAGAACCGTTCGATCTCCTCCTTGAAGACCGACCGGGTGTCGTTGTTGGCATCCGTGTTCGCCTTGCTTCGGACCAAGTAGGTCGTGAAAATCGACTCCGGCGACTGCGAGACATTGAGATTCTCGCCGTGCAGCTGGACGTACTGGTGCGTCGCATCGCCGTTCGGGTTCGCCTCGAGATCCGCCCGGACGAGCTCGTAGAACTGGTTCAGCCTTCCGTTGTAAGTGATGTTCATTGGTCAGACCCTCATGAAGCCATTGTCTTCGATTTCACGCGCCTCTGCCGTCTCCGCCGCCTTCGCCTTGCCGATCTCCTCGGCGGCGGGACGGAAGGAGGCAAGCGCGGTGCGCCACTTTTCGAGCTCGTTCACGAACGACTCGACCACCGACTTGAAACGGACCGGATCGAGTTCGGAGAGCGGTTCCCGCCGCTGCAGGAAGGCACGGTCCGACTCGGGGGAGAGCGAGAAGGTCGCTCCGGACGCCATCCCGTCCAGGAACATCGACCTCAGCATCACGCGGCAGAAGATCTCGGCGCCGGAGGAAGGAATCCTGCCGATTTCGCCGACGAGGAGCAGTCGAGACGCATCACCCGTCTCGAAGAACGAGACGGTCATGCCGTTGAAGTCAAGATGGAGCGCACCCGCCCCGTCCAGAGCGGTCAGCTCAAGCCCGACCTCGTCGGCAAACGATCCAATCAGTTCATTGAAACTCATGTGTCACCTCCACTTGTCCTCACGTCTTCGCCCACGTCAAGTCGTTTGCATGCACCTCATGCCCCCTGCTTTTTCACCTCCGGGAACTCAAACAGGTAAATGTAATTATCTGGTCCCCGCTTGCCGTCCTGCGTCGATACGAATTCGCTCATGCGATAGGGCTTTTCTTTACCTTCCCCTTCCACTTTCTTTTCTTCTGCTGCTTTGCCTACAGAATTATAATACGTGATTTCCTTGCCCGTTTTCGCGTCTCCCGGCACGTCTTTGACCGCCACAAAGTGGCCGCTTTCGAGGTTCCCGCTGCGCACAATGGCAATCTGATTGTCGGCAAGATGGTTCTTGGCATTCACCCAAATGGCCAGTTCGCTTTCCGGCAGCACGACACCAGAGATGACGTCTTTCATGGTCTTCTGCTTCAATCCGAAAAGCGCGGCAACGTCATCCGCGAACCCCTGACTGCCGGGATCAGGCAGCCCTTTTCCCCCGGCCTTTTTGTACATGGCCGCCCAGATGATGCCTTCCAGATCAGACATGGATTGAGCGCCTTCCTTTCC
>JAKSOY010000344.1 GCA_024405255.1 Kiritimatiellia bacterium
TACTTCCCGGAGGAGCCTCCCCTTCGAACATGCACATTGTACCACAATCACTTTTCGAAAGACAATAGAGAATTTTGCACTCGGTTACGGACGGTGTGTAAAACATTAAAGGTATTGACAGCTTCATACTTGCGTGCGATAATGTCTGATATGAAACAAGCGCAAGAAGAAAACGGGGAAAGCGTGCGCGTGATTGTCGCCCTTGGGAGCAATCTCGCGCCGCGCGAACACTATCTGGCGGAGGCCCGACAGGCTCTCAATGCCTTGCCCAACACGCGCATGACGGCCGAGAGTCGAATTCTCGAGACGGAGCCCGTTGACGTGCCGGCGCAATTCGCCGAGTTGAAGTTTCTCAACCAGGTCGTTGTCTTGCAGACGACACTTGACGTCTACGACTTCTCGCAGCGCATGCATGCGATCGAGGATCTGCTTGGACGTGTTCGCACCGTGCGGAACGGACCTCGCACGATCGACCTCGATCTCATCGACTTTGGCGGACTTCGCCTGGACGATCCAGAACTCACCCTGCCGCATCCGCGTGCCGCAGAGCGCGATTTTGTCCGCATTCCGCTCAGCGAACTGGGCATCCCGCTTGAAATCCTCGCGCGTTCCAAATGATTGTGTTACCACTGCGCCTCATTTTATGCTATAATCTTGAGCATGAACTTCAAACAATGTCTCATCATCGCCCTCCCGGCGCTCCTTTGCGGCGCCTTGCTGGGCTATCTTGCCGCTCCTACACCGGAAGCAAATGAAGTTGAGTCTGAGGTGAAGGAGGTACGTCCCGAAACGCGGGCACCCCGTGTCCCTTCGGACGAAGCTGCGCTGGATCGCCTGCGCAGTCGTATCCGCGACCTCGAACGCCAGCTAGCCGCGCGTAACGGCGAGCAGGAGAACGAGACGCCTGTCAATGTCCAAACCAATCGCGTGGCCGAAAATCGCGAAAACCGCGGCGGGTTCGAATCGCGCATGGAGGAATGGCGCAAGAACAATCCGCAGCAATACGCGGAAATGACGAACCGTTTCGCGCGGATGCGCCAGGACCACATCCAACGCGTACAGGGCCGTCTCAATCTGCTCGCCTCGGTCGATGTCTCCCGGTTGAATCCCAAGCAGCGTGAAGTCCATGCGCGCTATCAGGAGCTGCTCGCACAGCAGACGGAGTTGCGCGATGCGATGCGACCTGGTTCCGGCAGCGATATGACCGACGAGCAACGCAATCAGGCTTGGCAGCAACTCCGCAACATCGACAATCAGGTCCGTCATCTGGCAGATGCCGAACGGAACACCCTTCTCGCGCATACCGCGCTTCAATACGGCATCAAGGGAGCGCAGGCCAAGGAAGCCGTCGAGACGATCAAAGCGGTCTTCCAGGCGACGGAAAGCGACTGGGGCGGGCCTCGTGGCGGCCCAGGGGGTCGCGGTGGCGGCGGCGGACGCGGTGGACGCGGTCGTCATTAATCAAACATTCACACAAAAAGAAAATCGGCGGAGGCCTCATGGGTCCCCGCCGATTTCATTTGACGCGACAGCACGCAATTAGAATTCAAGCGCCGCGTACATCTTCACAAGGAATTCCTCGTAGGAGAGACGCTCCTGCTGCATGGAGTCACGATCGCGCACGGTGAACTTGCCGTCCTTCGGCGACTCGGGGTCGACCGTAATGCACCACGGCGTACCAGCTTCGTCCTGACGGCGATAGCGACGACCGATCTGTCCGCTTTCGTCCCAGAACACATTGACTTTCTTGCGCAGCTTCGCGAAGATTTCCTTCGCCATCTTGTAGCTGGCTTCGTCCTTCTTCACGAGCGGGAACACGCCGACCTTGATCGGGGCCACCTTCGGGTTGAAGTGCAGCACCGTGCGCATGTCCTCCTTGCCCTTGTCGTCCGTGAGCTTCTGCTCTTCGTACGCTTCGCAGAGAAGCGCCAGCATCAGACGGTCCACACCGGCGGACGGTTCGATCACGTGCGGGACATACTTGCCCTCGAAGAGGCTCAGGCAGAACTTCTCGGCCGCAATCGGATCCTTGCCACGCACAACCCAGTCCTTCTGGACCTTCTCGATGAAGGCCTTGCGCGCCGCCTCGTCCATCTTCTTCGCCGCCTGCTTAAGCGGATCGTCGAACACCATCTGGCTCTCGCCCGAGAACTTCTGGTGCTGCGAAAGGTCGAAGTCGCTGCGCGCGGCAATGCCTTCGAGCTCCTGGCGTCCAAACGGGAAGTCGTATTCGATATCCACGCACGCACGCGCATAGTGGGCGAGTTCGTCCGGCTTCTGCCAGTACTCGACGAAACGCTCGGGCGGCAGACCAACGGCCGTCAGGAATTTCTTGCGCTGTTCGACCCAGTACTTGTGCCAGACCTCCCAGCCCCAGTCGTCCTGGACCTCTCCCGTAATATCGGGATTATCCGCCAGCGTCACCACATGGCCATGAAGGATTTCGATTGCTTCGTCCGGACGAATGAAGAACTCGAGTTCCATCTGCTCGAACTCGCGGCTGCGGAACGTATAGTTACGCGGCGTGACTTCGTTGCGGAAGCTCTTGCCCATCTGCGCGATACCGAACGGCACGCTCTGACGCGATGTCGCAAGCACGTTCGTGAACTGGGCGAAAATCGCCTGCGCCGTTTCAGGACGGAGATAGGCGACGTTCGAAGGATCGTCAATCGGACCCACCACAGTCTTGAACATCAGATTGAACGGCTTCGGTTCCGTCAGTTCGCCACCGCAGTAGGGGCAGAAGAATTCGCTTCCCGCGATCTTCGGCTGCGGCTTCTTCTTCTGTTCGGCGTAAATGTCTTTGATCTGGTCGGACCGCATCAGCTTCTTGCAGTCCTTGCACATTGTCATTGGATCCGAGAACGTATCGAGATGGCCGGATGCCTTCCAGATACGCGGATGCATGATGATCGTCGCATCGAGTCCGGCGACGTCCGTACGTCCCCGCACCGTGAACTGCCACCAAGCTTGCTTTACATTGTTCTTAAGCTCACAACCCAGGGGACCATAGTCCCAGAAACCCGGCATGCCGCCATAGATTTCGGAGGAGTGATAGATGAATCCACGACGCTTGCACAGAGCGGCGAGCGGGTCGAGGGACGACTTGTTCTCTTCTGCCATTTTTATTTTTTCCTTTATACGGTGGCGGCTGGATTACCACCCCGTTTGATTCGTTTTATTATACCAAATCCTTCCCCGCTAAACAAGATCGAACCTCATCCACATCAACTATTCACTCTAACCTATTACCTATTCACTAAAGAAAAGACGCGCCCCGAATGGGACGCGTCCTGCATGAATCTCGCAAGCAAAGCTTACTTGATTTCGACCTTGGCGCCAGCCTTCTCGAGCTGCTCCTTGATCTTCTGGGCGTCTTCCTTGGAAGCGCCTTCCTTGACCGTCTTCGGAGCGGCTTCGACCATGTCCTTGGCGTCCTTGAGGCCGAGACCCGTGATCGCGCGGATTTCCTTGATGACCGCGATCTTGTTCGCACCGGCAGCCGCGAGAACGACGTCGAATTCCGTCTTCTCTTCAGCAGCGGCACCACCAGCGGCCGGACCGGCCACGGCGACAGCGGCAGCGGCGGAAACGCCCCACGCCTCTTCGAGCGCCTTCACGAGTTCATTGATTTCGAGAACCGTCTTGCCCGACAGTTCCTTGATGAGTTCTTCGTTCGTCATTTTTGTTCTTCCTTTTTAGTTCAACCTTTGGCGTGTTTCATCCAAAGGAAATTT
>JAKSOY010000345.1 GCA_024405255.1 Kiritimatiellia bacterium
AGACGGAAGACACAAGACTTGAGGATTGGAATCGCGGATCCACATACGCCTCGGCGCTACCGCCAAAATGGTCGCGGATGCCGTCGGCAAGCAGCTGCGGCTCGTGGTCGACCGGCACGCGCGCGCCGTCCGGTGCGACAACCCAGTGGATGGAGCCGATGATGTAGTCGGGGGCGATCGCCGCATAGGTGGCGCGATCCGGATTCGCCCCGCCCGGCACATAGTCCGCCTCGACGCCGCACAGGACCCGGATCTTGTCCTTGAACTCTTCCGCCAACGTGCGGATTTCCTTCGCATACCGCGGCGCCTTCTCAGGTGTCAGCACCCAATCGGTGTCGCTCTCGGGCAGCATCGCGTGCGAGGAAAAGCCAATCGCGTCAAAACCCTTTGCAACGGCGGCTTGGATCACCTTCCGCGGCGAATCCTTTCCGTCGCACCATGTCGAATGCGTATGATAGTTACACCGGATCATGAGTTGGTAGTTGGTAGATGGTAGTTGCTAGATGACAAGACCTTATGCAGAAAGACTTTCAACATCAATGCCGTTTGCGAGGGCCAGCAGCAGACCGTAGTTGACAATGGGAACTCCGTTCGCCTTCGCGAGCTCGATCCGCCGCAGCATCTCACGCCGTGTCAGCATGCACCCCCCGCAGTGGACGACAAGAGAAGGATTCTTGTTCAAGGGCGGGAGCGTCCCGCCCCCGCGATTCAAGTCAAACGCCCCTCCGCTCGCGAACTCGAACTTCAGCTTCTTGCCCGAAAGCCTCTCCAGCGCCTTCGGAATCTTCACCGAGCCGATGTCATTGCACTTCCGGTGGTGCGTGCAGCCCTCGGCAATCAGCACCGTGTCGCCGTCCTTCAGCCCCTTGATTGCCTTCAGACCCTTCACGAACTCGCTCAAGTCCCCCTTCTGCCGCGCGAACAAGATCGAAAAGGACGTCAGGGGGATTGACGTGTCTTCAAGGGCATCCCGAACCGACCCGAACGCCTGAGAGTCGGTAATCACCAGATTTGGGCACCGGGCCGCGTCTTCCGTCTCGCGTCTCATGTCCTCCGGCTGGCAAACCATCACCGTCACATGCCTGTCCAGGCATTCCCTTATCACCTGCTGCTGCGGCAGGATGAGCCGTCCCTTCGGCGCGCTCTCGTCGATCGGGCACACGCAGACGACGCGGTCGCCCGGTTTCACCAGTCCGTCCAAGAGCCCCGGTACCCGCTCCTCAAGTTTCACCGCGGCGATCTTCTTCTTCAGCTCTTCGACATCTTCACCGCGCCGGTACTCGATTACTTCGGTTCCTCGACGGCGACATTCGTCCTGAAATTCCTTCGGGGCGGGGGCGTCCTCGCCCCCGCGAACCCACACTGCGATATCCGCCGTCTCCAGAACCTTGAGCGTCCTTTCAACCCTCTGCTTCCCCAGCTCGCCCACGTCGTCCAACCCTGCCGTATCCGTAATCAAACACGGCCCAAGCGGCAGGATCTCCATCGCTTTCGAAACGGGATCCGTCGTCGTTCCGGCGACATCGCTCACGATGGCGATCGGCTGGCCGGTGAAGGCGTTGACGAGCGTCGACTTGCCCGCGTTCCTCAGGCCGAAGAACGCGATGTGGATGCGGTTTCCCCGCGGTGTCTCATTGAGCCCCGCCATATCAGACAGGCGCAATCTCCGCCTGCGTCAGCTGTTTCTCGTTCTTGATTACGCCAATTTCCATTCCATCCTCCTAGCGACCGCTTCACGGCGGCTGCCGCCGGTGAATATCCGGCATTCACAGGACGGGGGGTATTATAGCAAAAGTTGGCGTGGAGTGCCCGACTACTTTACCCTAAATTCGGCAAGTTGGACGGGGTTGTTTTTAACACAGAGGCACAGAGACAAAGAGAATGCGAATTTTTCTATCTTGTATGTTTAGTTATAACTCTTCATTTCTCGAACATCCATTTCACCAAATGGGTGAAAACCAATTTTTGGAATTTATCAGCATATCCATACAAACCTCTGTGCCTCTGTGTCTCTGTGTTTAAATATCGGCACGTTGGCAAGTTTCAACTGCCGTTTTTAGGTTTACTCCTATCCAACCACAGACTTCCCGACGAACGGAATTTTACGAATGACAATGCTTGCGATGGATGAGATCGTGAACGAACCCGCGGCAATTCCGACGATGGCGATTGGCGCGGGGACAGACCCCTTCAAATGTTCCGCCAGCACGACCAGCACCATGATGTGCATCAGGTAGGTTCCATAACTTGCCACGGAAAGCGGACGGATCACCTTTTCATAGAACCAGCCGTCAAAGGTGAGCTTCCTGAGAATCAGGAAATACGCAATCACCGTCATCGCCACACCCGTCGAGCAGAACATCCAGCTCATCTCAAGATCGACCGCAGCAGAATACGGACCCGACACGGGAAACGCGCCGTCTCCCGGAATGCGCCAGTAGAAGAACGAACCGACAATCGCATAACCGACAACCCAGAGCGGCGCAGCAATCGCAAGCGTCCTACGCCACGACAGCGTCGGCACGAACTTGCGGAAGTAGAGCCCTAGGAGCAAATAGCCGAAGAATCCGCTCACAAACTGGAACGTGCCGAACTCGTTCCACGGACATTCGCCGTAAAGATAGGGCGTGACGCCATAGGACGGTGCCCCGCACCACAGTCCGCAGAGCTTGCGGAGAAACGGGAATGTCGTCGTGAAGAGCCAGAGAATGAGCCAGCCGCGCACCTCCTTCTCGCTCGCCTTTTCCGCCCATGGCGAAAGCAACGGCATCAGGAGATATAGTCCCAAAAGCATCGGCACGAACCAGAGGTGTCCGCCTGTCGCCATCGGGAAGTTGAAGAGGCAATCGATGGGTTTACCGTCAAACCGCCAGACGTAAAGCGCACACCAGATGGCGAACGGCACCACGACGCGCACGAGCCGCCGTTTGAAGAACTCGCCCGTTGGCTTTGTCACGGGGAAGAGGAGATAGCTCGACGCGATCACAAAGAGCGGCACGCAAGCCCGCACGGCCGAGTCGATCCATGTCGCCCAGAATGCGTCCGCGGCAGAATCGTAGTGGAGTCCGCCGTCACCGCCAAAGTAGAAACATTCGCACGCATGCACGACCATCACCATGAAGCACGCGACGACGCGAAGGTAATCGAGAAATACGATTCGCTTATTGTCTTCCATATGAGAATTATAGCAAAACGAAGGCCGCAGCGAATTGCCGCGGCCTTCGTTTTGGTTCTGAAGCGGTCGGGAGACCGCTTCCCCGCCCTTAGAAGAGGCCCTGGGCCATCATCGCGTCGGCGACCTTGATGAAGCCGGCGATGTTGCCGCCGGCGACGAGGTCGTAGCCGAGACCGTAGTCCTTCGCGGCCTTGGCGGACGCGTCGTGGATGTTCTTCATCATCTTCTTGAGCTGCGCGTCGACCTCCTCGGCCGTCCACACGAGACGCTCGGAGTTCTGCGCCATCTCAAGCGCGGAGACGCCGACGCCGCCGGCGTTCACCGCCTTCGACGGAGCGACGATCATCTTCTTCTGCTGACGGAGGAAGTTCAGGGCGTCGTTCGTGGTCGGCATGTTCGCGACCTCGATGTAGTACTTCACGCCCGAAGCGGCGATCTTCTTCGCCCACTCGAGGGTGACGTCGTTCTGCGTCGCCGCCGGCA
>JAKSOY010000346.1 GCA_024405255.1 Kiritimatiellia bacterium
AACGAGGAGGGAGAAATGACATTTGCGGTCTTGGTGGTGGTTTTGATCGTCGCGGCGGTTTCCGTGACGATGGCGCACCGTGCGTCGGAGCGGTCGCGGAATTCGGTGAAGGTCGCCGAGGGCGGGTTCCTGTTGGCGTTTTCGGGGCTTCTCGCCAAGATGGCGATGGCGGACGGAATCGTCTCGGCGGACGAGGTCGAGACGGTCGAGAAGATGTTCGCCGACATGGGGCTTTCGCGTGCCGAGCATGCGATGTGCGTCGGGAACTTCATCCTCATGCAGCGCGAGGGCGGTGACGCGAAGGTGCTGGCGGGAGAGCTGGCGTCCTCGTTCAACCATGTCGCCTGTCGGTTCCTGTACGGATTGGTTCTCCGGGTTGCGCTGGCCGACTGGCGAATTGCGGACGAGGAGGAGAGGTTTCTGAAGGAGGTCGGCGGCGAACTTGGGCTGAGCGAAGATGAACGCGCCGAGTTCCGCCAGGGGAACGCACCGGCGTTTGACGGAAGGGCCCTCGAGGCGGCGGGCGTGCCGGCTGCGGTGGCGCGGCTTGGATTGGCGCGGGGCGGCATCAAGGACGCGGGCTTGGGCATTTGGGACCGCTGATCGCCATGGACGCGCTGGTTGCATCATTCCCGATCCTGATGGTGATCGTCACCATGCTGGCCTTTGGCTTGCCGGCGAAGACGGCCTTGCCGCTCGGGTGGCTGGCGACGTTCACGGTGGCGGTCGGCTACTGGCGCCAGGACCTGCTGACGTCATGCGCCTGGGCGTTGGACGGATTCCTTGAGTCGGCGAGCGTCCTGTCCGTCGTCTTCGGCGCGATCCTCGTCATGAACACGCTGAAGCATTCCGGCGCCCTGGCGGCGATTCAGCGTGGGTTCAACGGCATCACGCCCGACCGGCGCATCCAGACGATCATCGTCGGCTATGCGTTCGCGGCGTTCATCGAGGGCGCGGCCGGCTTCGGCTCGTCCGCGGCATTGGCGGCTCCGCTGCTCATCTCCCTCGGGTTCCCGCCGCTCTGCGCGGTCATCGTCACGCTGATCTTCAATTCCACGCCGGTAAGCTTCGGCGCGGTCGGCACGCCGACTACGACCGCGGCGAACCTGTCGGGCGCAAACGTGATGGAGCTTGCGCGCTATACGGCGATCGGAAACGGAAGCTCGGCGTTTTGGGTCCTCGCGGCCGCCTTGTTCATCGTCTGCCGGATGTTCGGTCCGCGGCGTCGCGGACGCGACGCCCTCGCGGCGTTCCCGTTTGCGCTCTTCACGGTCATCGTCTTCGATTGCTTCTACATCGGCCTTGCGTGGACGGTCGGACCTGAATTTCCCTCGGTCCTGGGCTCTATCCCGACTTTGGCGCTGTCAATCCTGTTCGCGAAGCGCGGATGGCTCTGTCCGAAGACGGTGTGGAACTTCGAGCGTCGCGAGGTCTGGGATTCCTCCTGGCTGTCGACGAACCGGGTCAAGGCGAATGTCGACAGCGGGATGAGCCAGGTCCGGGCGTGGCTCCCCTACGCGCTTATCGCGATTGCGCTGCTGGCGGCGCGCCTCGACTGGTTCGGCTTCAAGGGATTCCTGACCTCGTCCGCCTTCACCTTCAGGATCGACCACGTCCTCGGATGCAAGGATGTCGCGTGGAAGTGGAACTGGGGATGGAGCCCGGGGATCATGCCGTTCGCGCTCGTCTGCGCGCTCACGTTCGTCCTCCACCGGATGCCGGGACCGAAGATCCGCGAGGTCCTGTGCGACGTCTGCAAGCAGGGGATGGGCGCCGTGGTGACGATCGGCTTCGGCGTGTCCATGGCCTACATCTACCGCAACACGGGGCTCAATGCCGCGTTGACGACGAAGTCGATGGTGTACGTGATGGCGGAGACGCTGTCGGGTACGTTCCAGCAGGCCTACATCGTGGTGGCGCCGTTCATTGGCGTTCTCGGGGCGTTCATGTCCGGTTCGAACACGGTTTCGAACATGCTGTTCGCGTCTTTGCAGTATGAGATCGCCGTCTCTTTGGCAAGCGTCTCGCCGGTCGTGATCCTGGCGCTCCAGAACATTGGCGGCGCGGCGGGCAACATGATTTGCGTCAACAACGTGGTCGCGGTCTGCGCGACGACCGGGGTGTCGGGCTGCGAGGGCAGGATCATCCGCATCAACCTCGTGCCGTGCTTCGTCTACTGCGTCATTGCCATCATCGTCCTCGGATTCCTAGCCTGAGAATAGGAATCGCCAGTTTTAAAGTTAGATTAACAGGACTGCTAACAAGTTATCAACATTAGGCAAAATAGCGAAATATTGCAATATGTCGGCTTAAACTGCTGGTCGGAATTTGTGGCAGGGGGTGCTTTGTGAACAAATATTTTGTTATAATATCAGTAAATGGAGTTCGTAGCCATAGATTTTGAGACGACGGGATATGAGAACGGCGGAACCAACGAGCCGTGGCAGCTCGGCATTGCCGTCGTTGATGGACTGAAAATCGTCGAAACCCGCGAATTTTTCTTCGATGTGGAGGGTGCGCCAGCGCGCGCGCACGAAGCTGACGCACTCGGAACCTTGCAAAGCTCCTTTGAGACTTGGGCACCGCATTTGCTCGGACATCGCCTTGTTGCGCATAACATTGCCTGCGAGCGGACGATCCTGACGCGAACGGCTCCGCTCACGAAGTGGGGACCGTGGGTCGATACGATGAAACTTGCGAAGGCGCGGTATCCGCGGCTCCCAAGCTATGCGCTCGGCGACCTTTGCGAGATGTTCGGACTTGTCCCGCAGATGGAAGGCCGCACTTGGCATGACGGACTCTACGATGCGGTCGCCTGCGCCAACTTAGCCAACTTTCTTTCGATATGATCATAGACGTCCATAGTCACGATTTTCCCGATGCCCTTGCCGCCCGTGCGATGAACGGGATGTGCCGCATGACCGAGGGTACGCTCTGGCCCGCTGGGGATGGTACCCTGACGAACCACCTCGACGCGATGGAGCTTGCCGGCGTCGACAAGGCGGTGAGCTGTCCGATCGCCACCAAGCCGTCCCTCACGGACGGCATCATCCGCCGTGCCGTCGCCATCCGGGACGGCGAACTGGGCGCGCGGGCGCAGCGGATGATCATTCCGTTCGCCTCCGTGCATCCGCGCGATCCGGAAGTCCGGGCGCACCTCGATCAGATTGCCGCCGCGGGACTGAAGGGCGTCAAGTTCCATTGCTATTATCAGGACTTCTCATTGGCGGATCGCACCCTCTGGCCGGTCTTTGAGCAGATTCGCGACCTCGACCTTGTCGTCCAGTGCCATTGCGGGGCGGACGTGAGCTGGCGCGACGTACACGGCATGTGCGGTCCCAAGGAGATTGAGATGCTCCTCAAGAACGTGCGGGGCCTGAAGCTCATCGCCGCCCATCTCGGCGGGTCGGACGGTTATCCGCCGCATGCGACGGATCAGATTCTCGAATGTGGCTGTTACATTGACACTTCAGTTTTGGCGATGCACTGGCACTATGACGAGCAGATGCGTCTCCTCCGCTCTTGGCCGACGGATCGCATCCTCTTCGGCACCGACTTCCCGTGGGTCAACTATACCGAAGCCATCAACTGGGTGAAGTCCGTCCGCGCCCCCGCCGACTGGTCCGCCCTCTTCGGCGACAATGC
>JAKSOY010000347.1 GCA_024405255.1 Kiritimatiellia bacterium
TCTTTTCGGCCGCAAGCGCACTCGCGCCAACCGCCGCGGCAAAGCCGAACAGCAGAATCTTCCTCATTGTCTTCCTTTCATCTTCAGCAATCTGCGCTCGGCACGAACAGACGATTAGCCGTTATCACCCGCTGGATGCAGTCAGAATGCCTGTTGCGCTTGAGCCCGTACGGCGTCACCAGAACCGTCTGTATCGCCTTTCTGTTTTTTGTCGCCGCAGACAGACATTCGGCTCGTCGACCGATGTTCATGGCCTCGGTCTCCTTCAGCTCGAATTCCCCGCTCGCATACTTCATTTCGCACAGGCTCATCACGTTGTCCGCACGTTCGATGACCATGTCCACTTGAACCCGACGCCCCGTTTCGACATCCGCGTCCAGCCACGAATAGACATCAGCGGCGATTCCGGAGATTCCAAGCGCCGCCTTGATCTGCGGAATGTGCCAGAAGCAAACGCGCTCGAAGGCCCGCCCCCTCCAGGAATTCAGCTTCGGCTCGCGATAATGATGGGTCCAATACCGCTCGTCATTGCCCTCGCGATGCTCAAGGAACTCGAAATAGAAAAGGACATAGTTGTCGATCAGCTGATAGACGGCCCCTTTCTTGATCTTCCCGACTGGCGAAAACTTGCGTATGAATCCGCAATGCTCAAGATCCTCCAGACACGCCGTCAGGTCGCCTCCCGACATCGTATCCATCTGCCCGGCGATCTCATCGCGCGTCAGCCCGGACTTCCTCGTCCCCAAAAGACGGACAAGCGCCACATGACGGTTTTCGGTCTTGAACAGCGACGCAAAGATGCGCTTGTATTCATCGCGCATTTCAGACGAAGCGCCGAAAAACAGGAGGTCGAAATTCTGCGCGGCGGAAAGACCGGTCCGAAGGAGACTCCAGTAGTAGGCAACGCCGCCAAAGGCCATGTAACACTCGAGAATCTGCTGACGGTTGAAATCCAACTTCTTGTAAGCCGCGTATTCCTCACACTCCGCAAGCGTAAACGGCCCAAGGGGAATCCGCCTTGTCACACGGTTGTGAAGGCCACCGCGCGCCTGCAAGACCTTCTTGACAATCCAGGTCGTCGCAGAACCGCAAACGACCAGTAATATGTCCTTCCTCAATGCGCACCATCCGTTCCAGAAGGATTCGAAAGCCCGCAGAAAGCCGGATTTATGCGAATCAAACCACGGCAGCTCGTCAAGAAAGACCACCTTCTTTCCATCCGGCAAGGATGCCAGTAGGTCTTCCAGCGCCGAAAAGGCGCTGATCCAAGTCTGCGGACGCCGACACTTCGGGAGACCCTGTTTTTTCAACGCCTCCCAAAAGGATTCCAGCTGTTCCCTCTTGCCGCCCGATTCCAATCCTGTCGCATGGAAAGCGTATCTGCCGTGAAAGAACTCGTTGATCAGGAATGTCTTGCCGACACGTCGCCTCCCGTAAACGGCTATGAATTCCGATTGGTCCGAATCATACGCTCCTTGCAAATCATCTGTCTCAGCAACTCTACCGATCATACATACACCTCCTGTTCGGGTTAAATTATAGCACATTTAAGCAGACTTTTGGACGGGAAATCCGTCTTTTGTTGGTTATTGACCGTCCAAATCCATAAAATAATATCCACATTTGGACGACTAATTTCAGCGTGACGTCAGAATCGGGTTTTTCGCACCGCCAAAACCAACCGCCCCGCAGCCAGCCGCTTGAGCCGCCAAGCCGCCGGAAAAATCCCCTACAACTGTAGGGGACTCTCCTTTGAGGAATCGTCTCGCTCCGCGAACCGGCGTCACCTGAGGATCAGCATCAGGCCGGGCGCGCAATAGTACTCGAAGCAGCCGACGTCCGGATCGTCGCCGAAGATGCGCGGACGCGCGTTGTTGAGCGTCAGGCGAATGCCCTCCGTGCGGTCGACCGTGGCGTTCTCGATCGTATAGGTTCCATCGCCCGCGTCAACCGCGCCGTCCGCCTCCATCCAGTCGAGCCGCACCGCCTTCTCGCGCAGTTCGCTCGTACGGGTCGGCCGCCAGTCGCCCTCGGCGGCATTCACCACCTTCGGACACGCCGTCAGCTCCTCGTTGGCCGTCTCACCGCCGTAGACCAGCCCCAGCAGCCAATCTCCCTCCGGCTCGGTGCGCTCCATCGGCTTCTTCAGCTGGGCGCCGATCAGGCAATGCGAAACCTCGCCGCCGACCGTTCTGTTGTTGACATCGACCTTCTCGGTGACATTGGCGGCACGAATGGTCCCCCCGGAACTGTAACGCTTCGTTGTCGTATTCCCGTAGACAAGACAGTTCGTCAGGCCGTGCGTCCGGTCAAGGACGACGGCACCGCTGTAATAACTCGACAGCGTGCCGCGTTCATCATAGAAATGAGTATTGTCGACAACCGTACAGCCCACGAGCGAAAAGCCGTAGGACACGCACATGCCGCTGTTGCGGGCGAAATACGAATTCCGGACACACGAACCAGCCGAACTTGAATAGAGCACGCCCGCGGGAGCCGACCAGTATTCGAATTTGTCCGAAACATTGTCGAGAAACAGGCACCGGTCAACCGACACCGGGGCTGCTCCGGAAGAATGGATGCCCGCGGTTGACCCCGTCGCGCGATTGCCGTCAAAGACGCAGTCGCGCACGACAAGCGGCTCGCTCTTCCCCTTGGACAGGATGGCGGCAGCATCGACCACGACGGTATTGCCCTTGAAAAGGCAGCGGTCGAACGTGCCGCCGCCGTCCACGCAAACGTTTCCGCTGGAGGGCACGAGAGGCGACGCTTCGCCATGCGTGGAATTGCCGATGAAGGCGCAATCGACAAAGGTCGAAGGAAATTCCTTGTTTGTCCCAGACGAATATCCGCCGCCATAACTCGTCGCGGAATTGCCCTTCACGAGGACGTTGGAGAACACGCAGGCGAACTGACCGTAGTCCGGATGCAGAGTCTTGTAAAACGCACCTCCCTCCCCGAGGCAGACATTCGAGACGAACGAGCAGTCGTAAGCGCCCTTGAACGGAGAGTCCATATAGACGCCGCCGCCATAGGCCTTTCCGCCCTGATCCTTGTTTTCAGGAATTCGGGCCGTGCAGCTGCAGCCTTCGACCGTCACCCGAACAATCCGCGAATGGACCTCCTGCATGTTCCACGACCCTGCGAGATAAAGACCGCCGCCGTAGGAGGAACCGCTTGACGCGAGATTCGTCACGGCGCAATTGCGGATGACGATGTCCCTGAGCGGGGCGACCTTCGCGCCGCTGACGAACAAACCGCCGCCCCTCACCGTCTCCCCTGCCTCGCCATAGGCCACGCAATTCTCCACCACGAGATTGGTCACCACGTAGTAATAAGGACAGATACCATCCCCATAGTTGGCATCGCGAAGAATGTATGCGCCCGCACCATCGCCGTGATGCCGGCAGTTCCGGATCTTGAGATCCGCGAGTTCCGGCGAAGGGCCTGCGTAGACATCTTCAATCCAGGCATGCGGACAGTTGTAGTTGAAGGCCTGCCACTGCCCCTGCCCGTCGAGAATCGTCTTCTCCGGACCGGCGCCGTGGATCTTCAACACCTTCGTCCCCGGATTGATCGTGCCGTCGAGGTAGATCACGCCCTCGCCGATGTTGATGGTGTCGCCGCGC
>JAKSOY010000348.1 GCA_024405255.1 Kiritimatiellia bacterium
CCTCGGGGAAGTTGCCCCAGAGGAAGAACTTCTTGCCGACGGTGATGTGGCGGTTCGAGACATGCGCCGTGCCCATCTGCCTTTTGTGGTCGTAGCCCGCCAGCCAGGCGTTGTCGGGGTCCATCGCGAAGATGGAACGCGACTCGATGGTGAAGTTCTTCCACCAGCTGAGGTCCATCGTCCCGGAGATGTCGTCCGCATACTTCGAGCGCTGCGAGGGCAGCAGCTCCATTTCCTCCTTGCGCGGACCGATCGGGAAGCTCGTCCAGTAGTTCTTGTGGTGGTCGAAGCCGAGGTGGCAGCTCGGCGGGAAGAGGATCTGGTAGTCGTCGCCGCAATGCACGGAGACGTTCGCCCAGTAGATCATCGACTCGATGAACGGACCGCGGTTCATGAAGACGTTCTCCGCCTGAAGCACGGCGCGATCCGGCATCATCGAGAGTCCGATCGTCCACTTGAGCCGCCGACGAAGCTCCGTCTCGCCGATCCAGACGGTCTTCGTCCCCGCCGCGCACGCGAAGTCGCTCGGCTCCGCAGGATTGCGCTCGGTCATCCGCCAGTCGATCGGCATCGCCGTCGTCGCACGGTGGTGGTGGGGGAAGTTCCACTCGACGCCACCCGAGATCCATGCGCCGAGCATGCCGATCAAGGCGGGCTTGACGACGTGCTGGCGGTAGAAGATCTCGAAGCCGCTCTTCTTGTCGGTGAAGTTGAGCATGTGCCCGCCATGTTCAGGCAAAAGCCCCATCTGCAGCCACTCGTTCTCAAGCGTCAGGTACTTGTAGGTCTCATCGACCTTGCCGTCAAAAAGCACATCCTGCATCGGATACGGATAGACCCGTCCCTGCGCTCCCTGGTAAACGCGCCCCGTGTAGAAAATCGGCGTCTTGTCATATCCGCCCGGCGCGTATGTCGGCAACACGGTTTCCGTCTCGGCAAACTTAACCTCTCCCCCTGCGGTAGAGATGCTCACATTCGTCACGAAAAGGACGAAAATCAGACGGCCTATACGCCCAACGACTTGAATATTGTAACTCATAGGCGTGGATTATAGCATTTTCACCAACGCAAATAGAGCCTATTTCGAAAAATAAACATAGTCAATCCAGCAATCGATATGCTATAATACGCGTCATGGTACCTGTTGTACTTTTCTTTCAATCAACCACTTCCAAAAGCTGGCGAGACAAACTCTCCGGCGTCTACCGCTTCGCGCAAAAGGCCGGATGGCAGGTGCAAGTCGTCAGCACGCGGGGGAAGCGAAGCGAAATCATTGCAGCATTTGAACTGTGGCAACCGATCGGCTGTATCGTCGACCGGGCAATGACGCTCGCAAAAGAGCCCGCCAAACTATTCAAGGGCACACCCATCGTCCTCCTCGACCAGAACCCGAAGACGGCCACCGGCAAATATGCGTCAATTATGCAAGACTCCATGGCCTCCGCGCGACTCGCAGCCAAGGAACTTCTCAAAACCGGTGCCAAGTCATTCAGCTACATTCCCTGGCACACGCCCGTGTTCTGGTCGCAACAGCGGGAATCGGCATTTGCCGAAGCCATACGCGCAGCAGGCAGAAAATATGTCAAGTGGACACACAACTTCGCCGAACTTCCCAAGCCCTGCGGCATCCTCTGTGCCAACGACATGACTGCGCAACGTGCAATGCACCTCGCCATCAAGACCGGTTGGAAGATCCCTGAAGACCTCCTGTTTGTCGGGATCGACAATGACGAGCTGATCTGCAACAATCTCAATCCACCGCTCACCAGCGTCCTGCCCGATTTCGAACAGGCCGGCTATACCGTGGCGCAGTTGCTCCAGGAAACCTTAAATGGCAAACCGCCGCGGAATGTCACCTACGGGCCTGTCGATCTCATTCGCCGCGGATCAAGCCGTTGGTTCGATAAAACCGACTCTCGCGTTGACAAGGCCTTGACCTACATCTGCCAACACGCCTTCGACCCCGAACTGAAAACCGACATGATTGTCCGTGAAATGGGATGTTCTCGACGTATGGCCGATCTTCGCTTCCGAGAGATCACCGGCCATTCGATCCGAAATGAAATACACGTCCTACGCATGGACAAGGCCTTCTCGCTCTTACGCAACCGCAATCAGGCAATTAGTGCCATCGCCAACCTTTGCGGCTACAACTCCGAGCCGTTTTTCAAAAAACTGTTCAAGCGCGCGACTGGCCTCACAATGCGCGAGTGGCGCAAGCAAAATGTGATCGGAATTCAGGATTCAAGAGGATAGGACCCCCACGATTCATTCCTTCGTCAGGGCCACGATGCGCGTCTTGTAGGTGCGGGAATTGTCCTTCGCGGTTGCAAAGAGGACGGGCTTGGCGTCGTATTGTCCGCCAAATTCGTTATACGTCTGGCGCCACTTGCCCTTGAACTTCACGCCGGCGGACTCGTCGTCCACATACCGCCAGGCCTTCCGTGCCGGATCGGGATTCCCGGGGAAATCCCCGCCCAGATTCCACTGGAGTTCCCGCGCATGGCCCTTCGTGTAGAGCTGACAGGATGTCCTGCTTGAGGCCGAACTCCCAGTTCCAGTTTCCACTCGTTCTCACAAGGCCGCAGGCGTACGGTTCGGCCCACGGCGCGGCAAACGGGACGTCGTAGGTCGCCATCGCGCTCTGCCACATGATGGACGAGCCGAGCGTCATGCGGTCGCCCTTCTCGGGCGCGTACTTCTCGCCCGTCTCGCCGCGTCCCTCGCGTCCGTAACGCCACTCCGCGCCCGCCCAGAAACCGACCCAGCCGTCGCCGGTCGCATCGCAGAAGTGCGGCGCGCGGAACTCGACCACACGGTTCTTCATGACGTCCAGCGCCTTCACCATGGCGATGCGTTCGCCCTGCTTCTCAACGCCAAACGCGCGGTGGAAGAAGTAGAGCGACAGATTCGGCTCGCGCTCCAGGATCGCGATACGGTCGGAATCGGAGTACACGTTCTCGTATTCCATGTTCATGAACTTGCTCCGCACCTCGTTCACCAGCGGATAGCGAATCTCGCCGGTCGACCAGACGCGAACCTCGCCCGAAGCGTTGCCGCCCGGAACCGGACGGTCCTGCACGAGCGCGACCTTCAGTCCGCGTCGCGCCGCCGCGATCGCCGCGCAGCAGCCGGGGAGCCCGCCACCCACCACGACGAAATCAAAAGACCGACTGACTTCGGGCTTCCGGTCCAGTACGTTGAGCGCACCTTCAGGACGCTCTCCGGCAGATGTCAGCACGAGTCCCGCGCAGCGTCCGTCGAACCCGTCCTCGTCGCGCAGCCGGATCTCGACCGGCCCCTTCGCGAGTTCGATTTCACCGCCATCCTCCCAGCCCCAGGCCGAATCGCCGCGCCCGAACACATGCGCCAGCGCCTTGCCGTCCGCCAGCACCCGGAAGGATCCCGCGCCCTCCACCCACTTGCGCGTCCGCGCCCAGACGCGCCACTTTCCGAACGTCGGGACCGAGACCGTGGCAACCGCGTCAGGGACCGGCGAACCCATCCCGTGCGCAAGCAGATAAGGAGAGCCCATCACGTCCATGAATTGCACGTCGAGCTTCCACCCGCCCTCGCGGAAGGCGTTCGCGTAGACATCGACACGTTCGGCGCGAGCA
>JAKSOY010000349.1 GCA_024405255.1 Kiritimatiellia bacterium
GGAAGAAGAGCGACACGGCGGAATGCTCGTTCGCCTATCCGGAAGGTGATTCGGCGGTGCGTGTCGACTGGACTGTCGGCAAGCCGCGCAGGGGATTCGCCCTCATACTCAAGTGAATGACTGTGATTCGCGCTCTGATTGGCGTGTTGTGCGGATGCCTTGCGACGGGATGCCTGTCCTTGCAGGAGGCGGACTTCGCGGAGGTCGTGAAACCAGCTGCGCGACATGATGCGCGGCTGAGACGACATACTGGGATCCCGTCTGTGGCCGTGTCTCCTCTGAATGGACGGCTCTGGGTGACGTTCTACGGGGGCGTAACGCCCGGGGAGGATTCGAACTCGTACGTTCCGCTTGTGACGAGCGTGGATGGCGGAAAGACATGGAAAACGGTCTGTGTGGCCGAACCGGTCAAGGGAAGGCGGGTCTTTGATCCCGAGCTATGGGTGGCACCCGACGGACGGTTGCGCTGGACATTCACGTCGCGAGAGTGCGTCTCCGTTGACACGGACAACCTTAAGCCCTACTCCGGCGTCGATGGCCCTGTCTCGAGTGACCGTCTGCTCATGGCAGAACTGGACGCGGAGCACGAACCGCAGCGGCTGCCCTCGCTTCGTATGGTGGCTGATGGCGTGATGATGTGCAAGCCCATTGTCACGCGGGATGGCGCGTGGATTCTGCCAGTGGCGCGGTGGTATGCCGAGCCGTCGGCCTGTTTCTTCGCATCGACGGACGGCGGCAAGACGTTTGCCTTTCGAGGCGGTGTCACGCATTTCCCGAAGTCCAACCGACTTTATGACGAACACACCGTGATCGAGAAGGCGAACGGCGACTGGCTTGCGTTTATCCGCGCGAAAGGGAGTCCGTCTTGTCTCGAGAGCGAATCACGGGACGGCGGACGAACTTGGACAAAGGCGAAGAAAGCGAGGTTCGAGCACACAAGCTCACGTCATTTCCTTCGCAAGCTCAGGAGCGGGAACCTCCTGCTGGTCAAGAATGGTCCGTTTGACCAGGACACGGGACGCACACGGCTGATGGCGTTTCTGTCAATGGACGATGGGGTGACGTGGCGGGGTGGGTTGATGCTTGATTCGCGTGGGAATGTGTCCTACCCGGATGGCGATCAGGCCCCTGACGGCACAATCTTCGTGGTCCATGACCACGAACGGTTGAAGGCGCAGGAAATCTTACTGGACGTTTTCACCGAGCAAGATGTCTTGGCTGGAAGGGTCGTCACGCCTGGCATGTCATTGCAGAACGTGATTTCCACCGAGGAGATTTGTAAGTTGGATAGTGTGAGAATTGAGCGATAGGACAAGAAGTCGGACGACCTCCAAGCGAATTGAGAATGGATGTGATGCCCATATGAGAATGATAGCTTTTATTTTTTGCTCTGTTGCGCTTACGACGCTTGCGGCAGACAGGTTCGAACAGGCCAAACCGATTTGGGTGGCGGCCGAGACGGGGGAGCCCAATTCATCATACTTCTTCATGACGGGTTTCGACTGGGATGGCCAGTCATCGCTCATGTTCCGTTTTTCGGGCTGTTCGGTTTTCAAGGTGTTCGTCAACGGGGAATTCGCCGCGTATGGTCCGGCGCGAGGTCCGCATGGCTGGTTCCGTATCGATGAGTGGGATATTGCGAAGTTCGCGCGAAAGGGTTGGAATAATCTTGTAATCGAGGGTGTCGCCTACAATGTCGACAACTATTACATCATCAACCACAGACCGTTCCTGCAGGCAGAAGTGCTGTCAGACGGTGAGGGCGTGGTGGCGACAGGCGATGTCGTGGGCGGTCGCAGCAGGTGGAGTGCCTATCGCACAGGACGTGTTCGTGAGGTTCCGCGCTATAGCATCCAGAGGGCGCACAGCGAGGTTTACAAGGTCGGAAAGGATGCCGAATGGTGGAAACATCCTGAGGTAATGTGCAAGTGCACTGCGCTTGCCATTACCAATGCGCCAACTGTGAAGTTTCTCGAGCGCGGGGCGCCGTATCCGGATTTCGCAATCGATGCGAGTTGCCGCCCGACGCATGTCCTGAATGTCTCGTTGAAGACGGGAGATCTCGGACGGCCGCCGTGGATATTCACCGCGCCTTGGATGTTCTCTCCGCCGTGGACGAGCGAGGCGATCGCGTTCCAGCCAGCGCACGAGTGGTGGATCAGAGACATGGTGCCGGACGGCGCGGTCGTGGCGGGTGGGCTGCAGAGGATCCGCACGGGTTGCGGCGTCCGCTATGAGGGGGCGATCAACAACACGGGGTTCCTGCGACTGAAGGTGAGGGTGTCGAAGCCGGGACGTCTTCTCGTCGGGTTTGACGAAATCCTGTCCGGCGATCGTCTGGACTTTCTGAGGCGATTCGGCTGTTGCAATGTCATTGCGTGGGATCTGACGGAATCGGGCGAGTTCGAGCTTGAATCCTTTGAACCCTACACCTTCAAGTTCGCTGAGGCGGTTATGCTTGATGGCGAGGCGGAGATCGAGCGGCTGGAGATGCGCACGTACAAGAACCCGAATGCGACGCGTCCATGCAAGATTACCGACTCTGCCGAGCGTAAGGTCTTCGACGCGGCGCGCGAGACGTTCATGCAGAACGCGGTGGATGTCTTCACGGATTGCCCGAGCCGTGAGCGTGCGGGATGGCTCTGTGACAGCTACTTCACAGGACCGGCCGAGTACTTCTTCACGGGGCGGAATGAGATCGAGCGGACGTTCCTTCGGAATTTTGCGCTTGCCGACGAGTTTCCGTGCATGCCCGAGGGGATGGTTCCGATGTGCTATCCGGGTGACCATACGAACGGCAACTTCATTCCCAACTGGTCGATGTGGCTCATGCTGGAACTCGCGAATTACGCCGAGCGGACGCAGGATCGTGAGACGGTTGAGATGCTGAAGCCGCGCGTCCATGGGCTGCTGGGTTTTTTCGAGTCGTACCGGGACGCAGACGGAGTTCTTACGAATCTGCCGAAGTGGGTGTTTGTTGAGTGGAGCCATGCGAATGACATTCGGCTTGTGAAGGACGGCATCAACTGGCCGTCGAACATGACTTACGCCGATGCGCTCGCACGTATGGCGAAACTCTACGGACGGGACGATCTCGCCGCGCAAGCCGAACGGCTGAAGAATACGATTCGAAAGCGGGCCTACGACGGCAAGTGGTTCCGCGATAACGCGAAGTTCCCCGACACTACGGAGACTTGCCAGTACTACGCCTTCTTTCACGGGATTGCGACGCCGAAAACGCATCCGGACCTTTGGAGGCGACTGACTACTGAGTTCGGTCCCGATCGTTGGAAGAAAGGACTCCACAAGGAGGTCTGGGCGTCAAACGCCTTCATCGGCAACTTGATGCGTCTCTGCCTGCTGGACCGTTACGGCCAGAGGGAGCAGATGAAACGTGAGGCGGTCGGCTACTACCTCGGCATGGCGGAGAAGACGGGGACGCTGTGGGAGATGGATTCGCCGACGGCGAGCTGTAACCATGGATTTGCCTCCTACATTGCCGTGCTTCTCCAGCACTGAAGGCCGAGGATGTGATTGGAGAATTACGAGGGCCAG
>JAKSOY010000035.1 GCA_024405255.1 Kiritimatiellia bacterium
ACGTGGCCGACGACTCGTTTACGCGCGAGTGCGTGAAGACCGTCTACATGTCGTGTCCCGTGCTGGGGCGCGGTACGCTCCGCGCGACCTGGACGCCCGACGAGGGCAGCGACCTGTCGGACGAGGCGAGCTACCAGGTCATCGAACCGATCCGCAAGTTGATTACGACAGAAAGAACTTCAGACGGTAAACATTTTGTAAATCCATGTCGACTGGTCTTTGGAACGAATGCCGTTTTTAAGGTCGGGGTGAACATGGCGGTAGGAGATACATTTGACGAGACGAATGTCTCTTGGATTGTTACCTCGCCTGGTCGAAAGGAGCATGAGTGGTTTGAAAGAGGTCATTGGTATGTCTCTGTCAATGCACTCGCTCCGACTGGGCGAGTGGAAATCGTAGCCCGATTTAATAATGACGAGATACAGCCGACGTTTACGGTACCAATCGTTCAACCACGTAGCATTCCTGTTCGGGCTTTTATCGTCAATCCACCTGATTTCGATGAAGCTCCAGAGGGAGCGTCCATTAGTTCTCCATGGACGGAACCCGAGATATCCTCGTTGTTTAAAACGGTGAATGAAGTGTACTCGCAGATCGGAGTGAATTTTGACCTTGTTTCGGTTTCAAACGGCGTAGGGACGGTGAATGACTGGCGATTGCCAATGTACGATGTCTACACAAATAGTGCAGGAGAGGTTTCATTCGGGCATACCTTGTCGGAACAGGCATTAAATCTGTTTAACACACATAGAAGTCATGATTGCGTTGAAGTCTATTTCGTAGGGGAACTTCTTTATGGGAATACGTATGGATTTTGGAGCAGGTACGGAATTGCAGTTGGAAGGGAAAAGGCTCGTACGACATTGCCTCATGAGTTGGGACACGCTCTTGGCCTTCAAGATTGTTATTACTCAAAGGTTGTGCACAGGGGGGATGTGGATGTAGAACTTAGACTTCGTATTAGGAATGACCCCGTGAATGGAACTCTATTCAAAAGCCGATGTGATTGGGGACAAGAATCGGGGTGGGGGTTTTACGAGAGGTCCGATTCACTGAAAAAAATCCATGAAGAATTATTGATGTATGGTAAAATAATGAAAAAGAGCGCAGGAGGGCATTTTGACATACCTGACAAGAGCGTGCATGGTATTTCAAAGTACGATGAAAAAGACGATGTGAAAGTTGGATCTTCATTTGTTGAAGAACACAAAGGAAAGGAGCTTTCAGAATGATGAAAAATTTCTTGAATATGTTGGTTGTGGGTGGCATTATGATGATGTCGCCGCATTCTTATGCGCATTCTTCAACGTCTACCAACGAGTTGGTGAAATCGATGCTGCTGAGGGTTATGGAATTTGGAAGTGATACGCCTGATTGTGAGCCTCAAAACGAACAACGACTTGCCCCGGTTACATGGAAGGGCTTCTTGGTAGGAGGGGAAAATGAAGGATGGACGCTACCTGAAAAGAAGGCTGCTTTTCTGTGGTTTCTATCTGTAGCTAGTACTAACGACTGGAGTGCCTCTTCATCAGAAGATGATGAGTATGTGCGTGTCGCCATTAGACAGTCCCAACTTCTTGCTTGCTCAGAAGCTGTCCCTGCCATGAAGGCCATGGTTGTTAATCCCAATGGAATTTATAAGGACCGTGCAGTCGATTTGATAGCTCGCCTGGGGGTATTTGATGGTTCAATGGCTTCATTTTTAGAAAATGTGTTTACCAATCGTGTTGGTGTCGATTCTGCTGTGAGGTTTTCTGCCATTAAGGGCGTTTCGAAACGGTTGATGGACGAGACATGTTTTAATGACGATATGGTGAATACGATTCATGCGATTTACCGTAATAGAAATCATGATTGCGTCGGAGCGATTACGACAGATCGTTTGCTGTCCGCGAAGTTAGACAATTATGCGATTAGTTCGAATAGAATGGCAACTGCTTGTCGTATGTTGTCCATGCAAAATGCCCGACAAGGTTTGGTAGGGTATTTTACAAGTGTGACAAACCAGTTGCAATCTTCTGGCCAGCCCCTGCGGCAGCTGACGATCGGCGAAGGGGGAAACGAATGATGTTGGGCGTGGTCTTATTCTGATTTTTGTGTCCGCGTGGATTGCCTTTGCAGGAACCAAGGACGGCACCAACGATGTGTCGCAAGTCGAAGGCAGCACGAACACAGTGACGCAGGTTGAAGGCGGGACAAACGTTCTCGGGGGGGGGGCGTACAGGGTAGACGCGCTCTCCGAGCGCGCCGCAAGGAACGGCGAACGGGGAATCCAATGGCCAAGCATTGCGGCGCGTTCGGAGAACGCGCCCTACCGGGATGGTGCCCGTCACCGACGACGACATCGCTCGCCGCTGGCGCGTCGTCTCGGTTTCGTCTAATTCCGTTGACACATCGGTCTTTGCAATTGGACAATCTCCCGTCGTCTGGGAGGCCGCCCAGCGGCGCGGGCGTCGTAGCCGGATCGGATTTCGCCAAAACTGCGTATGCCGAAGGCATCTGCGTACATGATGGGATGAACCCGGCGCCAGACTGACCCACACTTATTCCCGAAGAGCCTTAGAAGTGAGGGCGGCCAATTACGATACGGCTGCAGATGCGTCGACTCTTCAAGTGAAAATTGGGTTCACATGGGGGGCTAAATCGTGTATAATTATCGTTGCACGGTATAGCCGAGATGGGCCAAGTGTATCGAGGGAATGGTACCTGGTAAAAATCGAGAAGAGAAGAAAGAAATGAGTGAAAGAACCGACAGATGGTCCAAAAAGCTTTTGGACCTTTCTTTGCGGAATCGTCTGCTGAATGTCCGCGACAGCAAGCAGGTGCTACCGCTTTTCTGCCGTGACATCGCGACATTTGAGGACCGCTTGGCGTCTGAAGAGGTCGTGCCGATCGAGACGGGCGATCCCGAGGACGGATTCCTCGTTTCAAATGTCACGCCGGAGGAAACGCAAAAGCGTTTGAAGAACCTCTTCCGCGTGGCGAAGACGGATCTTGAAGAGGGTGGCGTGAACACGCTCTTCGTCGCGATCGGGTTCCTCTCGTGGCGTCCTTCCGAAAGTGATCCGAAGTTCTATCGCGCCCCGCTCATCCTCGTGCCGGTCAAGCTCGTTCGCAAGTCGCTGAAGGACATTCGCCTGACGGCGCTTGATGACGATACCGTTGTGAATGCTACGCTGCTTGAGCTGCTGAGAAGCGAGTTCCGTATCACGGTGCCGAACATCGATTCGTTGCCGACTGATGAAAAGGGCGTCGATGTCAATGCGATCGTAGATGCCTTCATTCAGGCGACGGCCGAACAGAAGGGCTGGACCGTGACGCGCGATGTCGCACTCGGACAGTTCTCGTTCGGCAAGTTCGTGATGTGGAAGGACATGACGACGCGCATGGACGAGTTGCGGAAGAATCCGCTCGTCGACCATCTTGTCAAGGGCGGCGGTCTGTATGACGACGGGGTCAAGGTCTTTCCGCCGGAGGCGATCGGCGAAAAGATCGTGCCTGGAAAAGTGTATTGCCCTCTGAGCGCCGATTCGTCCCAGATGACGGCCGTGCTCTATTCCGCGATGGGCAAGACGTTCGTGCTGCACGGTCCGCCCGGTACGGGTAAGAGCCAGACGATTACGAACCTGATTGCACACAACCTGGCACTGGGGCGGCGCGTGCTGTTCGTCTCCGAAAAGAAGGCCGCGCTCGATGTGGTGCATCGGCGTCTCTCGTCGATCGGCCTGAAGCCGTTCTGCCTCGAACTGCATTCGAACAAGTCCGGCAAGGCCGAGGTGCTTGCACAGTTCGCCGAGGCGCTCGACGTGCCGGACTGCCAAGGACCTGCCGACTGGCAGACGACGGCGCAGAATCTCGCCTCGTCGCGCGAGGAACTTGATGCCTATGTGCGCGCACTGCACAAGATCTATCCGAACGGACTCACCGCGTGCGACTGCTTTGCGCATCTGATTGCGTCCGTCGATGAAGAAACCGGCAAGTCCCATTTAAAGGACGAGGGACTGCTTTCGATCGACACGTTGCATGAAGCGCGTGCCGACCATGAAGCAGGCGAACGCCTCACCGAGGAGCTCGCGAACGGGTGGCGCGGTACGACGCCCGAAGCCGTTGCCGCGTTGGCGCCGCTGGTCGCGCAGGAGTGGTCCCCCGGTTTTGAACGGGAAGTCGCCACGGTGGCGCAAGACCTCGTTCAGGGAAGCCGCAAGGGGTTCTTTGGACGCGTTTTGACCGCCTTCCGCCATCGTGCGCTCGTTCCGTTCGGACAGGCCTTCAAGATGAAACCCGAAGACGCCGAACGACTTGCGGGGGCGACCGACGAACTTCGCGGCGTGCTGAATTGGCGTCGCGCCAAGGAGCTGGCTGAAAAGGCCGGCTTGGCAGGACTCGCCCGGGCGGTCGAGGCGGGGACGATTGCGCCGGACGACATCCTCGCACGCTTCCGCGATGCCTATGCGGCGAAGATGCTGGATGCCGTGACGCGGGAGGAGCCGCGTTTCAATGCCTTCAACGGCCTCAACCACGACAACTGCGTGAAACTCTATCGCGAGTTCGATGCGCGATTGGCGGAACTCGCCAAGGGCGAGGTGTTCGCCAAACTCGCGACGCGTCTGCCGCGCCGCCGCGGAGGGGATTGTCCGGCGGCGAGCGAACTCGGCATTCTGCGGCGCGAGTGCGAAAAGAAGGCGCGCCAGAAGCCGGTTCGTCAGTTGCTGGCGGAAATCCCGCACCTTGTGGCGGACATCAAGCCGTGCTTCCTGATGAGCCCGTTGTCGGTGGCGCAGTATCTGCCGGCCGATGCGTCTTTCGACCTGGTGGTGTTCGACGAAGCCTCGCAGATTCCCGTGTGGGACGCGATCGGCGTCATCGCGCGCGGCAAGCAGTTCGTCTGCGTGGGCGATCCGAAGCAGATGCCGCCGACGAACTTCTTCCAGAAGGGTGAAGCGGAGGTCGAGGACGAGGAGGATGAATCCGTCGCGGACATGGAATCCATTCTGGATGAATGCCTTGCGGCGGGTGTCCATTCGGCCTATCTCAATTGGCACTACCGCAGCCGCCATGAGTCGTTGATCTCGTTCAGCAACCACAACTACTATGGCGACCGTTTGAATACCTTCCCCGCTGCGAGCGATTCGCCGCGTCTCGGCGTGCGGTTTGAATTCGTGGAAGGCGGTACCTTCGAACGTCGTGCGTCGCGGACGAACCGCAAGGAGGCGGAGGCGCTCGTCGACTACGTGTTTACGCACTTCGCGGCCCCCGGCTATCGTCGCCGTTCGGTGGGCGTGGTGACGTTCAGCCAGGCGCAGCAGACGCTGATTGAAGACCTCATCGAAGAGCGGCGTGAAAAGGAGCCGTCGCTGGAGAAGTTCTTCGGCGACGATACGGACGAACCGTTCTTCGTGAAGAATCTCGAAAACGTCCAGGGCGACGAACGCGATGTGATCCTCTTCAGCGTCGGCTATGCGCCGGATGCGGACGGCAAACTCGCGATGAATTTCGGTCCGTTGAATCGGGATGGCGGTGAACGCCGGTTGAATGTCGCCGTGACGCGTGCGAAAGAGCAGGTCGTTGTGTTCTCAAGCATTCACGGTTCGCAGATCGATCTCAACCGCACGTCGGCGACCGGTGCGGCGCATCTGAAGAGTTTCCTTGAATTCGCGGAAAAGGGCGGTGTCGCGTCGTCGGTTGAAGCCGATCTCGCCAACACGGATCCGTTTGCCGTCGAATTCCCCCAGGCCGTGGCGACGATGTTGCGCAACCATGGCTGGACCGTGGACGAAAATGCCGGCTGCGGGAGCTTCCGCATCGATCTGGCCGTTCGTCGCCGTCAAGGCGAAGGCTATCTGTGCGCGATCGAATGCGATGGTCCGGGTTACGCGAGCCAGCGGACCACTCGTGACCGTGATGTGCTGCGCGCCTCGGTGCTGAAGGGGCTCGGCTGGCATGTGACGCGTCTGTGGAGTGTGGACTGGGCTTATGATCGCAAACGCGCTGAAGGGGCCTTGCTTTCGCTTTTGGAAGCATTGGAAACGCGTGATGAACAGATCGCGCAGGAAGCTTCGGCGAAACAGCCTTCGCCGGCTGCGAAGCCGGCGGCTTCGTCCTTGCCGCCTGGTGTGACCGCCTTGAAGGCCAAGCCGGTACGCGAAGTGAAGAAGACGCGGTCCATTGATCAGATTCCGACGGAAGAACTTGTCGCGGCGATGAAGGAGGTCAAAAAAGACTTCGGCAACTGCGTGGGTGAGGCGCTCTATCACGAGACGCTCAAGCGGTTCGGTCTGACCGTGCTGAATGCGAAAGCCCGCGTGGCTCTTGATGCGGCCCGTCGTGCTTTGGGCGTGCTGCTTGTCTGTCTGGGAATGCTGACGGCGCTTTCCGCTTCGGCGGCGGATCCGTATGTCGGTTTCATCTATCCGGCAACGATACAGGCCGGTACGACGAATCGCGTCCTTGTCGGCGGACAGTATTTTTGGGGTACCCAGGGGGCCGTCGTGAGCGGATCGGGCGTTCGCGTCCTGAACGTCGAGCTCGTGCCGGGTTTTCCGGTGCCGACAGGGGATCAGCGCAAGTACTTGGTGAAATGGCTCGACCAGATTGCGCAGGGTGATCGCACCCAACCTCCCTTGCCGGTTGAAAACGAGCACTACAACGAATGGCGCAGCAACCGCTGGTGGAATGTGCTGGGACAACTCGATGCGCGGCAGATCCAGCAGGTGGAACGCTGGCTGTTTATGCCGCGTAATCCCCTGCAGATGACGCCCTCGCTCAATCAGGCGGCGCTCGTGACGCTGTCGGTCGAGACCAATGCGCCCCTCGGTGCACGTGATTTCCGCCTTGGTGCCGGATCGGGATTTTCTCCGCCGCGTCCGATCATCGTGACCAAGCTTCCCGTCGTTGAAGAGCCGCTCTACGTTCCGCCCCATCGCAAGCAGCCCGAACCGCCGGCCGTTGAAAATGTGCCGTGCATTTTGAACGGCCAGATTTATCCGGGCACGACCGATACATGGCGTCTGCCCAACATGAAGAAGGGTCGTGTGCTGACGTTTCAGACCATCGCCCGCGAGTTTCAGCCCTACATCGGCGACGCGGTGCCTGGCTTTTTCAATCCCGTGTTGAGCATTGTCGATACCAACAATCATGAAGTCGCTTTTAATGACGACTATTTCTTCCATCCCGATTCCGTCCTTACGTTTACCGTGCCCAAGGATGGCGACTATGCGCTGAAGATCCATGACAATCTCTATCGGGGACGTGCGGACTTCGTCTATGCGATCCGCGTGTCAGAAGGTGCGAAGGCACGTCCCCAGTTGCGTTATCTTTCGCTCTCTCCGTTGCCGAACTATGCCTTACCGACGAATGCCGTGGTGGCGCAGTTCTCTGGTTGCGTGGCGAAACCCGGCGCCGTTGTAACGAATGCGTTTGAAATCAAAAAGGAGGGCGTCTATGTGTTCGACCTCCTGTCGCGTCGCCTCGGTTTGCCGCTGGATGCACGCGTCACCGTTTTCAATGAGATCGGCAAGATGATTGCACGATTCGACGATGTGACGAATACCGTTCATGTCGGAAGCGTCATTCAGGCGGAGTGCGATCCAATTGGACGAATCCGCCTTGCGCCCGGCAAGTATACCGCACGCGTGACGGACGAAGCGAGGAAGGGTGGAGGGACTTATTTCTACACGCTCCGCATCCACCGGCCTGTCCCGCGCTACGAGATCTATTCCAAGCGGAGCGGTCTTCTGATGCGCCCGTGGTGGCGTCAGCCGATTCCGCTTGAAATCATTCGCCACGACGGATTCAACGCGCCGATAACGCTGGAGGATAATGCCTACCTTACGTTCAAGCCGAAAGTCATTCCGGCTTCGTCCAACAACTTCACGGTCGTGGCGACTGCCAAGAAGATGCCGCCGACGATTCAGCCGCAGATGAAAATCTGGACGGTTGCGAAAGACGAGAAGCAGAAATGGCGTGTGCCGATCACCCCGGCGAACGAATATAATCAGGCCTTCGCGTGGGATCATCTCGTGTTGGCGCGTGGGTTCGTCTATCGTCTTTTGCCGCCCTTGCCGCCGAAGCCGCCGAAGAAGAAACCCTAATGGTTCGAGGTGAAGCGGTTGAGGGTTTGAATTCTGAGAATGGAAGAAGGAGAAGGAAATGAAACTTTATCGAACGAGTGGTACGTGTTCGCAGGCGATTCAGTATGAAGTGAAAGACGGCATTCTGACGGCGTGTCAGATTATCGGCGGATGCCCGGGCAATACGCAAGGTGTGGCCCGTCTGGCGGTCGGACGCAAGGTCGAGGATGTCATCGCCTTGTGCAAGGGCATCAACTGCCGTGGCGGAACATCGTGTCCGGACCAGCTGGCGCGGGCGCTTGAAGCCGAAATTGCGGTTAAGCCGGATGTCGTCGTTTAAGGTGCGTACACGTCTGTCAGTTTTCTTCCGATCCCTTGTCTGCATTCTGGCATTGGGTGGCGCGAGCTTGTCCTCGTCCGCGCAGATGACGGCTCTTTCGCCGCGTGAACTCATTGAAGTTTCGCAACTCGTTTCGGAAGCGATCAAAATCAATGACCGCGCGCAGAAACGCGAAGCCGAACACAAGAGAAAACTGGCGGCGAAGGGGATCGCAGAAGTTCCACCCTCGGCGGCGAATCATTTCTATCGCATCAACACGGGCGGCAACTCGTTCATCTTCGATATCTGGGGACACTTCTGGATCGATCGTCGTTTCGTCACGGACGACGAGATGAAAGTCGTTCATAGACTTGAGCGTTATTATCGCCGGATTTTCAGGGTGCGTCCGAAGAAGAATAAGAAGAAGGTCGTTGATTTGGCCTTGCGTCCCGAGGTTCGCAATCCGCTTGAGATCCCCGTGTTCGCCGGGTTTGAAGACGCACGCTATCAGGCGCATGACGATCTGATCGTTCAGATGGTTGTTGCTTTCAATGCCAACAAGCAGATTTGGTGTGGCGGTAGCGCCGTACAGACGGCGAAGATTTCGGACCTGACGCCGGCTCTGGTCAAATCCATGATGATTGAAGAGTCCGGTGGGAACGGTCCTGTGGCGCGGGCGGCTTGGTGGTGCGATCCGCTCCAGGTGAATGTGCCGGGGGACTGGGACGCGGCCAAACTCGATGTGGGACTCAAGAAACCCGAAAAGCGTAATGAAGGGGAACTTGAGACCAATGTCCGTGCGGCGATTATGTTTCTTGTGGAAGGGGTTCGGAACTTCAGGACAAGCCGCCTGGCGGCGTCCGAAAGGCTTCTTCGACGGTTGGCCGGAAGCCTTGCGGCGTTACAACGCCCGTCGTGACCGAACGGCAGATGGTCGTTTCTACAGCGAGGCCTATGCGGAGAAGATTCGACGGCGGGCCGAGTATCCGACTCGTTTTGAACCGATCGAAATCCGTTTGGCCGCTGCCAAGAAGAAATCGACGACGCCACCCTCGCGCCTCCAATCGATGGGCGAATGGCTCGAAAAGAACCCGGCCTTTTGGCTCTGGCCTTTTTAAGGTTAAAGATTAAAGGTTAAAGGTTAGCGTGTAGCGGGTAGGGCGCGGATTCCAGCCGCGCCGTAATGGATTGTAAACGATTGTCCATGGACCTGGCATTGCGGCGCGTTCGGAGAACGCGCCCTGCCGATCATCCCCCCGCCGACTTGTGTACAATCTTTAACCCTTAATCTTTAACCTTTAATTTTTTGATGACTTTGAACATCACGGAGGGATAGTCGGTTGAGAATCCGTCGCACCCGAGTTCCCAAAGGCGATAATAGCAGGCCTCATTTTCGCCGCCTTCAAACGGGATCGAGCAGACCTTGACGCCATGGGCGTGGAACTCGTCGATGAGCTTCTTCAAGTAGTCCGTGCCAAGGATGAACGGATCGACAGGATCCTTCGGATTCCAGTAGGTATGCAGTGAAACCGCATTCACGTACTTGAAGTTCGCCTGGCGCAGTTCCACCATGTATTTTTCGAAATGCGCCTGGACCTCTTTCGCCATCTTGGCCCGTTTGACCGGGTCGAAACGGTCTTTGAATTTCGGAAACCGTCCGATCCACAGCAAGGACTTGCCGCCCGGCACGACTTCGTTCCATTTGACGATATTGGGATAGCTGCAGCCTGTATAGTAGACTTGGTCCAGTACGCCGGCCTTGCGTGCTTCAGCGGCAATGCGCGCAGGCCCCGCGCCTTTTTCGTCCACAAAGAGAAGATAGGAGGGATGTCCCGCCATCGCCGCCATCACCGCTTGGATCGTGGGGATGCGCTGGGAGGCATACTTTGCGTCGAGATAGGATCCAACGTCGATATCGCGGATGTCGGCCCAGTTCATTTCGCTGATCTTGCGTGTCTTCCAGGTCTCGGGAATGCCGCGCGGCGTTCGACGCAAGTCGTTGTCGTGGAACATGATGCCGACACCGTCTTTCGTGCAGCGGCAATCGCATTCGAGCGCGGAACCGTTCCCCCAGCACCAGAGGAACGTTTCCAATGTGTTGTCGGGACGTTCGAACTTCCCGCCACCCCGATGGACATGGGAGATGAAAAGACCATCTTCACGTGCTCCCGCATAGACCGAAACAGAAAGTCCGAATAGGACAAGTGCTGTCATCAACTTTTTCATTTTTCATTATCCTCCAGGTGACGGTAGGGCGCGCTCCCCGAGCGCGCCGCGTAAATTCGCGCTCTCCGAGCGCGCCGCCGCGGTCAGTCTTTCTTCGATTGCTTGAATGTCAGATTCTTTCCTTCCTTGTCCAGCGAGACCTTGATCCGGCCCGGCACCAGCGTGTCGCGCAGCAGAAGGTCGGCCAGCGGATCTTCGACCCAGTGCTGAACGGCACGACGAAGCGGACGCGCACCCATTGCATCGTCGGAACCTTTTTCGCAGAGGAATTCGGTTGCCTTCTTGTCGAGCTCCAGCGTCATATCCTTCTCGGAGAGACGTGCACGCAATTTGGCGAGTTCGAGGTCGAGAATGCACGCGACTTCGTCCTTGCCGAGTTTCTTGAACACGACGGTTTCGTCGAAGCGGTTGAGCAGTTCGGGACGGAAGGTGCGCTTGGCCTCGTCCATCAGCTTGTCACGGAGCGCCTCGTACGAGGTCTGGGCGGTTTCCTGTGAAAAGCCGAAAGACTTGCCTTCGCGGGCAAAGTCGAATCCGAGGTTTGCCGTGGCGATCACGATCGTGTTGCGGAAGTCGACTTGGCGTCCCTGGCCATCAGTCAGACGACCGTCGTCCAGCAACTGCAGCATCATGTTCATCACTTCGGGTGAAGCCTTTTCGAATTCGTCGAAGAGAACGACGGAATAGGGCCGCCGTCTCACGCGTTCGGTGAGCTGTCCGCCCTCATCATAGCCTACATATCCAGGCGGCGCGCCCACGAGGCGAGAACTGGTGAAACCTGACGAGAATTCCGTCATGTCGAGCGGAATCAGGGCCTTCGGATCACCGTAGATCTTCTCGGCCAGCATTTTCGCGAGCAGGGTTTTACCCACGCCGGTGGGACCGAGGAACAGGAACGAGCCGATCGGACGTTTCGGATCGCCGAGATTTGCACGCGAACGGCGAAGCGCGCGGGCGATGGATTCGATGGCCTCGTTCTGGCCGATGACGGACGCATTCAGTTCGCGCTCGATGGTCAGCAGCTTGCCGGCGGTCGATTCCGTCATGCGTTCGACGGGAACGCCGGAAATCGAAGCCACCGTCGCGGCGATATCGTCCTCGGTGATGTCGATGGTCTTTTCCAGATGTTCGTTCCGCCAGGTTTTGAGTTTTTCCTCAAGAGCTTGACGTGCGGCGAGTTCGGCGTCGCGCAGTCTGGCGGCTTCTTCGAAATTGCTGACTTTGACGGCCGCATCCTTCTGGGCATGCAGCGCCTCGATGGCGTCTTGGTCGGCCTTGAAGTCCGGCGGACGCACAGCGGTCTTCATCCGCACGCGCGCACCTGTCTCGTCGAGGGCGTCGATTGCCTTGTCCGGCAGAAGCCGCGCAGGCAGGTAACGCGCCGTCAGTGTGACGGCCGCACGAAGGGCGGCGGGCGAGAACTTCACGTTGTGATGTTCTTCGTAGCGCGAGGCAATGCCGGTCAGAATCGCCACCGTGTCGTCGATCGAAGGCTCGTTGACGAGGATGGACTGGAAGCGGCGCTCGAGCGCGGCATCCTTTTCAATCGACTTGTGGTATTCCTTGAGCGTGGTCGCACCGACCACCTGCAGCTCGCCACGCGCGAGCGCGGGCTTGAGGATGTTGGCGGCATCCATTGCGCCTTCCGATCCCCCGGCGCCGACGAGCGTGTGGATTTCGTCAAGGAACAGAATGACGTTCTTGACGCGCTTCGTTTCTTCGATCAGCTGTTTCAGGCGCTCTTCGAATTGTCCGCGGTACTGCGTTCCGGCCACCACGCGCGCCATGTCGAGCGAGATGACGCGGCGGTCGCGCATCCGTTCCGGCACATCGCCGAGCACGATGGCCTGTGCAAGACCTTCGACGACAGCGGTTTTTCCCACGCCGGCTTCGCCGATGAGAACGGCGTTGTTCTTCGTGCGGCGGGAAAGCACCTGCACGATGCGCTGAAGTTCGCTCTTGCGTCCAATGACCGGATCAAGTTCGCCTTTGCGTGCAAGCGCCGTGAGGTCGCGTCCAAACGCATTCAGCGCCGGCGTTTTGCTCTTGCCGTTCTTGCGCGGCATCGAGCCCTCGCCAGGTCCGCCGTCAGGACCGTTGTCCTCATCCTCCGAGGATCCTTCTTCTTCGGGATTCTCCTGCGAGTCGGATGCGCTGGCTCGCGTTGGAGATTCAACGGGCTTGCCGGCAGCAAGATATTTCTCGGCATCCAGGTCGTGGTTGAAAAGAATCTGGGCACCTGCGGAATCGCCTTCGCGCAGCATGGCGAGAACGAGGTGTTCGGTGCCGACCAGATTGGCCTGCTGGTGCTGGGCTTCGATCTTGGCGAGTTCGAGGATTTTCTTGGTCCGCTGCGTGAAGGGGATGTCCCCGAGAACGCGGGCGTCTCCTCCCCGGCCGATCAGCTGCTCGAGCTGAAGACGGAGCTCTTCCGGATCGATGCCAAGTCGGACAAAACGCCGGCAGGCTTCACAATTGGGAATTGCAAGGATGGCGCAGAGAATGTGTTCTGTGCCGATGTAGGTATGGTTGAAACGGCGCGCGGCGGCAGTGGCTCCGTCCAGGGCGCGTTCTGCATTTGGTGTGTAGTCGATGTTCATTTCTTCGAATATTTAGTTGAGACAGGATTCTGCGTATGAATTTAAATCCACGGAGGCAAATCGCTTGTTGATCCGATCGGCCAAAGCGGCATCGCGGGCATCGCGCTTGCGATCGTCCTCTGCCGAGTTGGACGGCATTTCCGGCGCATTCAACTGGGTTCGCATCAACTTGATCGTTTCCGACCGCGTGATGCCGTCGATGAACCCCATCGTGGTGCCGAGAAGAATCGGCGAAAGCAGGTCGAGCAGTTCCCCGGGGGCGAGGAGACGGGCCGAACGGAGGATGGCAAGTGCACGCGACATCGAATCCTCGATGATGCGCGGCGAATCTTCGACCAGCGCGCGACGGGCGTTGAGCTCTTGCGTGGTGAGATCGTCGAAGAGACGATGCGCCCGCTTGAGCAGTTCTCGCTCGGGGAGACCCAGCGTCGCAAGATTCCGTACACGGAAGATGTGGGCCGCCTGGCGGATGCCGTCTTCGACGATGCTTGAACTCATGAAGCGCATGGCCTCAAAGGCATTCAGCACGGGGGGCAGATCGCCGATGAGATGCAGGGCTTCGAGATGGAACTCGCCCTCGATGCCAAGACCCGTTCCGCAGTGAAGCGGATCCGGCGAAAGATACCCGAAGTCGGTGTCCCAGGCAAATGTCTGAGTCTCGGCGAGTTTCTTCTCGTCCGCTTCGAGTTGCGCATAGGCATCTGCGAAGTCCTGGGTGGAATTCCATCCGGCGGTCAAGGCCCATTTGTCGTTTTCGCCAAATGGTTGGTCCGCCGGATTCCGCCACAACGTCAGGGTGCCGCCTGAAAGAACGTCGCGCGCGAGCAGATTGGGATATTCCCCGGCTTTATGACGAAATCTCATGCGGGGTTCTCCTTTTCGGCGTCGAGAGCGTCAAGTTTCTTTTTAAGGTTCGCGGCGGCATGGTAGTCTTCCCGCGCGATGGCGTCTTTGAGTTCGCGTTCAAGTACAGCGCGGACCGATTCGACATTCGACAGCTTGGAAACGGCGGGAGCGGACCCGACATGGTTGAGCGCATATTCGCCTGTGAGGAATTCGTTGCGAATTTGCTTGGCGAATGTTTTCCAGCAGCTGGGACAGGGAATACGACCCGAGTTCTTGATCTTCTCCCAATTCGATTTGCAGACCGGACAGACACGGTGTTCGTTTTCTTCGACTTCGGCAACACCTTTCATGAAGTCGATCGTGGCCTTGACCAAGCCGTCGACGAGCGGCTGCGGCAGGTCGTCGGCCGACTTGCCCATCACGGACAGCTGAGGATGCCCCGGATGCGCGCTGGGTTTCTTTTTGCCGGGTACCTGTACCTGGGCTTTGTTCTTTTCAGCGCAGGCCTTGCAGACGTAAAGTTCCTTGGATTTCCCGTCGACGGTGAGGGTGATGGCAACTTGCGCATCACCCTTATGGCAGAGTTCGCATTTCATCGAGAGATCAGTCCATGTAGAGCGACGGGACCTTCTGACCGGTCGTCCGGAGTTTGCCGGGTGCCTTCGGCTTCTGTGTCTGCTGTGCTGCGGCCGGTTTCGTCGTACGCGTAGTCGCAGGCGCGGGCTTCACCGGGGTGACCGCAGGTTTCGCGGGAGGAGTCTGTTTCGGCTTCGTCTCTTTGGTGCCGGGCGTTGTCGGCAGATGCGAAGTGGCCTGATAGAGCTTGACGCACCCGAAGACGATGAGCGCGAGCACGAGCAGCGAGGCCAGCACGAGCAGGCTGATTCGCCAGGCGCTACGCGGAATCTTGTGGACGCGGTGGATGAGGCTGGACGAAATGTCCATAAAACCATCGCGCAGACGCTGAGTCGTTGAAGGTCCGTTGTCCTCGTAGGAGGAACCGATCAGGAACGGCGACGACGCGTCGATCTGCGGCGGCAATGCCGTCGGCGCGGCCGGTCGAACCGGCGGCGGTTGAGGTGCGGCGGCCTGTTCGAAGAGGTCAAGGCCCTTGACGACCGAAGGCTGCGGCTGAGGTTCCGGCCGGGGCGCGGGCTGCGGCTGTGCCGGTGGATCCCAGAGGTGTTCGGGCTCGGGACGCGACATCGGCTCGGGTTCCGGTTGGGGAATCGGCTGCGGTGTCACAGGCGGTGGCGCGAAGGGGGTGATCGTTTCCGGCACTTCCACCGGCTGGGTCGGTGGCGCATACGGCGTGGCGGGAATCGGGGTCGGCTCGGGCGCGGGAGTCGGCTCGAACGCCGGCGTCGAAATCGGTTCGGGAATCGACATCGGCTGGGGGACCGACAGCGGCTCGGGCATCGACATCGGCTGGGGCGCCGAAATCGGTTCTTCGTCCTGCGGTTCGATCGGTATCGGCCGCGCCGAAGCCGGTGGACGGCGGCCCTCGAAAATTTCCATGAATTCATGAATCAACGGCGTCGGATCGAGGTCGACGCATTCGGCATAGAGCCGCACAAACCCGCGGCCGTAGATCGGTGCGGGGATCCGGTGGAAGTCTTCGTTCTCCATGTCGGTGATGATCTGCACGAGGATGCGCGTTTTCGCGGCAACCTGGGCGAGTGTGAGACCTTTGGCCTCACGGGCGGTACGAAACGTTTGACCGAAGCTCATGTGAACCTTTCTTAATTAGGGGTAAATGTTAAATGACTATTTTTGAAATGTGTTAGGACTCGGGCGGGAAACCAAAAGGATCGTCGTCGCCTGTCGGAACGCCCGAACTGGGCGGTTGCGGGGCGAAACCGGCCGCATCGGGGGCGCCTGCCACAAGGACATCTCCTTCCGGTGTGGTCGGTGTCGGAGCGACCCCGTCCATCTGATTGAGGATCGCTTCGGGGTCCAGCAGAATCTCGCGCGGACCGGCCCCTCGGTTGACGCCGATCACGCCGCGCTCTTCCAGCAGGTCGATGAGGCGGGCCGCATGGTTGTAGCCGATGCCCATTCGTCTTTGCAGATGCGAGGTAGACGCGCGTTTCGTGTCGCGCAGCACTTCGAGCGCACGGCGGTAGAGCATGTCTTCCTTGTTCTGCGTCATGCCGGAAGGCGCAGGCATGCCGCTGGCGGTGGGGGCCGCCATCGGATCCATCGGAACTTCCTTCGAATTGTCCTCGCCGTCCTCGTCGTCCATTTCCTCGTTCGGATCGGCCTCTTTGATGCGTTCCAGGCGCTTCGTGAGTTTTTCGTCGAACTGCACGTTGGCGTGTTCGCCGATGAACGTGACGATGTTGTTGATCTCTTCGTCCGAGATATACGATCCCTGGGCGCGCAGGAGGCGGCCATCGGACATTTTGAAGAGCATGTCGCCCTTGCCGATGAGCAGTTCCGAGCCCGTGGCGTCGAGGATCGTACGGGAGTCGATCGAGGAGGACGTCTTGAAGGCGATTCGTCCGGGGATGTTCGACTTGATGACGCCGGTGATGATGTTCGCGTCCGGACGCTGCGTCGCCAGAATGAGATGGATACCGGTCGCACGCGCAAGGGCGGTGAGCCGGGCGATGACCGGCTCGACTTCCTTTTTCGCGGCCTGCATGATGTCCGCCACTTCGTCGATGATGATGACGATGTAGGGGACGGTCTTCGGGATTTCGGGATCGCCGTTTACCACTTCGTCCGCGCCGAACATGTCGCCTTGCGTCACGGTCTTACGGTTGTTGAAGTCCACGATGTTACGGCTGCCGACCTTGGCGAACATCTTGAGACGGCGGTCCATTTCGACGACGGCCGAGCGCAGCGCGAACACGACTTTCTTCGTGTCGTTGATGATCGGCACGAGCAGATGCGGCAGCTTGTTGTAGGCCGTGAATTCGACGCGCTTGGGGTCCACCATGATGAGCTTCAGCTGTTCCGGCGTACGGCACATCAAGAGACCATTGATGATCGAGTTGAGGCAGACGGACTTGCCTTGGCCCGTGGCGCCGGCGACGAGCAGGTGCGGCAGTTTGGCAAGGTCCGCCACGAGGTCGTTTCCGGCGGCGTCCTTGCCGAGAAGAAGCGGCACCTGGAACTTGCCGGGCGAATTCTTCTGCCAGAGTTCGCCGTCGATGATTTCGCGGAAGCTGACGGAGGCCGGCTTCAGGTTCGGCACTTCGATACCGACGGCGTTCTTGCCGGGGATCGGCGCTTCGATACGCAACGAGGTCGCCTGCAGCGCCATCTGGATGTTGCGCTGAAGACCGGCGGCTTTCTCGACGCGCGTTCCCGTTTCAAGCGTGAGGGCATATTGCGTCACGACGGGTCCGGCGACGTAATAGGCGAGCTCTGCATTCACGCCGAACACCTTGAGCGTGTCGATGAGACGCTGGGCCATGGCCGACGTGTTTTCGGCTCCGCCTGTCTTGGGCGGGACGCCGTGCAAAAGCGCAACGGTCGGCAGCAGATAGGGCCCCTTGTCCTCGACCGGCTCGGGTGCGGGCGCAGGTTCCGCTGCCGGTACCGGTGCAGGTTTGGGTGCAGGCGTCGGTGCGAATGCCGCGGCGGGTGGAAACACCGGAGCCGGTGCCGGGGCGACCGGACGCGGCGCCGGTGCTGCCGGGGCGACGGAAGGACGCACGGGCTGCGGCATCGGATTGACGGAGCGTACCGGGCGGACAACGGGTTCGGCCGCGGGGAAGGCGTCCGGCACCATCAGCGGCGGAGGCGCGGGCGGTGTGGGCGTCGGCGTCTGGGGCAGGGGGGCTTGCGGAGCCCAGTCCAGCACGGCACCTGAGGTCGTCGTGAGATCGGTCTGCAGACGCTCGCGCAGCTGACGGCGTTCTTCCTCGGCGGCGAGCTTCGCGGCTTCTTTCTGGCGCCGCTGCTCTTCGCGTTGCTGACGCAGCAGTTCGCGGGCGGCTTCTTTCTCGGCCTTCTTGGCCGCCTTTTCATCGGCGATGCGCTGCTTCTCGGCCAGACGCTGGGCCTTGGCTTCTTCGCGCGCGGCCAAGGCGGCTTCCTGCGCCTGGATCTGCGCTTCTTCTTCTGCGGCTTCGGCGGCGGCTTCCGCCTCGGCCTTGCGATCGGCCGCCCAGGCCGTCAGGCGGGCGAGTCCGTCGATGATCGTGTGGAAGCCGATGGTGAAGAAGATCGAGAACAGCATCAGGCAGATCATCAGCACGCCCGAGCCGAAAGGCGAGAGCAGCTGGGCGAGTCCGCGCGTCATCACGAGATAGCCCACGGCGCCGCCGGCATTCGGGGCGATGTTCAGCTCGTACAGCTTGTTGGCGATGACGGGCAGGTGGCCGGTCAGCTGCAGCAGGCAGGTGCCGGAGAAGACGAACAGCAGAACGCCGACCGTGCGGCGGCCCGGATGGAAGGAACGTCCAAAGGCGAGGCGGAGTCCGGCGAACACGCAGATCGGCGGAACGGACCAGATGCCGAGGCCGATGAGCTGGTAGCCGAGGTAGGCGAACCAGTTGCCGACTTGGCCGATCAGATTCACCGTCGGCGTGTGTGGAGGAATCACCAGGGCCGAGACGTCGTGCCAGTTGTAGGTGAAGAGCGCGATGAACGGGAAGAAGGCGATCGGAAACATGAAGAATCCGATCAGCCGGCGACGCAAGGACGATTCGTAAGGATAGTTGGATTGTTCTTTATCGGTTGTCTGCATTAGAAGGGCCTCTCATGAAATCATCGGTGTAGGACGTGCCGTGGATGGATCCGCGCACGCCGTAGAAGACCGCCAGCGCCAAAGCCAGCGCCAACAGCTTGAGCCACCAGTTACGAGTGAAAAGGGAAAGAAGATTTTTGAGGAAGTTTTTCATTTGGACGTTCCTTCCTTCTCGGCGGGCGTTCCCTCGGTACCGTCTTTCAAAGTGGGCCGATGCGGGATCGGCGCCGTGTCGGGAGCCGGGGGCGTTTCCGGTTGCGGGGTTGGTTGCGTCAGGCGTTCACGCCGACGCCGAAGCCAGTCGGCAATTGTTTCCATCGCCGTCTTCTGCTGCGGCATGGCCTTGCGCACCCAGCGCAAGACGGCCTTGCGCGAATCGTCGGACAAGTCCGGATAGCGCAGGAGGCGTCCGTTGTGGGCGACGGAGACGCGGCCGCGTTCCTCGCTGACGGCGATGACGAGCGCATCCGTCTCTTCGCTGAGGCCGACGGCCGCGCGGTGGCGCATGCCCGAGTCGAAGAGACTGTCGAGATTGCTTGAGACGGGGAAGAGGCAGTGCGCGGCGGCGAGACGGCCGTGCCGAATGATGGCGCCGCCGTCGTGGAGCGGCATCGGTTCGGTGAAGATCGAGAACATCAGTTCGTTCGAAATGATCGCGTCGAGCGTAACCCCCGTGGTTTCAACGCCGCGCAGGGAGATGCCGCGTTCGATGGCGATGAGTGCGCCCGTGCGAGCCCGCGCCAGCTTGAAGATGTACGAGACGAGTTCCTCGGGCGTGACGTGTCCCTTGCTGGCCGGACCCTGGTGGCGGTTGTCGGCGAACAGGAAGGCGCCGATCGTCGCGAGGATGCGGCGGATCTCCGGCTGGAAGATGACGACCGTTGAAAGGGCGAGGTAGCCGAGCAGACTCTTCACGATGAACGCGAGCACGTCGAAGTTGAAGAGGAACGTGAAGGCGATCAAGAGCGCGAAGATGATGCCCGTGCCCATCAGCACCTGGCCGAAACGCGAACCGCGCGCGGCCTTGAGGATTGCGTAGATCGAGAAGTACAGGATCGCAATCTGAAGGATGTCGGGAATCCAAGTTGAAATTGTCTGCCAATTCAAGTGCATGGCGATCAAGCCTTTGTGGATAAGACGGGATTATCGGCGGGGAAGGTGGTCGCCAGCAGGCGGGCGACATCGATTGCCTGCCGCGTTTCCTTGACGTCATGCACCCGCACGACGGACGCCCCGTTCATGACGCACCAGACGGCGGCGCCGACGCTACCGCCCAGGTTCTTGCCCGCGACGCGTTCCCCTGTGAGCTTCTTGACAAAGCGCTTGCGCGAGACGCCGACGCAGACGGGCGCAAGCTGGGCAAGCGTCCGAAGCGAGCCGAGCAGCGCAAGGTCTTCCTCGCGCGTCGTGGCGAAACCGATTTCAGGATCGATCAGCACCTGCGTACGCTCGCCGCCTGTCAATGCGGACGGCAGATTCAGCGTGGCAAGTTCGGCTGCCGAACGGCACGGTATGATGAGACCGCATCCGGTACGGCGTGCGAGCAGCGCCATGGCGGGAATCGGTTCGGCATAGACGCAGTTGATGATCGACGCGCCTTCGGCCAGCGCGCGTTCCGCGGTTTCGGGATGATAGGTGTCCACCGAAATCGGCGTGTTGGCGAATTCGCGGACGAGAATGTGCAGCACGGGCTCGAGCCGCAGCCACTCGCGCTGCCAGTTGAGAGGCGTCGCGTCCGGCCGCGTCGATTCGCCGCCGAGGTCGATGATGTCAGCGCCCTCGTTCACACAGTTGCGGGCGCGCGCAATCGCTTCGGCGGGCTTGTAGTAGAGTCCGCCGTCCGAGAATGAGTCGGGTGTGACATTGACGATGCCCATCACGCGTGTCGTGCTGGACAGGTCGAGCTCGTGTTCTCTGCATTTCCAGATCATGTCAGGCCTCGGTAGTCTTCGGTTCTTCCGCCTTAGGCGTTTCGTCCGCCAGGGGTGTGTCTTCCGCCTTGGGCGTTTCTTCGGAGGGGGCGGCGGGTTCTTCCGGCTTCGCCGTTTCTTCGGGGTGCTCGCGTTCGAGTCCCAGAAGCGATTCGACCTCGCGTCCGTCGAGCGTCTCCTTTTCAAGAAGGGTCTTGGCCAGCAGCTCGAGTCTGTCGCGGTTGTCGTTCAGCAGCTGTGTGGCTTTGGCGTAGGCGGCATCGACCAGCGTCTTCACTTCGACGTCGATCGCCTCGGCGGTCTTCTGGGAGAAGGGCGGCGGCGCTTCTTCGACGGCCAGCACGTTGGGCTCGATGAAGGACTGGAAGCCGAACGATTCGCTCATGCCGAAGCGGCAGACCATCGCACGGGCGACGGCGGTCGCCTGCACGATGTCCTGCGCGGCGCCGGTCGAGATGTCCGACGTGTGGATCTTCTCGCCGATACGGCCGGCGCAGCAGATCGCCATGTAGTCGAGGAACCAGGACTTGGTGCGGTTCAGCACATCCTGTTCCGGCAGGGACATCGTGACGCCGAGGGCGCGTCCGCGCGGAATGATCGAAACCTTGTGGAGCGGATCCGAATTCGGCAGCAGCAGCTGCACGAGGGCGTGTCCCGCCTCGTGCCAGGCCGTCGTCTCGTATTCCTTCCGCGTATAGCCGGCGCTCTTGCGTTCGCTCCCCCAGAAGACCTTGTCCCGCGCCTCTTCGAGAATGGCGTGCGGAATCGCCTCGAGGTTGCGCCGTGCGGCGAGAAGGGCGGCTTCGTTGATGATGTTCGCGAGGTCGGCGCCCGAGTGGCCCGAAGTGCCGCGCGCGAGGCGCGAAAGGTCGACGTCGTCGGCGAGTTTCACCTTGGCGGCGTGGATCTTGAGAATCTCCTCGCGGCCCTTGAGCGTCGGCAGGTCGACATGCACCTGGCGGTCGAAGCGCCCCGGACGCAGCAGGGCGGGGTCGAGGATGTCGGGACGGTTCGTCGCGGCGATCACGATCACGCCGTCGTTCGTTCCGAAACCGTCCATCTCGACGAGCATCGCGTTCAGCGTCTGGTCCGCACAGCGCTGGGCCGTCATGCCGCCCGCGTTGCGCTTCTGTCCAACCGAGTCGATTTCGTCGATGAAGATGATGCACGGCGCGTTCTTCTTGCCCTGTTCGAACAGGTCGCGCACGCGGCTCGCACCGACGCCGACGAACATCTCCTCGAAGTCGCTGCCGCTGATCGAGAAGAACGGCACCTTCGCCTCGCCGGCGATCGCCTTGGCGAGAAGGGTCTTGCCCGTACCGGGCGGCCCCACCAGGAGAATGCCGCGCGGAATGCGCGCGCCGAGCTTCGTGAACTTGCTGGGGGCCTTGAGGAACTCCACGATCTCCGCGACGTCCTCCTTGGCCTCGTCGACACCGGCGACGTCTTTGAACGTCACCTTGCCCTTGCCCTTGTTTTCATCCAGCAGCTTGGCGCGCGACTTGCCCATCGAGAACACGCCGCCCGAACCGCCGCCGCCCATCATCTTCCGGTAGATGAGGAACCAGAGCAGGGCGGCGAACACGCCGAAAATGAGCAGCTGCTGCAGGAAGGGGCCGAAGATCGGCGACTCTTCCTTGATGGGACACTTCAGGTTCCGTTCGAGCAGGTAGCCCATCAGGCGGTCGTTCTCGCCGGGGACGAGGTTCACGCGGAAATCGGACGCGGCGCCCTTGAGGCGGCCGCGCAGATACGTGCTGCCGCTGTCGAGCACGCGCACGCGCTCGACCTTTTCGACGCTGTTGGAGGCGACGGCCGCCATGAACTCGTTCTGCGCGAGCTCCTGGGTGGGGGCGTTGGCGGCTTTGTCGTAGAAGCGCGAAGCCAACAGCACGGTGGCCAGAACAATCAGCATAATCCAGCCTCCGCGCATCCCTTGCGGGGCGGGGGCTTTCGGGATCGGACGCGACTTTTTCTGCGCGTCGGTTTGTTTGTCAATCTTTTCTTCGGACATAGGTTCTCTATTATAGCATATATCGCGCGCGCGTGTACGAAGAAAGTGTTGAATATTCTGACTTGTCACCGGACGGAGAATCTTCTATAATACTACTCTCTTTCCGCGAGGTGTCCACCTGGTTGGCGGCGCCCTCGGTTAAGGGACTAAAATTGTAATAAAGAGGTTTCAAATGCCAATAACAGTGCCAGTCGTGTTTTTTGCCGTGGTTGCGTTCATCGTCCTTGTGGCGATCCTCAAGACCGCCATCGTCGTGCCGCAGAAGACGGCCTACATCGTGGAGCGGCTCGGCAAGTACCGCTGCACGCTCGAGGCGGGGTTCCACATCCTCGTGCCGTTCTTCGACAAAATCGCCTACAAGCACACGCTGAAGGAGCAGGCCATCGACGTGCCGCCGCAGGAGTGCATCACGAAGGACAACATCGCCGTGTCGGTCGACGGCATCCTCTACATGCAGGTGATGGACCCGGTCAAGGCGTCCTACGGCATCGGCAACTACCTCTTCGCCACCACGCAGCTGGCGCAGACGACGATGCGTTCCGAGATGGGCAAGCTCGATCTCGACCGGTCCTTTGAGGAGCGTACGGCGATCAACTCGGCGATTGTCACGGCGGTGGACAAGGCGAGCGACCCGTGGGGCATCAAGGTGACGCGCTACGAGATCAAGAACATCACGCCCCCGCGCACGATTCGCGACGCGATGGAAAAGCAGATGCGCGCTGAACGCGAAAAGCGCGCGATGATTGCGGAATCCGAAGGTGAACGCCAGGCGAAGATCAACCGCGCCGAGGGCGAGAAGCAGCAGGCGATCAACCTGTCCGAAGGCGAGCGTCAGCGCAAGATCAACGAAGCCGAAGGCCGCGCGAAGGAGATTCTCCTCGTCGCCGAGGCGCAGGCGGCCGGCATTCAGAAGGTCGCCGAGGCGATCAACTCGCAGGGCGGTCTCGAGTCCGTGAACATGCAGCTGGCGCAGCAGTATCTCGCGCAGTTCGGCAACCTGGCGAAGACGAACAACACGATGATCATTCCGGGCGATCTCGCCAATGTCGCCGGCATCCTGAAGGCCTGCACGACCATTGTCAAGAAGACGACTTCCGAGGAGGCACATTAATGGCCACGCGTCGGCAGGCCCGCGAATGGGCGCTTCAGCTTCTGGTACAGTTTGATCTGAATCCGCCGTTCGATGTCGAAGCGGGCATCACCGCGTTCTGGGATCAGCAGGCCGAGCTCGAGCTCGAGCTGCTGGAAGACGATACGAAGAGGTGCCGTCCGCTCTTCACCGCGCAGGATCCGCAGGTGCAGTGCTCGCTCGCGGAAATGCGCGGCTTCACGGAAGAGCGCGTGCGCGGCGTGTGGGCGGCACGCGAGAAACTGGACGCCCAGATCGAAAACTATCTCCGCAATTGGTCCATCTACCGTCTCGGCACGGTCGAGCGCAACGTGCTGCGCCTCGGCGTATGGGAGCTGACGACGTGTCTGGACATCCCGGCGCCGATCGTGGTGAACGAGGCGATCGACCTCGCGAAATTCTTCTCCGAGACGAAGAGCGGCCGTTTTGTCAACGGCGTGCTCGACAAGCTCGCCAAGGATGTTCGTGCGCCGAAGTCGGAGACGTTCACGCCCTGAATGCATTTTAATCGAGAGCTTGGGAATGTGGATTCACGCAAAGCTCTCTCACGTTTAGTCAAAGAATCAGAAGGAAATCAAAAGAATGAGACCAGTCGTATTGATCATCCGCGATGGATGGGGTGTTAACGATCATCATGACGGCAATGCCGTGGCGGCCGCGAAGACGCCGGTTATCGACCAGATCCGCGCGCGTTATCCGCACTGTCTGCTGGACTGCTGCGGCGAGGCCGTGGGCCTGCCGGATGGCTATCAGGGGTCGAGCGAAGTCGGCCATCTGAACATGGGCGCGGGCCGCATCGTCGTGCAGGAGCTCAAGCGCATCGACGACGGACTCTCCTCGGGCGAGCTTTTCCAGAGCCCGAAGTGGGCGAACCTCATCGCCAACTGGAAGAAGAACAATTCCCAGCTCCATTTCTTCGGCCTCCTGCAGGACGAAGGCGTCCACGCGCACCAGGAGCATCTCTACAAGCTCATGAAGCGCGCGCGCCAGGAATTCCCCGAAGGCCGCATCGTGGTGCATCCGTTCCTTGACGGACGCGACACGCCGCCGCGTTCGACGCTCGAGTACATCGCGCGCCTGAAACAGGAACTCGCCGCCGTCGGCAATGCGACGATCGGCACGGCGATGGGCCGCTACTACGGCATGGACCGCTCCAAGAACTGGAAGCTGACGACCGAGGCCTACAACTGCATCGTCTCCTGCGCCGGCAAGAAGGCGGCGACGATCGAGGAGGCCGTGAAGGGCGAGTACGAGAAGGGCAAGACGCCGGACAACACGCCGATGACGGACGAGTACATCCCGTGCTACGTGATCGGCGACTACGCCGGCATGAAGGACGGCGACGTCGTCATGCACACGAACTACCGTCAGGACCGCGCGATCCAGCTCACGCAGGCGTTCGTCGCGGCGGATTATCCGGACAAGGCCGGTCTCAAGGCGCAGCCGAAGGTGACGTTCCTCGGCTTCACGCGCTATTGGGACGAGTTCGAGGACTACCTCCTCGGCGCGATGGGCGCGGGCGGCGGCATGGACAACCTGCTCGGCGAGGTCGTCTCGAAGGCCGGCTTCAAGCAGCTCCGTCTCGCGGAGACGCAGAAGATCAAGCACGTGACGAGCTTCTTCAACGGCAAGTCCACGACGCCCTCGGCGGGCGAGGACCAGG
>JAKSOY010000350.1 GCA_024405255.1 Kiritimatiellia bacterium
AGACCGGCGCGAGTTCCTTCGGATCGCCGAGGCGGATGCCGTACTCGGGATTGAAAAATACAACACCTAGCATCTTTCCGGCGGCTTTACTTCCGTCTTCCGTCTTCCGTCTAAAGTCCTCCGTCTCAGGCAAGCCGCCTTCGGGAATCGGAGTCTCGGCGAAGTCGCAGGCCCTGAACTCGATGTAGGGCGCGACACCCGCGGCGATCGCGTTCGAATGCGCGTTCTCGACGGCCTCGGGAGAGATGTCCGTCGCGATGATCCGCGGCAGGTTCTCCGTCGTCTCCCCTGCCTTCGCCTCGAGGACCATCTCCTTCCAGATTTGCTCGGGCGTGGCGCCCGCGCGCTGGCGCGGGGCGACGGTCGGCGCGGACTCGCCGGGGATGATGTGCGTGTAGCCCTTCAGGGACTGGAACGCGAAATGCCCCTTCAATGCGCCCGGTGCGCGGTTCATCGCCATCAGCGCGGCCTCGATCGCCGGCGTTCCGCTGCCGCACATCGGCGAGAGGAACGGCGACTTCAAATTCCATCCCGTCGCCATGATGCACGCGGCCGCCAGGGTCTCCTGCATCGGCGCGGATCCGGGGATCCGGCGGTAGCCGCGTTTCGAAAGAGGTTCTCCCGATGTGTCGAGGTAGACGATCGCCTCGTTCTTCTCCCAGTAGACGAAGACGGCGCCGCCGCGGTTCTCGCCGCCGGAGTCGGGGCGCCGCTGGCACTTCTCGCGCATCCGGTCGGCGATCGCGTCCTTCGTGTAGAGCGAGGGAATGCGCGTGTCGCGGACGGTGAGGTTGTGGACGATCGACGAGACGGAGAAGTACCCGTCCGGCTCAAGATGGTTTTCCCAGTCGATGGAGCGAACGGCCTCGTAGAGGTCGCGGATGTTGCGGCACGTCGTCCTCAGGAGCGGCACGAGCACGCGGTGGGCCGTGCGGAGAAAGAGGTTCAGGCGCATGACGTCGCGCATCGCGCCGCGCACGACGACCGTGTTTTCGGTGACTTCGACGGGCCTGTAGCCCATCTTGCGCACCTCGGCCTCCGTCCATCTCGAGAGCTGCTTCGCGCAGGAGATGATAATCGGGAAGTCCCTGTCCGTCCAGAGCTTCATTTCGTCCGTCTCAGCTGATGCGAAGCGGCATCAGGACGTACAGGAACGGAATCGAGCACTTGATCACCGCGGGTGAATGGCCGTCGTTGAGGTTGATCGTCACCTCGTCGTCGTCGATGGCCTTGAGCGGATCCATGACGTAGGACGGATTGAACATGATCTCGATCCGCTCGCCGGCGTACTTGATCGGCACGACGTCCTTCGCCTCACCGATGTCGGAGACGGCCGACGTGACCGTGAGCTTCCCTTCCTCGAAGATGAGCTTCGTCGAGTGGGCCTCGTCCATCGTCATCACGCTTGCACGGTCAAGGGCGTCCAGCATCAGCTGGCGGTCGACGGTGATATGCTCGACGGTTTCCTTCGGAATCACCTGCCTGTAGTTCGGGTAGGCGTCCTCCATCAGCTTCGAGTGGATCGTCACGTTTCCGAGGGTAAAGCAGATCTGGGATTTCTGGACGACGAGGGAAAGGCTGCCCTCACCGTCCATCGAGCGCTGGAGCTCGGCAACGGCCTTCGACGGCAGCACGATGTCCTTCTCGGCGTTCTTCGGAAATTCGACTTCGTTCTCTACGAGCGCGAGCCGGCGTCCGTCCGTTGCGACCATCGTGAGCTTCGAGTTCTTGAAGCTCATGAGAACGCCCTTCAGCGTCCGCCTCGTGTCGTCCTGGCTCGCGGCGTAGGAAACCTTGCGGAGCATTTCCCTGAACGTCTGCTTTGGAATGGAATACGTGCAAGCATCCGCGTCATTCGGCAGGCGGGGAAATTCCCCTTCGGGAAGGCCTACGAGCTTGTAGCGGGCGTTTCCCGCGCTGATAGTCGCCCTTTCCTTGGAGTCAACCTCAACCTCTATCTCTCCTTCGGCGACCTTTGTCACAGCCGTAAAGAGAAGCTTGACGGGAAGAGTTGTCTTTCCCTCCTCACGAACCTTGCATTCGCAAGTGCTTCTGATCGAAATGTCGAGATCGGTCGTCATGAGTCGGATTTTATTTCCACTCGCCTCGATCATCACGTTCTGGAGAATCGCCAGCGAACCTTTTCCCGCGACGATGTTCTGAACTGACTTCAGTCCTTCCAAAAACGTCGAACGAACAATGCTGAATTTCATTTCAAACTCCTTTTGAGGGTCATCTGATGGTGATTGTATCAAATAGTTCTGATATTATAAAGAGCAGATATTACTATTAGATTGTGTTGACAGTGTTGACAATGTCGAATTACCCTTGATTGACGGGCCCTTGAACTGTTTTTTATTGTGTACAACTTTTTTAAGGCCGTTTGATTTAAGGATGATTTTTTTCATTTTACGTTCACTTGCTTTGACAAGAGAGGCTGTTATCAATTTGTTGTAATCATGAAATTGAGATGATGTCAATCCATCCGATCGGAGATTTTGTAGCCGAATTCAGAGAGAATTTCCTCCAGCGTGGCCTTCAGGTCGTTTTCGACGTCAAGCCTCTTCTCAATGTTGCGCACGCCGTGTATGATCGTTGCATGTGTCTTGTCGAACAGCTTTGCGATCTCCGGCAGGCTCTTCGTCGTGAACTTGCGGGCAATGTACATCGCAAGCTGTCGCGGCGTCACAATTGACTGCGTTCGTTCCGCCGAGAGGATCTGGGCCATGCTCACATTGTACTTCTTCGCGACGGTCGTCTGGATTTCCTCTATCGTGAGCTTTCGCAGGCTCTGCTCCTTTTCGATGAAGTCCTTGAGAAGGTGAGCAAGAATGTCGTTGTTCAGCGTCGTGCTCTTGAATGAATCGAGGAAGATGCTGACCTTTCCAAGGGCCCCTTCCATTGCACGCACGTGGCTCTTGATGTTGTCGGCAATGATCTCGAACGCCGACTGGGGGATGCTGACGTTCATGCCCTCCGCCTTCTTCTTGAGAATGGCAAGCCTCGTCTCGTAGCTTGGGGACTCGATCTCCTGCAGCATACCGCCCTCGAACCTCGAGATGAGCCGCGCTTCGATGAGGGGAAGGTTCTTCGGCGCGACGTCGGACGTCATCACGATCTGCTTCTTCGCCTGTTGCAGGGCGCAGAAGTTGTTGAAGAACTCCTCCTGGATTGTGCCCTTGCCCTTCTGGAGAAACTGGACGTCGTCCAGCAGGAGGACGTCGACCGAGCGGTACTTGTTCCTGAACGCGGGGACATTGTTGTCCTTGATGTAGTTGACGTACTCGTTCAGGTACGTTTCGGCCGTCAGGTAGCAGATCGCAAGCGAGGGATCCTTTCGCCTCAGCTCGTTTCCGATCGCCTGCATGAGGTGTGTCTTGCCGAGCCCGGTGCCGCCGTGGATGAAGAGCGGATTGTTGCCGCTCTTGCCCGGATTCTTCACCACCGCCATCGCGGCCGCGAGCGCGAAGCTGTTCGAGGGACCGCGGACGAACTCGTCGAACGTGTATTCCT
>JAKSOY010000351.1 GCA_024405255.1 Kiritimatiellia bacterium
GATGACGGACTACAGTTTGAAGACATTGATGATGGAGGAGAATCCCACGGTTGTGTTCCGTGGGATTGCCGGTAGCCATGCGTATGGAACCAACAATGCACAGAGCGATGTGGACATTCGCGGGGTCTTTGTCGTGCCGTCCGGCGAGTATGTGCGTCTGACTCCGCCGCCGAAGCAGGTTTCGGATGAGCGCAATGACATCACCTATTATTCGTTGCTCAGATTTTGCGAGTTGCTGTTGTCGGCGAACCCGACGGCGCTGGAGATGCTTTACCTTCCAAAGGAGTGCGTCCTGAAAACGTCGGCAATTTATGAGTTGCTGAGATCGCGAAGGGAGATATTCGTCACGCAGAAAGCGGTGGACAGCCATTTGGGATATTCGATCAGTCAAATCCGAAAGGCGCGTGGCTGCAACAAGCGCGTGTGGAATCCGATGCCGGAAGAGCCGCCAGCGCCGACGGATTACTGTTTTGTGGTCGAAGATGCGAAGGGGCGTCCTGTTGCGTTGAGCAAGTCCGGCGTTGATTTGCGGAACTGCAAGGTTGCGGAACTCGGGAAGGGTGCGGCATCCGACGTGTTTGCGCTCTTTGACTACGGAGTGGCAACTGGCGGTGTTTTTCGCGACGGTCAGCTTGTCGTCTCGCCGACAGAGGAGGTGGACGGCGACCGGCGCATTGGCATCATGATCTTCAACCGGCAGGGGTTTGAGTCCGCAAAGCGGCAGCACCGCGAGTATTGGGAGTGGAAACGTAATCGCAATGAGTCGCGCTGGATACAGCAGGAACGCGGCGAGCTTGATTTTGATGCGAAGAACATGATGCATCTGATGCGCATGTTGATCTCCGGCGAAAACATCGTCCAGCACGGTGAGCCAATTGTTCGTTTTACCGGGGAGAAGCTTGAGATGCTTTTGGCGATTCGCAGGGGCGAATGGTCGTTTGAGAAGATTCTTGAATGTGCCGAAAGGATCAAGGCAAGAATTGAGGCGGGGAAGAATCGCTTGCCGAAGGATGTGGACGAAGAGAAGATTAATGAGCTGATTGCAGAGGCAATGAAACTGACGGAGGTAAGGTAATGAAAGAAGAGATTGTAAAGGCACTGCGAATTCAGGAGGAGTCGCGCAACTGCAAGGCGTTGTTTGCCGTTGAGAGCGGCAGTCGGGCATGGGGCTTTGCTTCGCCCGACAGCGACTATGACATTCGTGTTGTCTATGCAAAGCCGGTTGACTGGTATTTGGGCCTTGATGAGCATCTTGCCGATACGTGGAACGTAATGCTGCCGGGTGAGCTGGATTTCGCGGCATGGGATGTTCGTAAGGCCATGCGCCAGCTTATGAAGAGCAACGCCGCCTTCATGGAGTGGCTTGGGTCGCCGTTTGTTTATCACGATACCGGGTTCTTGGAAGAGATACGTCCTTTCATCGACCGTGTCTTCAATCCGACCCATGTTGCATTCCATTATGCGTCGCTCTTTCGGAAGGTCATGGCGGACAAGACGGAGGATGGTAAGATCAGCGTGAAAAAGCTTTGTTATGCCTTGCGGGCAAACGCCGCCCTTCGCTGGGTTAAGGAGCGCGAAACGATGCCGCCGACGGAGTTTGCCAGGACGTTGGATGGCATCCCTCTTGATGCCCAGACGCGGGAGGGGATTCGCAACTTGCTCGATCTGAAGGCGACCGCCGGCGAGAAAGATCGGATCGTTCCTGATGCCTCGCTTAAGGAACTGTTGATGGATGGGTACGACGATGTTGTCCGGCATCGGTGGAAGAAGGTTCTCGAACCTCCGCAGCTTGTGATGCACGATCTTGAAGTTCTGTTTCGCAAGGTCATAGGATTGTCTGAATAGACTGGAAAGTGAGTTTGTCATATTCGGGGCGGTGTAGCGTCTATTCAATTGTGTGAACATTGGAGGTGGGAGATTCATGGATGAAAAGCTTAATCTTTCGGTGCTGGGGCCAGAACTCAAGAAGACTGTTCTGGACATAGCTGAACTTGTTTCTGAAGCCGGTGGCCGGGCGTACATGGTTGGTGGGTCGGTACGCGATCTTGTCTCTGGCGTGAAGGACGTTAAGGACGTGGATCTTGAAGTGTATGGCGTTGACCCCGAATCGTTGGAGAAGGTCATTGGAAGCCGTTTTGAATTCGATCCGTGCGGAGTGTCCTTCGGAGTGTTGAAGATCAAACATTTCGACATTGACATTTCCCTGCCCCGAAGGGAGTCCAAGCGAGGGGAAGGTCACCGGGGGTTCATGATTGACGCGGATCCGAACCTCACGATACCGGAAGCGGCGAGTCGTCGAGACTTCACGATCAATGCGATGTACTATGATCCACTGACCGAGGAACTGATTGATCCGTATGGCGGGCTCAAGGATCTTGAGGGACGAGTCCTACGGCATGTTTCCGAGAAGTTCAAGGAAGATCCTCTGCGCGTCCTGCGCGGCATGCAGTTCATCGCCAGATTTGACCTAAAGCCCGCGCCCGAGACGATTGCGATCTGTCGAGAAGTCGGCATTGAGGGGCTGTCACCAGAACGATTGTTCGAGGAATGGGCGAAACTGCTCACGAAGGGCGTGGCGATTTCGAGGGGGCTCAACTTTCTCCGAGCGACGGGCTGGGTGAGTTACTTCCCGGAACTTGAGAAGTTGATCGGCTGCGAACAGGATCCGAAATGGCATCCGGAAGGCGATGTGTGGAATCACACATTGATGTGCCTTGATGCATTCGCCAGGTCGCGCATCGGCGAGAAGGACGAAGACCTCATCGTCGGTCTTGCAGTTGTTTGTCACGACTTCGGCAAGCCCGCAACAACGGCGCTGGATCCGGCGTCAGGTCACATCCGAAGTCTGGGGCATGAGGAGGCGGGCGTAGAGCCGACACTGAGCTTCTTGAGGCGGCTCACAAACGAGGAGCGTATCCTTCGCGATGTGCCTCCGCTTGTCGAAAGGCACATGCAGCCATTCTCGATGTGGAAGCAGCAGGCGGGTGATGCCGCGATTCGGCGGCTGGCTCTGAAGGTCGGACGCATCGACCGGCTTCTCAGGGTTGCCCATGCGGACGATGAGGGGCGTCCGCCGGAAAAGGCGGGAGGTTCGTCAGGCGGCGAGGATCTGAAGTGGCTGGAAGAAGCGGCGAACCGTCTGCGAATTGCCGATGAAGCACCCAAGCCGATCTTTATGGGGAGGCACCTCATTGAGATGGGCTATAAGCCGGGGCCGGAGTTCAAGGGCATGATTCAGGATTGCTTTGAGGCGCAGCTCGATGGAAAGTTCGCCGATCTCGAAGGGGCGATCAAGTATTTTAGGGAGCATGTCGAAAATGAGCGTTAAGATGTGTGTCGGCAGGATGTTTGCGTATGGAACTCTCGCGGGGTTGCTCGTATGGGGTATCGCCGATATGGGCATCAGAATAGCCTCGTCGGGTCGGCTGTATGACAAGACGACGATTGAGCAGGTTCCGGATGCGCGGGCAGCCGTG
>JAKSOY010000352.1 GCA_024405255.1 Kiritimatiellia bacterium
GCCCGTGGGCTGGGGATTGTCTATGTTACGGGAAATTCTGTCGGCGTTTCGAATTACGGGGATAAGGATGCCGCGAGATCCTACCTGACGATTCCGCAGTGGCTGGGTGCTCTTGCAGAGGCGGAATATGTGGTCACAAACTCCTTCCATTGCTGTGTCTTTGCCGCGCATTACAATCGCAGGATCGGGGTGATACCTCTGGATGGTGCGGCATCAGGCATGAATACGCGTCTGGACGCATTGGATCGGACGCTGGAGTCGCCTCTTGTGCGGATTGCCAATGGTGTTTTCAACAGTTTGGAGGATGCCGTACCTGCGCGTTTTGTCCCTGGTGCAAATGCCTCTGGGCGTGAGTTCTTGAATGCGGTTCTTTCACCGGGAGGCGCGGCATGATCTCTGATGCGCGTATCAAGGTTTCCGTCTGCGTTCCGGTCTACAAGGTCGAGGCGTGCGTCGAGCAATGTGCGCGGTCGCTCTTCGGGCAGACGATGAAGGACGGCATAGAGTTCGCCTTTGTCGACGACTGTTCGCCGGATGGGAGCGTTGACGCCATTAAGCGCGTGCTGGCGGACTATCCCGAACGTCAGGGGCAGGTGAGGTTCATTCACAACGCGGTCAATTCCGGCGCGAGCGTCACGCGCAACAACGCGCTTGAGGCGTCCGCTGGCGAATACGTCCTCTTCGTCGACGCCGACGACGTGCTGGAATCGGATTGGGCCGAATGGGCCATTGCCGCCGCCGAACGGACGGACGCGGATTGTGTCTTCGGCCGTGTGACGCGTTGCGCAAGCGCGGAAGACGGGCGGCGGATCGTCGGGCATTACGAGACGGCGAACATTGAGCTGGAAGGCGACGAACGCTGGCGGGTGCAGGAGGAGTTGCTGAAGGCGGCGACGGACATTCTGCCGAATCTGCCGTACGTGGATCTTGGACCTTGCGGCAAGTTGTTCCGTCGTGCGGTTCTCGCCGATGTGAGATTTCCGACCGGAATCAAGTGTTCGGAAGACCAGGTCTTCGTCCATGCCGCCGTTCGAAAGGCGCGGAAGATCGTGCTGACCAACCGCAGTGCCTACTTGTACATCTGCAATACGTCCTCGTCGACGCATCGCATGAAGCAAGGCGTTCTGGAGTCGATCTTCAGGGCGCAGCGTTTGGTCCGCGGCGAGCAGGTGGATTTCGGGAAAACGGCGAACGCCTTTTACTGGCGGATCATTGAGGAGTCCTGGATGGGCTTCTGCATGGAGAATTTTGCCGGACGTGATTCGCGGCCTTTGCGGGAGACAATCCGGTCGCTGCGCGATCTGCGAGGAAACGAGCCGCTTCTTGCCGAGGCCCTTGCGCACGTCCATATGAACCGGATCGCGTCCTGGAAGCACCGACTGAAAGTCGGACTGCTTGTGTACTGTCCGCGGCTGTGCCTGGCTCTGAAGACGGCCAAGGAGCGTCTCAAGGCTTTTCGGGGGAGGAATTGACGGTGGATTTGTTCTTCCCCATCCTGCTCTACCTTTGCACGTTTGCCGCGACAATCGGCTTCATGTCGATTGCCGCGAAATTGAGGGATTCGGAGGATCCGGTCATTCGAACGTTCGGATGCGGGGCGTTTTTGATGCTGGCAGTCCTTGTCCCGTCACTGATTGCGGGCTTGCGCGGTGACGAGGTCGGCGTGGATGTGATGGTCTACCCAATTCCGAACATGCAGGATGCCGTGCAGTGCTCGACTTTTGAGGATGTCTTCGAGGCCTGCGGCGGAGGTTGGGAGATTGCATACGCCGGAATGGTTTATCTTTGTTCAAGATTTACGGACGATGTCGGGCTGCTCTTGTTTGTGCTGCAGTTCTTTGTCGCCCTGCCTGTCTGCCTGGCCGCCTTGAAGAGCCGTCGGTTCGTGAGCGTCTCCCTGTTCATGGGGGCTTATTGTTTTGTCTTCTACAATAACTCCTTGAATGCCATGCGCCAGAGCATGGCCTGCGGCTTCCTGCTTCTCGGGTTCTCGGGGCTTGTTTGGGGCAGGCGAATGTCACGTGGTGAGTTTCTTGCGCTTGTCCTGGCCGTCATCTTGCACAAGTCCGCCGGCCTCGGCGTTCTCATGTTCTTGGGGCTCCTTCTTGTCAGCAAGTCGTTTACAACCCCACGACGGATGCTGACATGCGGAATCGTTGTGTTTGCCGGGGCAATGCTCGGACTGAGGTTTTTGCCCGAGATCTCGTCCTGTCTGGGTGAGATCAATCCGAACTTCGCCCTTTACGAGAAGGCATTTGTGACGGGGGAAGATGGGAAGGAGTGGTTTGTCAACCCGTTCTCCCCAGCCGAGCTGCTGTCCTCTTTTGTCGTCACGGCTCTCGTCGCCGTGCCGGCGTTCTTCTCTCGGGGCGTCTTGAAGGAGGCGGATTCCGCGCAAAGGCGGCTGTTCGTCATCACGGCGGCGGGATGGCTTCTCTATCATTCCGTTCTTTATTCCCTGGATACGCCTTACGGGCAGCGTATCTCGGTCCTCCTGGATTTTTTCCTGATCGCTTTTGTCGCCTGCCGCCCCCTGGGAGGACTGCTTGGGGCGTTGTGCCGCTGGGGCGTTCTCATGGCCTATTGGCTTTGCGACGTCGTGCGGCTCAATTGGTCAGACTCAATCCATTACTATTTCAGATGAGGCGAAGATGATCGACATTCTTCTGGCAACCTACAATTCCGAAAGGTATTTGCGCGAGCAGATCGATTCGATTCGCGAGCAGTCTGAGACTGGTTGGCAACTGCTGATCCGTGACGCGGCTTCGACCGACTCCACTGTAGAAATCGTGCGGGCGTATGAGCGGGAGGATCCGAGGATCCGGCTAGTGGAAATCGGCGCGGCGAAATCGTGCGAAAACTTCGCACGCCTTCTGGACAAGTCCGATGCGGACTATGTGATGTTTGCGGATCACGATGACGTCTGGTTCAAGGACAAGATCGCGAAGTCGATGGAGCGTCTGCGCGCGCTCGAGGCACAGTTCGGACGAGATGCGCCCCTGCTGGTCTTCACGGATGCGGTTGTCACGGACTCGGCGCTCAAGACGCTTTCACCCTCGTTGCTCAAATGGGCCGGGAATGACCCTTGCCGGGTCTTGCCGCGCCAGCTGGCCCTGCAGAATGTCGCCAACGGCAACACGATGCTCTTCAATGCGGCCTTGCGCCGCCGCTGCGGGAAAATACCCTCCGGAGCGCTGATGCATGATTACTGGATGATGCTTGTCGCATCTTCGTTCGGACACATTGGATTCGTGGAATCGCCGACGCTTCTCTACCGCCAGCACGGGACGAACGTCCTTGGCGCATCCTCATTCGGGGCGGGGTATTTGATTGATCGCGTACGGAAGGGGGCGGAAGTCGCTCGGCGGCGCCTTCGTGAAAGCATCGACCAGGTGTCGCTGTTCGCGGACCAGTACGGCGACGCCTCGCCAGCGGTGTTCAAGGCGCTGCGGGGGATTGGAAACCTGTCATGG
>JAKSOY010000353.1 GCA_024405255.1 Kiritimatiellia bacterium
CTGGGCAAGGTTCACCGTCAAAACTGCGGCCCTCGCTCAGAAAGGCCAGTTCGCGTCTCGTCGCATCATCTGCCACACAGGTCGTTGCTCCAACGCGGACATAAACGCCGTCCTTATTCCCCTTTGACTTGAGGTAGTAGGGACAATGCGTACCCGCCAGAACATCCAGCACAATGACCGCCTTGCCATCGATGTTCTCGATACCGAGGTCAACCGGGATCTTCGGCGCACAGGCATCGGAAATCGAATTGACGATGCCGTCCATTTCGGCGAAGATGTGCTCGTTCGGGATGCCGACAACCGTCCGGTCATTCGCCACACCGAACAGAATCCGTCCGCCCTTGCCGTTGGCAAACGCCACGACCGTCTTCAGGTACTTCTCGCGTTCCTCGTTCGGTACGCGCTTGAACTCCAGCGAGTAAGACTCGCCGCCAAGGATTTCATCTTTCAGATTCATGGGCATATCACTTTCCTCGCAATCCTCATCGGCATACTTCCCAATGGCCGCCTTTATCAGGGCCAACGCGACAAATGACATTTGCTTTTTTCAAGCGTTTCAGTGCCTTGCGCACTCCTTCCCGTGAAAGCCCAAGTGAATTCTCAAGATCAGAGATTGTTACGGATGGATTACCCGATATTAGCTCAACAATTCTTGCATCTGTCGGGTTCAGGGTACTTTTCAGGGTACTTTCCTTGTTTTTCAGGGTACTTTTAGCACTGTCTAATCCAATCTTGGCTAAGTCTATTCCCAATTTTTCTGCCGACTCTGGCGTTCGTGCGGGGAAACGAATACAAAATTCTCCTTTCTCACTCGTCCAAATCGGATAAGGACTACCGTTCTTGTCGCATTCGTTCCGCATCCGCTTCACACCGCTGCCATAATGTTCGATGATGTGCATATCGTAGAATGCCTGGGCAATCAGCTTGTTGCGCGGACGAGATGAATGGTCGGAATAATCCCTTCGTTTCTCTTGTGCGGCCTTGCGCATATACCGACGGACGACTTCCAAATCAAGGTCGTCTTTTGTAGCCCCGGGCACAATCACCGCATCCATACTGCTTCCCGTGGACTTGAGATGGCATTCGGCGATTTCCGTCGGTGTCATCTGATGGTTCACGCTCCCCTTGCGCAGAAAGCAACGCCCCTTGTACGCGACTGGCTTGAGCGGATTCTCCATCACTTTGAGCACGACCACATCGCGTCCTTGGAACGCGATCTTCTCCACATCCACGGCGACGCACGGCTCCGTCGCCGTTGAAATCTTGTTCTCGTAATCGCGTAGCGCCTCAATGCGCAGCCCTTGTTTTGACGGCAGCCCATTGTTGTCCACGCCGATGACGATGTAGCCGCCATTCGCGTTAGCGAACGCGCAGGCCGTTTCGATGCTCTCGACATTGAAGGACTCCTTCAATTCCAAGCATTGCATCTCATGCCTTGCAACTATGTTCTGAAGTTCGATTGTAGTCATACGATTCTCCCAATAAGGATTAGATCATGCATTTTCGACGGCCTTCAGATACTTCTCGCGTTCCTCGTTCGGTACGCGCTTGAACTCCAGCGAGTACGACTCGCCCGCCACAATCTCGTCTTTCAGGTTCATGTCATCTATTCATCACATCTTTGAGTTTGCCGTCAAAGCCGATGGTCGAATTTATCGAGGAACCGCGTGACTCGTTCGTAGGCATCTGGATACGCCTTTTTGAACTCCTCATCCTTTTGTAACAGCTCAAGGGCGAGGATCCATTCGAAGACATCACTCATATTGATCTGGTATTTCGGAACGGCAAAATGATCGAGCACCTCAGCTGCTTCGGCGTATTTCCGCGTGCGCGCGTAAGCCGCCAGAAGGATTCCCGTGCAGCGGACGTCATCCGGATGGCTGACGCAAAACGACATCCGCAGCCCTTTCCCAAGAGTCGGATCGTGCCTTTGAACCATGCTGAAATAGGCAAAGTTGGCAAAGATCGAGTCGGGATGCGCTGCGGCAATTTCACGCATCGCGTTTTCCAACCTCACATACGTTACGTTTGTCGGTTCAATCTGCGAATCCGCCATTTCATTGGCCAGTCCAACCGTCTCATACTCTTCGACGGCCAAACCACTCCGAAGATCATCTTGCAGAGGCAGAACATAAAACGGCACACGAGGATTTCCATTTGCATCCACGTCGGCAAGGCGCTCGGCCTCTTCACGGGCATCGCGCTCATCTTCCGCTTTGACCATGTCCTCAAGAATCGCGGCCATCCGGGAGGCGCGTTCGCTCGTCAGTTTACGCGCGAGCGTCAACGCATCATGCGCGTTGATCGTGTCGTCTGCCAGAAGGAACGCGATGCAGTCCTCGACCAGCGCATTCGGACACCGCAAGAAGGGATCGACACCCTCTTCGACATCCTCTGCGAAAAACCGGGCGGGAGCAAAATTCAGACGGTCGAAATAGGGCCACTCGTCCCCATCCGCCGTCCACGGCAGACATTCGTCCGCCATGATGTCAAGATAGCGTTCCGCCAATTCGGGATGCTGGGACGTCCCTGTCTCTTCAAGGTCACGCCGAGCCTGCCCCATTTCTTCCAGATTCGCATGCGCAATACCCGTGTAGAACTTCAGCCGATCGGAGCCCGCCATGCCGGACTTTGCGACGTACTCAACGATGTCGCGGTGGCGATGGTAGAGCGCAAGGGCGAAGCAGGTCTCGAGTGCGCCGTAAATGGAAATCGGCGGGACGGTCCGTGCCGCCTCCAAAGACCGAACCGCCTCGTCCTCCAATCCGATCGTATGCGCATAGACCGCCAGACGCGCAAGACCAAACGAGTCCGTAGCCCGCATGTTCGCATTCCCCTCGCGCTGGATGTCGCAAGCATCCGCATAGTCGCCCATCTCCCAGGCGCAAGACGCCTCGTTGTTCCAGGCCGCGTTGTGCTCGGGGTCGATTTCGCGCGCTCGCCTGAATGTCGCGCGCGCCCGGGCGAAATCTCGCGACACCATAAGATCATGTCCTTCGTCATGCAGCCGCTCTGCCTCCGGATCGAACGAAGGCGCGCCGGACTTGATGCCCGACATCTCGCAACGCACCAGTTGCGTGACCTCCGCGAGCGTCATGTCGTCGTCCAGCCGGTCGTGGTACTTCTTGAAGCAACAGAACTTGAACTTCTCGCCACTGCCACACGGACACGGCGCATAGATAATCTCCTGTCCAATCATTTTTGGTTTTCCTTGTCATCGATTCTGAAATTTACTTGTGCCAGAATCAAATCTCCTTTAGGGGAAACACGAATATCATATCACAATTTTCTTCACATTGTATAGCGGAATGTCATAACAACCGGAGAATCAAGACGAGCGAGAGGAGTCTGGAGAGATGCTGTTTCATAGGTGGCGAGAGGAAGTCAACTTACCCAGTAGGAAATCCGACTTTTCAGCAACCTTGTCCAGCCCAAATGTCGAAGCTCCAAAAGGCAAAGGCCCA
>JAKSOY010000354.1 GCA_024405255.1 Kiritimatiellia bacterium
GACGCCGGGTCAACGGCAACTACCACCGGCTCGAGGATGTGATCTCCCGCCTCGGCGCAACGGCGACGCTCCGAAAGTCGTTCCAGGCGAAGGAACTCGGCCAGGCGGACAACTTCATTTCGTTTCTCTTCTACAATGGCCTTGTGACGGTTACGGGGGAGGACATGGGACAATCGTCTCTCGGGATTCCGAACCTGACGGTTGGCGAGTTCATGCACGACTTTGTGCCGAAGGCGTATCAGGACGTGCACGGGGTCGATCCGCAGATCTTCGACATTGCGAATGGAATGACAGACTTCGCGCGTCATGGCGACTGGCGCGGTGCGCTCGACACGGCGTGCGGCGTCGTCTCGCGTTACTGGAAGGTGCGCGACGCGGCCGAGGGCGAGCGGGTGGTGCAGACCGCGCTCTGCTCGCTTCTCTACGTCGGGCACGGGCCGTACATCGTCAGCCACGAGCAGGAGCTCGCCGGCGGGTTCGTCGACATCGCGTTCGAACCGCAGCTCAACCGCTGGCCGCAGATCGGCCACGCCGCGCTCGTCGAGCTCAAGTACCTGAAGCAGCAGGACGACGCCTCGCCCGCCGCGCTCGCGAAGATCCGCGACGACGCGTCCCGCCAGATCGCGCGCTACGCGAGCGACCACGACCTCGCCCGCAAGTGGAACCTGCGCGAACAGGGTGGTACGGTCGTCCTGCACCGCCTCGTCGTCGTCTTCCATAGTGGCGACGTTGCACTCTGCGAGGAGATCGAAGGGACTCCATAATGTGCCGTGTCATCTTCCTTCTGCTGGCCTGTGGACATCTTTGGGGCGCGGAACTGTTGTACACCGCGTCCTTTGAGGATTATTCTGTAGGCGAAGCGGTGGGGGCGAAGGGGACGCACGGCGGAAACTGGCAGGTCGGCGGGAATGGTACGGCCACGAATGTCGCCGCCGTCGGACGACAGGCGATGGATGTCACGGGTAAGCTTGTTTTCGAAAGTACGCAGACGGCGACGAACGATGTCGAACTCATCGATGTACCGCTTCTCGTGGGTCCCTTGTCGCTGACCGGTATCCATCCGCCCGGGGGCGCAGGTGGCATCATGCCGGTTCTCGTCGCTGAGAATACGCCGGGTTATCTGGTGTGGGGCAGCGGAGCCTGGCAGCGGACCACAGTGAAAGGTGCACCGCCCGTGGAAGGAACCTGGGTCGAGATTCGCATGGTGTTCAAGGAAGTCGAGGGACATCGCCTGGTACGCTATCTCGTCAAGAATCCGCAAGGCGACTATGTGCCTTGTCAGACGAAGGAAGGGCGCATCTGGTTCCTCGCCGGCGAACGGACGGGGGCAAGGAAAGTCGAGTTCATCGGCAAGGGGGCGTTTTCCGATTTCGCCGGCCGACAGGAAGCGGGTACGACGGAACGCTGTTTCCACTGGACCGGCGGTGCGTCCGGCGACTGGAACGAGGCCGCCAACTGGGCGGAAGGTCGTGTGCCCGATGACGGTTCGTTTGCGTTCGTCACCAATACGGTGACATTGACCCGTAACGGCGAACAGGCCGAGGTGAAATCGCTCGTGGTGGCGGACGGCGACCGGTTCGTCGGCGGCCGTCTTAAAACCGCCATCGAGCTGAAGACGAATCGTCCACGCGTGGGCAAGGAACTCGAGCCTACGGTGGGGGCTTTCTTCGGCATCGTTCCCGACTACACGTTTACTTGGCGACGTGCGAACTGGGCGAAGACGTGGGAGACGGGAGCTATTGGACGCAACCGCGCCTATACGCCCACCGAGCGCGATTACGGCAGGTGGCTGCGGCTCACCGTCTCCAATGCGACCGAGGCGGTCTTCTCGAAGGACCTCTTTTTCTCGTCGTTGCCCGTGTGCTACCTGACGACGGACGATGGACGCGCGCCTTCGGCGTCCAAGGAGGTCCATACGGGCAGCCTCTTCGTACAGGGCAACGACGCGTTCAAGCACCAATACGACGGACGCCTCGAGTTCCATGTGCGCGGCGACTCGTCGGTGTCCCATCCCAAGAAGTCCTACAAGCTGAAGCTGGACGAGAAGACGAAGATGTTCGACCTGGGGGACAAGAAGAACCGTCATTGGGTTCTGACTTCTAACTACCACGACGTGTCGTGTCTGCGCAACAAACTCGCGGCCGATTTCGCGAACGAGATCGGTTCACTCGGGATGAGGTCCACCTGGACCGACTGCGTGCTCAACGGCGAGTACATCGGCACCTACGTCTTTATGGAGGCGATCCGCATCGCCACGGGCCGTGTGGACATTTTCGACTGGGAGGAAGCTGTTGCGCCCGACGGAGAATTGGCGGGATTGGGCGCCTCAGAAACCAATTTTGCGCCGATCGACGCCGCGTTGGCGGCGAACGCCGATGCCGTTGACATTTCCGGCGGCTATCTCTTTGAATACACCGTCAACAACCAGGGTGTCATTTCGAAGTTCACGGCCGGCGCCGGTAATCTGTCCATTCCGGTCGTGTTGAAGAAGCCGGAGTATCTCAAGACTTCGTCGCGGATGATGGACTGGTGTCGGTGGTATTTGCAGAACTATTTCGACGCCTGCACGTCGCTGACGCATCTGTCCGCGGAAGGGCGCCATTGGTCCGAGTACGCCGATGTCGATTCGATGGTGAATTATTGGCTGGTGGTGGAACTCCATGGAAACCTCGACGCCTACCAGAAAAGCCGCTATGCCTATATCGACCGCGGCGGTAAGCTGATGTGGGGTCCGGTGTGGGACTTCGACTACGCCTCGGCGTCCCAGACGATTCCGACGGCCCAGGCGGCGGACACCTGGATGTGCACGAACAAAGATTGGGATAACAGCGTCAACACGTGGAATTCGTCCAGCTGGCTCAACTTCACTTCGTCTTCCATCTACAAGGAGTGGGCGAGCGATCCGTATTTCTGCCTGAAGGCCTGGGAGCGGTATTGGGAGATTCGACCGAAGTTCTGCGAACTTTCCCGCGACGGCGGAACGATCGATCAGGCTGCGGCGCAATTGTCCCAGGCGCTGACGGTGAACGATGCGCGTTGGCCGCGTACTCGATCCCATGCCGACGATACGAACATCTACAAGAACTATCTGCGCGAGCGCCTCGTTTGGCTGGATCGTCAGTTTGAAAGCGTCGAGTCCTTGATGGCGTCGCTGAAAAGTTCGCGACAGACCGTACCCTACGTGCGAAACGAAGTCGCGATTCGTCCCGTCGTGGATGAGACGCGTCTGGAGGTGGCGGCGACACTCGTCGGGGCGACTGCGGTGGAGGTGTTTTTGAACGGTGTGCGTCTTGGGAAAAGTCCCGTGGTATCGGGTCGGCTCGATGCGCTCGAACTGCCCAAAGACCGGCTTTCACGCGGAGAGCGCAAGCTGAATTGCGTCTCCTTCATTTCGTACGACGCCGCCAACGCCGTCATCGGGTGCAACTACATCCTTTTC
>JAKSOY010000355.1 GCA_024405255.1 Kiritimatiellia bacterium
CATCGCCGAAGGCAACTTCGACCGACTGAAGAAACGCGCGATCGGACTGCTCGCCAAACACGGCGGACAGATGGAGCAATCTGTTTTACTCAAAAACCTTCATGTCGATTCGTCAATGTTGCGTCGCATTCTGTTGACACTCCATATGTGCGACCAAATTGAGGAAGAGAGGATAGATCGCCGAAAGGTGATCATAACGCTTAAAACGGCCGCATAAGCCATTTCGACATTCGCATTCCCTTCGCATTCCGTTCGCTTTTGCGAATAGATGCGAAAGGAATGCGAAGGGAATGCGAATGTTTCGCAGACATCGAATGAGGTTAATTGAGTATAAACGCTAAACACGAACATGAAACGATGAGAAAGCAGATCTGCTACAGTCCGTTCGCCCGACTGCCTCGCGCACAAAGGCAAAAGGCCTACCTTCCAATGGCGAAGTACCTACCTTTCAGCGGCAAAGGACCTGCCTTTGAACGCTGAAAAGGCAGGACCTACACCGTCAAAAGATAGGACGTTCGCCGTCAAGAGGCAGGTGTTCGACCGTTTGCAGGTACGACTTGCATCATTTCGAAAGGAGTAACTATGGAAAACATCGAGAGGGAAATTCGCTTTCGCCTGGCCAAGGACGGCGGTCCGCTGGTCAAGGGCGATTCATACCACGCCATCATCGAGAAACACGTCGACCAGCCAATCGACGCCGTGCCGGAAATCGCGGAGGCAACCGGACTTTGTCCGACCGAGATTCGGTACTACGTCGAAAGCGCGTTCGAGCACATGGCCCAAAACGTGCTGGCCGACGGACAGCCGCGGCGCTTCGGAGACCTCTTCGACGTCTCCGCCGCGATCACGGGCGGCTTCAGCCGCATCGACGAGGAATTCGACCCGACCCGACACCGGTTCATCCTGAACCTGGGCGCCCGCAAGGGACTGAAGAAGATGAAGCGCCTGACGCCGCCGGTCAACGTGCGCCCGAAGCCGCGCGGCCGCATCGACTACGTCACCTGGCCCGGCGGCGAAAAGGGCGAGCTCAAGTTCGGCGAGGACATCGTCATCGTCGGACATGACCTCACGCTCACCTGCGGCGACACCGTGCGGCTGCACCTGCCGGACGGGAAAACGCTGGGGCACACCTTCAACTTCAATGCGGACGGCACGCCGGCGACCTGGGACGACGGCACGATCATCGAGAACGAGGGCTTCGTCGAATGGGACGACAACCACATCCGCGTCAGGTGGTTTCACGCCATCAGGCCGGAGGAGGTCGTCGGCAGGAAGGTGACGGTCCGCTTCGACCCGTGGTACCGCGACGTCAGGCGGTCCTGCTCGCTGAAGGACTCGGAGCACATGGGCAGCGTCGCCAAGGTCGTCGTCCTCGCCGCACAGCCGTAGGAGGAGATTTGGTATAATGACGGCTCATGGAAACCGCAACCGACCAGCAAGTGATCTTCTCGATGTCCGCCGAAGACGTCCCCGAGGAGGCGTTGTCTCGGGAGAGCTACGCCTTTCTCGCCGACACATACCATGACCTGTCGGAGACCGTGAAGAAGCCGCTTGCCGCAGTGCCAGACCCTGCGGCAGCGGCCGCCGCACTGCTGAGGCGGCAGGCGCTGATCCTCGCCAGACGCTACCTGTCGCGTGCGCTGTATTTCATCCTGGTCGACAAGAGGTACCATCCGGAGGCGCAGATCCGAGTTGACGCCCGCGGCACGTTCGGCTACAACGCAAAGCTGCCGCAGGACCTCCAAAACCTCGTGAAGCTGTCAGCCGAGGCCCGTGGGCTGATGCCGTCCGTCCCGTCGGCGGTCGCGGAAGAGCTGCGGATGCTGCACCTCTGCGCCGACATCTTCTTCGAACTGCTGGAGAGGGTGTTTCCGCTCCGGGAGATCGGCAAGTGCCGCATGGGTTTCTCGCTGCTGATGCGGGCGATCGGCACATCGGCCGAGGCCGGCGCACTGTCGAACTACGAGCGGCGGCACAAGACGATGTACCGCGCGATTCTGAACTGGCAGGAAAACGGCGGCACGCCGGAGCCGAATGCCATGGGAAAGGCCGTCAAGGATCTGTCGGCAAAGATCGACGAAATGAAGTCGTCCGTCGACGCGAACACGCGCACCGTCGCCAACATGGACCGCCGGCAGAAGTCATTCTTCGACCGCCTGAAACCGGCGAAGGAAAAGATCGTCGCCCTCTTCCGCCAGGCGAAGGAAGATCCCTACGCGGCTGTCACGGTAGGCGAACCGCGGCGGTCTCAGCTCATCGAAGTCATCGACTACACGATGGCCCATCCGATTGTGCTCGACGGCAAGTCACGCGACGCATTCACGCTTTCGAACGCCGCCCGCGCAGTCTGGAACATGAACCACCGCAAATGGGAAACGGTCAAGGGCGGCTACGAGACGTTCGAAGCGCTGAAAGGGGCCTGCTACGGCCTGCAGCAAAAGCAAAACGATCCGTTCAGGTATCAGTCGCCGTAGGATCAGAACCACGCGTTCATAATCGTCATGATCGGGAGCTTCGACTCGCAGATCATGTTGATGAGGCCGAACTGGACGCCGTGCATGGTATCGCAGGCGTTGACAAGGCCGATCTGGCAGCCGCGGACGTCGTAGGCCGTGTTGATGAGGCCGAGCCCGAAGCCGCGGAACTTGTCGGAGTGGTTCACAAGGGCGCCGAACGCCCAGCCGAAGTACTCGTCCTGGTTCGCGTTGACGAGACCGATCTCAAGGCCGTAGGACGCGAGATCGTTCCAGTTGATGATGCCGCCGAACTGAATCCCCTTGTAGGTGGAGTTGTAGTTGACGAGACCGAGCTGAAGACCGCCGGCATCACCCCAGTCGGCGTTGACAAGACCGGCCTGAAGGGCGACCGAGTCACCGTTGACGACGTTCGCGAGCGCCCCGAACTGAAGCCCGTACGCATTGCCCTCGGTCCAGCTCATCGCCGAGGCCTGGATGCCGGCGAAGTTCCCGGAGCAGATCTCCGCGAGACCCGCGTCGATGCCGTAGACATCGTGATTGTAGCCGAAGAGACCGCCGATGCGGATCCCGTAGACGTCGCTTTCGATAAACGGCAGCTGCACGGGCGCCGCAATGCCGATGCCGAGCGGGGACCACGCCCAGGCGCGCTCCTCTGCGTTCGCAAGACCGTTGAAACCAAGACCGACCGCAAGCGCGATCGCCATCGCCTTCGTGGATTTCATCATTTTGTTTCTCCTTCGTTGGTGGTGAAAGAATTCAGGATGTCGTCCGCGCTGATCGCGGCAGGCGCCTCGCCCTCCGCGCCCTCGCAGACCGAGACGCTCACGAGAACCGCGCCCTCCGAGAGGCGGACGAGCTTCACGCCCTGCGCCATGCGGCCCTGCACGTTGAACTGCGCGACGGGACTGCGGACCATCTGCTGGTCGCTCGTAATCGAGATCACGTTCTCGTCGTCCTTCAC
>JAKSOY010000356.1 GCA_024405255.1 Kiritimatiellia bacterium
CGGCCTTCGCGGGATTGTTCCCGCCCTTCGTCGAGTCGTCGAGGTAGTAGGCGACTTCGCCCGCGATACACGCGGACGAGCAGTGCAGACCCTCGTGATACTTCTCGATGAGGGTGTGGTCGATGCGCGCGTTGTGGTAGAAACCGTGGATGTGCGCCTCGGACATGATGCGCACGAGGTTGTGGTAACCGACGAGGTTCTTCGCGTGGAGGCACAGGTGGAAGCGCCTCTCGCTCTTCTCACGCGTCGTGTAGTCGCCCGTCGAGGTCACGTACGCCTCGACACCGAGGATCGGCTTCAGGCCCTGGCTGCGCGCCTCGTCGTAGAACGCCTTCTGCGCAAAGAGGTTGCCGTGGTCCGTGACCGCGAGCGCGGGCATCCCGAGTTCCTTCGCCCGCGCCACGAGCGGCTTCAGCTGGCACTGCCCGTCCAGCAGCGAATAGGTGGTATGAAGATGAAGATGTACGAAGTCCGACATGGGAAAAACATTCTACCGGAAGACAAACGCCCTACGTCCCAAAAACTAAACCAAATTCTTCAGATACTGCCCGTAGCTCGACTTGCCGTAGCCGTCGGCCAACTTCTTCAGTTGGGCATCGTCGATCCAGCCGCGGTTCCAGGCGATCTCCTCGACACAGCTCAACTGTAGGCCTTGGCGCTCGATGATGGCGCGGACGAAGTTCGTGGCGTCAGCGAGCGACTGATGCGTGCCCGTGTCAAGCCACGCGAAGCCGCGCGACATGAGCGTGACCTGGAGCTCGCCGCGCCGCAGGTACTCCTTGTTGACGTCCGTGATCTCGTATTCGCCGCGGGCGGACGGTTTCAGCCCCTCGGCGATCTTCACGACCGAGTTCGGATAGAAGTAAAGCCCGACGACGGCATAGTTCGACTTCGGCAGCTCGGGCTTCTCCTCAAGCGAAACGACCCGGCCCTCCTTGTCGAACTCGACGACACCATAGCGCTGGGGATCCGCCACCCGATAGCCGAACACGGTCGGCGTCTTCGCGTCGTTGACCGCCTTCAGCATCCGCGGCAGCTCCGCACCGTAGAAGATGTTATCCCCCAAGACGAGGCAGACGTCGTCGTCGCCAATGAACTCCTTACCGAGGACGAACGCCTGAGCGAGCCCGTTCGGGACCTCCTGCACCTTGTAGGAGAACTTCATGCCGAGGTCGGAACCGTCGCCAAGAAGCCGCTCGAACAACGGCAGGTCCAACGGCGTTGAAATGATCAGCACCTCACGGATGCCGGCGAGCATCAGCGTCGAGAGCGGATAGAAGATCATTGGCTTGTCGTAGACAGGCAGCAACTGCTTCGACACGACGCGAGTGAGCGGATGAAGCCGCGTCCCCGCGCCCCCCGCAAGTATGATTCCCTTTCTCATGGTTGGTTATTATAGCAAAAAATGACGCGATCTCGTCATCTCCGGGCCGGACAGGTCTGACCTGTTTTATGAAAATCTCACCAACCGCCCGCTCCCCAACGTTCCTTTCGCGGCAAAGGTTCTCCACCCCACCGCTACCAACTCGTCGTAGCAGGGCGAAATCTTACGCAGAATGCATAACTGGGCGCATCTTAGGCATTAATAGCAATAATGCGCCCAACTCTATTGACTTATCAGCATAATTATGAGATAATTCAAGCCAAACGCGAACATAGGAGAAAACGATGTTTTTCGGAAGAGAGGAAGAACTTGACTCATTATTGCACCATTGGGGGAAAGTAAACCCATCCTCGTTGATTACTTGTCGTGGACGTCGCCGAGTCGGCAAGAGCCGCTTGATAGCCGAATTTGCAAACCGTAGTAAGGCTCGGTTCATCAAGCTTGAAGGCGTTCCTCCTGCTAAGGGAGTCAACAACGCCACACAGCTTCGCGCCATCGCCGAGCAACTCTCAAAGATGTCCGGGGAAGATGTGAAAATTCCCGAAAACTGGTTCGATGCATTTCACCTTATCAACGATGCCATCAATCCCGCCGTTCGCACCGTCCTGCTGCTGGACGAGATTTCCTGGATGGGCAAATACGATCCGACCTTTTCCGGCTATCTCAAAACCGCATGGGACAATCTTTTTCACAAAAACGAGAATCTCATCGTCGTCCTCTGTGGCAGCGTGTCCGCCTGGATTAGCGACGAGATCCTGAAGAGCACCGGATTTGTCGGGCGCATATCCTCTGACATGGTCATTCGCGAACTGCCGCCAGACGTCTGCCTAAAGTTCTGGGGCAGACGAGCATCACACGTATCCTCTCGAGAGGTGCTGGACATCCTCTCGATTACCGGAGGCATTCCGCGCTATCTAGAGGAAATCGACCCGCGTCAATCCGTCGAGGAAAATGTCCGCCGTCTCTGCTTTTCGCCCGACGGGTTGCTCTTCAAGGACTTCGAGCAGATATTCAGTGACGTGTTCGGCGCAAGCGCGGACGACAAACGCAAGATCCTCGAGGCCATGGATGCCTCTCCGGCGACATCCGCCGAACTGGCGACCCGGCTGGGAACATCTCGAAACGGACATCTCTCGCGCCATCTCGCGGAATTGTCACTGGCCGGATTTGTCGAAGCGACAGGCGATGTTGACATTCGCAACGGCGATGCAACCAAACGCATCGTCTATCGCATACGGGACAACTACGTCCGCTTCTATCTGCGCGTCATCCGCCCGAACAAGGTGCTGATCGAAAGAGGCGCATTCAGATTCGCTGGACTTGACCGCATTCCGGGCTGGAACGCCATCCTCGGGCTCCAATTCGAGAATCTCGTCGTCAACAACCTGACGCTCCTGATACCCGCCTTGAAATTGGGCGGCTCACTGGTCAAATTCGCCGCGCCCTATCGGAAAGTGGAAAGAGGTCACCCTGGCAAAGGCTGTCAGATCGACCTTCTGATCGGGACCGAACGCGCACTCTATACGATTGAGGTCAAGCGCAAGCATGAAATCGGAGCGGAAATCGAACATGAGATGGATCGCAAGATCGCCAATCTTCCGAAACGACGAAACCAATCGATCCGCACCGTGCTTGTTTTCGACGGAACACTGTCAGCGCAACTTGAATCTGACAACTACTTTGACCACCTCTTGCCTGCAGACCAACTGTTGCTCGGTCGGTGACAAATACATCACAACATCTTCATGCTGACCACAACCGAAACATTGCTTAAGGGACTTGCCGCGGGAAGCGAGAGCCGTTGGGCGCGGTTCTACCGCGACTACGCGCCGTTCCTCGAAGGCGTTGTCCTCAAGAAGTACCCTTCGATGTCTCACGCCGACGCCGAAGAGATTGTCAGCGAGACAATGATCGACATCGCGAAGATGATGCCGACCTACCAGTACGACAAGGAAAAGAAAGGCGCGTTTCACTCGCTCCTCGCCAAGATAGCCCAAAACAAGGCCATAGACCGTT